>JAGQZV010000245.1 GCA_020435295.1 Bdellovibrionales bacterium | reverse complement strand
AAAATGGAAGGTGAATAGGCCAGGCTCCAGGAAGGCCGAACTGGATACCCAGCACACGCTCCACCTTCCATCCACCATTCAATGCAACCTGGATACCAACCGCGCAATTCCGGACACGCTGCAACATACATGTAGTCTGACCGAATCACGAAAGCCAGCTGGCCAGGCGCTTGACAACACAACCATACGTAGCCGCATTCTTCAAGGCTTCGCCGTCCCTTACATTTTGCAGAGGATGGGGTAATAATAAGCCTTACCTGTTAGTCTGGGACAAATAGATACGATCATGCTTAAGACTCTAATATTTTTGATTTTGATGGGTGGCCCGGTTGCCTCGCTGGCGGCACCCGTAACGGTAACGGCCCCGCCCGATCCCGCGCGCAAAAGACTCGCAAAGGAAATTCTGGACGCCCTCCAACTGGAAAAAAATCGGGCGCTCAAGGCCGGCATCGTGATCCAATCATTGAATACCGGTGAGATTCTTTTCTCACACGACGCAGAAGAACGCCTCATTCCGGCCTCCGTAAACAAAATCTTAACCGCGTACACCGCGCTGAAGATCCTGTCCCCAGCGTCAACCTTCAAAACCGAGATCTATGCGGTTCAACCAGTTATTGATGGGGTCCTTAGCGGTGACCTTTATATTAAAGGTGGAGGCGATCCCAGCCTGGTATCCGAACGGATGTGGATGCTGGTCAACGAGTTGCTCCGCTCCGGTATCAAGCGCATCAACGGAGACATCATTGGGGACTCAACGTTTTTTGATAAGGAGCGTACACCTGAGTCCAGGCCGGACTACCTCAAAGATCAGGCGTACAATGCCCCCATCGGAGCCCTTTCGTTTAATTTCAATACCACAACTATCTATGTACAGCCTGGTTCCCGCGCCAACGTTCCGCCAACTGTCTATGCCGATCCTGAGAACGACTACATCGACATCGTAAATCAGGCAAAAACCACCAGCAAAGGTAGCCGCTACACAATGGCGGTTTCTAGAATCAAGCACGTCAAAGGGGATCTCGGGGATACGGTACTCTTGCGTGGGAAAATACCGATGGACCATAAAGAAGTCCGCTACTATCGCAACATCGCCAACCCAACACTTTACGCCTGCCACATGTTTCAGCAATTTCTATCGCGTCGCGGGGTGACAGTAGTGGGCAACATCCGTGAGGGGGCAGTCCCAAGAACTGCGCGCCAGTTGCTCGCCTTCGAATCACTTCCCATGTGGCACCTCATTTGGGGGATGAACAAATTCAGTAACAACTTCGTAGCCGATCAGATCATGAAGAAGGTGGGTGCCGAGGTGTTTGGTCCACCCGGCAGTCTGGCCAAAGGGCTACAGGCCATGGAACGTGAGCTTACGAAGATCGGAGTTCCCGCCGGTACATACAAGATCGCCGACGGAAGTGGACTCACCCGACAGTCTCATATCTCAGCGCAGCAACTTATGAGCGTGCTAGTAGCAGCTTCGAAAGATTTCTCGCTCGCACCCGAATTTATTGCATCATTAGGCATAGCTGGCCAAGACGGTACGATTCGTCGAAGATTTTTGAACAGTAACGCCGAAAATATCCTGAGGGCGAAAACCGGTTCCTTGGATGGCGTTGCGTCACTGGCCGGCTATACGCCCAGCGCGGACGGCGAAATGCTGGCTTTTGTGGTTCTGCTTAACGACCCAAAGGGTAAATACGGTCGAATGACAAGCTGGGTCGACCAAGTCGCCCTGGCGGCTCGCCGCTTCACTCGCAAGTAAGACTCCGTACTCTCATGAAAACCTTTGTTTTACTTTTTATGGGTTACAGTACCTTGGCGTGGGCTATCCTGCCTCTACCCTATCCTGACGAGCCTTGGGACACTGACGAACTCATTCAAGTTACCGAGAAACCCGATCCCCGCAACATCCAGGGTTATTCGGAGCTATACTCCGGCGGCCAACTGCGCGAAATGGAGCTCCCTAAGTTTGAGAATCCCTCTGGAACCCTTGGCTACATCGAAGGTTACACGTTTAGGGTGCCGCCGGAACTTCAAAGTCGGGTGGCATTCTGGAAAAAGATCTACACGCAGTACACCAGTTCGCAGTCAGTCCTGCACGACACCCAGAACTTGGACATCGTCTACGGCGTTGTCGATACCAGCCACATCGAAACCAAGCGAGCCTCGCGCCGACGCATCCGCCGCATGGTGGCGCACTACCTCAGGGATGAGAAGAAAAAGATCGTCCGCAACCTGCTCACGCTGGACGGACTGCACGACCGACCACTGGCCATCCCGATGATGCTCCTTCCCATTTTCAAGCAGTTTGTGCACCTGGACAGCCGCGACAAGTTTATGCGAGCCGTCCCCTACGTCCGCTCGCAGATTGGGCAAAAAGACCGGATTGTTAAGGGCTTTCTTTACGGGGGCCGCTACTTCAAAGAGATGATGGACATCTTCGAATCGTACGGGGTTCCCAAAGAACTGACCCGGCTGACTCTTGTTGAATCCGGTTTCGACATTGACGCTCGATCTAAAGTGGGGGCCTCGGGTGTCTGGCAGTTCATGAGATCCACCGGAAAAAGGTACCTGCGCATTGACCGCGCCGTCGACGAAAGAAATGATCCTATCCTCGCTACCCACGCAGCGGCTAAGTTGCTGCGCAAAAACTTTGAGGTACTGGGATCCTGGCCCCTCGCGGTGACCGCCTACAACCACGGTCGCGCCGGAATGGCCAAGGCAGTGCAGGAACTTGGCACAAAAGAACTCGCAACCATCATAAAAAAATTCAAATCGGATACCTTTGGTTTCGCGTCATCCAATTTTTACGCGTCTTTCTTAGCCATTCTTGAAGTCGAGCGGGACTACCGGAAGTACTTCGGCAAACTTCTCGTCGATTCCCCAATCGAAATCGGTAAGGCCGCGCTGCCACGTGAGGCCGCTTTTGCTGAAGTCGCACTCGCCTGCAGCATGAAAGAAAATGACTTAGAACAGTTTAACCCCGCGCTCACCCGATGGGTTACATCGGGACGAGGCAAGGTTCCCGCCGGCTATGAGTTGAAGGTCCCCATCGAAAATCTGGATCGTTGCGTTTCCGGATTCCTCAATATTTAATAGTAAAAATGGTTTAAGCGAGACTGGCATCCTATGTTTGAAACCGGCCTGGAAGTATT
>JAGQZV010000244.1 GCA_020435295.1 Bdellovibrionales bacterium | reverse complement strand
TCCTCAACGAGTTCTTGCCCGAGGGAAGTTACAACAAGTCCTTCCGTTCGATCATGGCGCTTAAGGCGGAGAAGGAAAAATGGCGGCGTGCGGTGGAGGGTGTTGGAACCGCTGTTCACATTTTTTTGACAATTTCCCTAGTGTCTTTGTTTGTGGGGCGCAACCCTATGGGGGCGCGGTTTACGTCGACGGCCGTTGGCCGAGCCGTACACGTCGGGGTGGAGATTATCATCGGTTTGTATTTTGCGTGGGAGCTGTACGATCAATTTAACGAAGATTATTGGGGAGGTCAGGGCCGAGTTGATTTCCTAATGGGCAACCGGGATACCCAGATTGAGGGCTACCTTCCGTTGATGAAAGATGAACAGGGGTTCCTCGTAGATGTCGCCCAAGACGATTTGTTAGCCCGGCAGCAGAGCGCCATGAGATGGGCCTGGCGCATCTGGATGGGTCTCATTGTATTCCAGCAGTTGAGTTATGCTCAGCGCGTTCTTCGCGGTGGTACGCGCTGGGTACTGCAGCGAGTAGCGCCCCAGACCTATGCCCGCTTTCAATTATACTCGCGCGCCAAAGAGTTGGGCCTTGATGCGAAAGTACTCACCGCGATGCCGCCACAGGAGGCAGCAGAACGGATTCGGGTTGCCTTCTTGGAGAAAGTTGAAGCGGCGCTTGGGAAAAACGCGCAGCGTTTTGAGGAAGTGTTTGAGTTAAGCCCCGGTGCTGCCGCAACTATCCGTCGAGATGTCAAGGCCCAATTGCGTGCGCTTTGCGAAGAGCTTCAGCTAAATCCGACCAGTCTTGCCCCGCTTCCGCTATATGGAACTCCAACCAAAGTTCAACGAGTGTTGAAGGCGAGGGAAGAAGCGCAGTCCGTCATCGATGAATTGTGGGCGATTGATCAGCAATTGGCTCGCACGCGTCTTCTTGATAAGGAAGATGTGCTCTTTCTTTTTGCGGGTCGTGATAGCTTTTACTTGCCAGGGCTGGGACACCCAGTTTACCGCGTGATGCCACGAGGTTTGATGTTCACCGGTATGCCGCCTGCGCTGTACGCAATGGGTCCGGGAAGCCGTACCTTGGGAAGACTCTACCGTGCGGCACAAGGTAAGACGGACATTTCCAATCTCGTCACGTTTAACTACTTGGCTTCGTGGCGCGAAAAAGCCCACGGCGAGCTCGTTCGAATTGCAGAGTACTTCCGTAGCGATATTTCTCGCATCCGCGCTGACAGAGCGAGCGAAGTGGCTACGCAGCGCACAGAATATGGCCGTCAACTTAGAAACGGCGAAATTAACGCCCAGGAGCACGAACGCCTAACAGAAGCGTTGAAGCTAAAAGAAGCGCAGCACTCGGATGTGGAAGAAGTTCTTCTCGCCATGATTGATACGCAGCACCCGCTTCACTCGCACTTCCGCTTTGCGGGGCGATCGGAACAGTTAAAGGGAACGGTCGAAAATTCTAGTAGCCAAGTTGCCTCCGCAGTAAGAGTCGATTTCGGTACCTCTGCGGGCCGCCCGGATCACATCAGCGAACAACTGGCGCGTTACGCTGCGGAGTTTAGAAGCATTTGCCAAAACGGCGCCATTAGCCCGACGGATGTGGACTTGATTTCCGCAGTCGCTCGGCGAGACTACTACTGGCTGGGGAAGGAGTTTTCTCGCCCGTCTCGAGTAGCAGCCGATTCTACAGTAGGGGCAGACGAGGATCTGCGTAACCCTGGGGCAAGCTCTCAGGGAAGCGGATCGCGGTCCTCTACACCACAGACGCAAGCAGGGAACCCGGAACCTTCTAGTACGGAGTGGGTCAATTTGCTGAAGAACACCCCAAAGGGCGGTGTAGCTTCCGGGAACGTGACCAAAAAGGCTTCAGACATCCGGGCGGCGCTAATCGATGGTGAAGCTGAGGGGCTCGACTTTGAAAAATGCTGGAGCTATGCCGTTCGAAATGAAAGCCCAGCATCGCGGGATTACATTTTGTCTTTGGCGCGGACACGAGGTTCTTCCGAGACACTTGGTTACTCCTACGGAGAAAAGCTTCGCAGTGGAGACTTCGTTGGGGAAACCGGACTAATGCAACAGCGCGCTTATAAGATCGCCATCGCGTACACACGAGACATGGAGATTGCGATTGAAACGGCGCAAGCTCTACGCGCCAAAAACGCGCAAGCCTATTTCAATGCGTTTTACCGCGTGCGCTTGCAGCACTTGGAGAGAGTGCTTGGTGAGGCCCCTTCTATGGCGACCTCCAAGGGAATGTTTGGGATGGATCCCACAAAGACGAAATGGACTTTAGAGGAACTGTCTGTGGGGCGAGAATCAGCCGTAGAGCGCGGGATTGACTCGGCTATTGCTGGGCGTGGCGAGAGGGTTCTCTTCCAGTGCAATAACACCCCTTTCTTAGTAGAGGATTACTCGCGCCTTACAGAGATTCCCGCCGAATATTTTGAAATGAAGGGTGTGCTCGATAGCCTCTTAGCGGCGCGGGGCGCACGTTTTGCCGGTAGAGCGGTGGAATTCAAGTACATCGCTAGACTTCGTACACTCTTCAGCGGCCGGTCTTTGGAAACCCTAGGTGAGGCGGAAAACGTACTCGCGGTAAGCCGTACGGCGGCGCCGCAGGAGATTAGAGCGGCTGCGACCCGTTTGCGCAATGAGTTCACTCCTCGAGCTAACCGTAGCGATCGTAGAGTGCTTGAGGAGCTCAAACAGGAAGTCCCAGAAGGGGAACAAATGTATGTAGACGCGCTCAAGCGCGTGGATGAAGCAGAGCAGCTGCTTCTTAAGCCGCCCAGTGCGCCGAGTGCAGCGGGTCCTGGTCCCACGCCGGGAAGCGGCCCCAGGCCCCCAACCGCTGCGCCCACAACACCAAGTCCGACTTCCGGCCCTGCGTCCGGAAGTGTACCGACGACTCCTAGGGTAGAAAAACCGTCGGGCCCGAGTATGACGACGGCGAGTGCTACGGTGGATCCCAAGACCGCAAGTAATATGCCCCTTTTAGATCACCCCGTTGTCACAAAATATATTTCCACACCCCAATCGCCGTCGCTCTTTGAACGGACTGCCGGAGAAGAAGTCGCCAAGTTGGGGGAACACGGGGCTCGTCTGCGGGTGATTACTCGCCAGGCAGAATTCGCGGGTGAGAACGCCGGCTACCTCAGCAGTGAGGAA
>JAGQZV010000243.1 GCA_020435295.1 Bdellovibrionales bacterium | reverse complement strand
TCGAGCTTTAGCAACTCAACCCTTTCTATGTGCTTCTCGGACAAGATGGCATCAAGTGTCCTGACGTCTGCTTCAAAAGTCGAAACGGGTGAGCCCTTGGGAATATTTATTGGGTAGAGCGAACACCACGCGCTTCCGCTCTCCCGAAGCTCATCATAAAAGGTCACTCGTTGTTCTCGGTCGCCTACGGCTTGGCAAACAAGATCGGCATCAATTTCACAGGTTCGCCTGCGCAAAATCTCAAACGCTTTCGGATTTGGCTCTATAGCGAGAATTTTAGCCGTCGGGCAAATGCGCGTTACGGCAAGGGAATAGTGGCCTAACCTAGCCCCAGCATCTACCACTTGGCAGTGGCTTTTGTTTCTCAAGTAGCGACGTAAAAACGCGACCTCTCCCGAACGCAGTATGTGCACGTTGTTTCCCACGCCCAGACCGTTTTGGATAACTTCATTGGCGTACTCGTAAACAGGCAACAGAAAGCGCCGGAAACTTCTGCGGTGGGCACGCTTTAGAAGATCTGCAAAATCCATTTAAGAATCATAGCTTGATAGCGCCGGGGCAATAAAGCCCGTTTCATTATTTCTACTTAATTCCCTGTTAGAATTGGGGGGTATGAGTCTAAAACACATACCCTTGATATTACTGATACTCTCGTGCCTACGCACACTCGCGGACGAGCCTCTTGCGACCGCGGACCTGAACGGGGCTCCGGCCAAAGCCGCCGATCAAGCAAAGATAAACGCCGCGCTGTCGGAACTGCAGCGCCACCTCAACAGCCCACCCGCCACCGACGCCGGGTCCACCAAGAGTTTTTTTCAACTACTCGGGGACGAATACGCCGCCCTGCGCAAAAACCTCGAGGAAATCCGCAAGCAACAGGAAGAAAAGAAGCAGATCATCAAAGAACTTGAAAAGGATTTCTAAGTGCGGTTGGCGCTTACATTGTTTTTTTTCTGCAGCGGTCTTTTCGCAAGTGATATCTGGCTGAAGGGTTCCGGCTCAGAGTTCCAACTCTCTACGGCCGGATCGCCCACTCAAGCGGTTTGGGTTTATGTAAGTGAATCAACAGACACCAAAGTGGGCGTGGAAATGTACTTCTCCATGCCCTCTTTGCTAGGTGGCGAAAACGTGGAGCTGTGGTTGCAAAGTCATTTCGGGCGCAAAGAACCGCCTATTCTAGAAGCAAGCTATCTCATGACATCGGCTATGAATTCGCCAGAAAAAGTAGACTTGCTCGCCGTGCGGAGAAGTCAGGGATTGGGCATGGGCGACTTTCTATTTCTCGATGAAAAAAAACTCGCCTCGCTGAAGGTAGGTGAAGAAACAGTAGAAACTCCGGCGGGAAAGGTTCGCGCCACTCACTACCGTTCCACGAGTAGCGAACAAACTCTAGATTATTGGATCTCGGAACAAGCAAAGCCCATTGGCTTGGTAAAGCTAGAGTCCCGCGGGACACAAGTTTTTTCGATGTCACTCAAGCGACTTGTACGAAACGTTGCTTCCAAGATAAGTCCCGCAGCAGCCGGTCCCGCCAGTCCTGATACAATCCAGCTTTTGAACCTCTCAGGTGGCAGCCTACCGCTCGTGCCATGAGCGGTTCACCGCCTATTTTTGAAGCCGACTCACACCACGCCCCGAACTAGGTGCCCATCCAGCAGGACCAGGGTTAAAGTTACTCGGTACGATGCGCCCGGTGAAATCAATGTACTCGTGTGTAAGCGCCAAGCGCGGAATCGGGTAGTAACTTAAATAGTGCAGGCCGTCCGGAAGCGAGGTCACTTGCCATTCGAGGTGCATGTAGACTTTGCCCTCGTACGGTCTTAAGCAAAGCATCAGCTCCTCCTGCCCCTCGTACCGAGAAAAGTAAATCGTGTCAGCCGGACCGTCTTTTACCTCTTCCTTGCCCAAACCTTCCCACACCATTTTGGCCGCGGGACCGGACATTTCAATCACCTGTCGGTACTCTCCGTCAAAGGAGTTGCGATTGTTGGCTGTCGTGATGACGGCCTCGTCCATGAAATCTTTAACCTCCACCACTTCAGGGGTATCTCCCTTGTGCGTTACGGTAAGCTCAAAATTTCCGTGTTGGATGTGTTTCTTCCATAAAGTTTCGGTGGCCCCATTTTCTGCACGCACGGAGGACCGCACCGGCTTGATAGCCTCGAGCCGACTATAGAGTTGGGCTGCTGGCGCCCCTGCTAGCCGAATGCGCACTTCGGCGGGGGTCTTGTTGTTATTTCGGCGGTAGTCCGGCGCTATCTTGGGTTGTGCCTCCCGCGCGGCAGCATGGGGTGATTTCTCCGTCAGTGCCGGAACGGGCGCATCCGGATCTTTGGGATTGATGTACCCCGCCGCTACAAGCGCCTTCTCAATTCGCTCTTTAGTGGACGCTGCCGGAGGGCTTTCCTTGGAGTGTAACCACCGGCTATAGAGCCTTGAGACTTCCTCCAAGCTGAAGGGAGAAATGGAAAGCCCGCCCTCAACGTCAAACCCGGGGTAGTCAGAAATAAGTGTCACTCTGCCTGGAATACCATCGAGGTTTTCTGCATAAACCGCTCGTTCACCTTCACGGTAATAGAGCGTTTCGTAGTCAGGCCAATGCGTGAGCTTAGGATCGTCTTGCGCAGTAAGCTCAGGGTTAAACCCAAGCAAAAAAAACAAACTCAGCAAGAGATGGCGCGAAGAGCACGGTAGATTCCACATCAAAACCCTCCTAGTTAGGGATCCGCTAGAACGGAGCCGGTACGCTGTCAAGTTTTCGTCAATAAATAGGGTACCTTTCACATTTGCCACATACTTCTTTGGTAGCCTGGGAAGTACGTCACAAACTAACCACCCGGGAACCAAGTAATTTCAATAGCTTTCGAGGTATGTGTAAATGAGGCTCCACCTTCTGTTTGCAACCTTATTTGCCTGCTTTTCTCAAGCCGCACTTTCTACGACACTTACCTACCGCCTGGCGTTTATAGTGGATCCCGCATTTTCGTCAGAATATCCCTTAAGCGAACTGAGTCCCATGTTTGTCCAGTACGCCGAAGACATCAACCGTATCTTTTCCAAAAATACGAATGTCCGATTTAGATTTACGCCAGGGGACGTGCGATTCGAAGAGTTCAAATACTCTCAAAGTCTGGATAGCACCGAAGCGTACATTGTCTATATCACCAAGGCGTACGACGGAAACTGCTGCAATGGAAGGGGG
>JAGQZV010000242.1 GCA_020435295.1 Bdellovibrionales bacterium | reverse complement strand
CGTGTTCCTTTTTCCCAAAGATGAATCCGTTCACTATATCAAGCGGGTGCTGGGTGTTCCTGGTGATAAGATACAATTTAGCGGCAAAGAGATCTTAATCAACGGAGAGACGATTCCCAAGGAAAAAGTTGAGGACCCAGAAGTCCTAAAGCGCTTAACGGATGGGTTGGACTCTGTCGAAGTGTACCGCGAGACGATAAACGGCAAAGACCATTACGTGCGGTACTCCACAAAAAAACACCACCAGCTACTTCGCATCGAGCAAGAAGAAGTCGTTCCCGAAGGGCATTACTTTGTCGTCGGTGACAACCGCGATGAGTCCTATGATAGCCGTTCTTGGGGACTTGTACCGCGCAACTATATCAAAGGAAAAGCGCAAGCTATCTGGCTGTCCCTGGATCCTGGTGAAGCCTGGGGGGCGGACAAAGTGCGTTGGGGCCGAACGGGTACTGCGATCCACTAAATCAAAACCTGCCGCGCGACTGCTCGTCTCATCAAAATTGATTGGATTCTCTATAAAAGCGCGGCGCCGAGGGCTCCGGCCCAGTTCGCGTGTTCGGCCGAGACTACTCGAATGTCCTTAGCAATCGCTGGAAAAGCGCGTTCCTTAACGGACCTCTCAATATCTGCCAGGGCCCAGCCCATCCCATTCATGATACCGCCCCCGATGACGACAAGTTGGGGATCGAAGACGTTGGCGATGCTCGTGATGCCCGTAATCAGGTTTTCGATGAACGACGCGATTGCCGACTTGTACGGCTCTTGCTCCCGTCGCTGAATAATCTGCTTGGCCGAATGCTCCGGAAACTGGTTGCGCAAGGTTGTGGCTGAACAGTACAGCTCAAAGCAGCCGCGATTCCCGCAGTTGCAGAGTTTGCCGTCCGCCTTGATAGAAAAGTGCCCTAGCTCCGCAGCTGCCCCGTGCGTACCGCGGTATACCTCCCCAGCGAGTATCAGGCCACCCCCTACCCCGGTCCCCAACGTCAGCAGGACAACATAGTCATAGCCGCGGGCAACCCCTAGCTTCCACTCTGCGACCACCGCACAGTTGGCGTCATTGTCGATCTTACAGGGAACGCTGAAAGTCTCGGTAAACCACGCCCGCAGCCCCACATTCTTCCAGTGTGCAAAATTCGGGGAATTAATGACGATCCCGTTGGCGTGATCGACCGAACCCGCGCAGCCGATCCCAGCGCTTTCAACGTCAAACCCCTGGAACCTTTCCATAACGGTCTTGAGCGCACGGTGCACTCCCTCTTCCCCTTCCTGTTTCGCAAACGAAGAGGTCTGGTAGGTCTCCAGGATAGAGAGCGAGCTGTCTAGCGCCACAGCCTTGATCGCGGTACCGCCAATGTCGATCCCCAGCCGAATTTTGACTTTCCGTTCCGACATAAAGAGGTCACTATAGACAGATATGTCCTCCACCGTAAATATTTCAGAGATCTTTAAAATTGACGACGTCACCATCGCCTATGGCTGGCGGAAGTTTGTTGCGGTGGAATCTCTCACGCTACACCTGCAAAAAGGCGGAAGCCTCGCCCTATTGGGTCTGAACGGTGCGGGTAAGACCTCTACTATCCGGCTTCTAATGGGCATGGTCCGTCCCCAAATAGGGCATGTGGAAATTTTTGGGACTCGACCGGGGGATCTGAAG
Organism: Bdellovibrionales bacterium; assembly: GCA_020435295.1. Classification (GTDB taxonomy): domain Bacteria; phylum Bdellovibrionota; class FAC87; order UBA2466; family JACKAF01; genus JACKAF01. The sequence goes on along the minus strand of JAGQZV010000242.1, from coordinate 1,553 downwards.
GCTCTCTCTAGGATTGGTTTCGCCCCCGAAGAAGCGACCCCACCCGAGTACCTCAAGGGAGAGGAATACTTGGATTTTGTGGCCTCTTTCCGCTTGAAAGGGCGCGACGCGCGCGTGAAAGCCGTCAGCGAGCTCATGCAGTGGTTTGAGATGCCGACAAGTCGCCGCATCCGGGATTATTCGAAGGGCATGCGCAGGAAGCTTATTCTGGCGCAGGCTTTGATCGGAGATCCAGAGCTTCTCATTTTGGACGAACCGCTCAACGGCCTAGATCCCCTATTCATCATGAAGCTGCGTGAGCGTGTAGAGACCTATCTAAAAAACGGGGGCTCCCTTCTTCTCAGTTCTCACATTTTGGCTGAAGTGGAGAAAGTCTGCGCCGCTGTAGCCATCATCCGAGAGGGCAGGGTCGCCTACTCGGGTTCTAGTGCTGCCGCTGTCGAACAGTACGGGTCCATCGAAAAAGCTTTTGCGCACTTTGTGGGAAGGGACGGAGCATGATTGCACTCTGGAGGCATTTTCTCATCCATTTGCTTAGGACCCGCCTTTTTTATCTTTGCATGGCGATGAGTTTTCTGGCCTTCTTTATTCCGCTTAAGCTCGCCGATGCGATAACTATCCACGTTCAGGAAATGGAGCAGGCAATTACTGGAGAGAATATCTTCTTAGTATTGTTCTTCGTGGCGATGAGTTTGGGTGGTTTTATCGCGATGGTATATGGCGTCTGGGTTGTTCCCTACCTTCACCAAGGCCCGCGTGTATTCTTGAGTTTCGGTTTGCCAGTGGCCAAGTGGAAGATCCCAATAGCCTACGCGCTTACGTTTCTCGTTCTCATAGCCCTGCAAAACACTATCATGTTCACGCTCCATGGCTTTCTGTTCGGTTATGAAGCCTACGAGGGCGGTTTCCCGTTGAAGGGCCTTTTGATGGTCCAGCTCTTCCAGACTCTTTCTCTGGAAGTAACCATGTTCCTCTTTGCCACGCTTGCCCTCTTTCTCGGCCGCATTGCTGCAACGGTGTTGGGAACGAGCATTTTCTCCATTGCGCAGGTGTGTGGCTTTATCTTTGCCACCGACTTGGGTGCTGAAATCCAGTCTAAATCTGCGGGCCTAACCTTGGTACGCCATGTGTACGAGATCCTGCCGCCATGGGACAAAGTCTTGGTTCGCATTACGCAGCAGCTGAAGGAGGCCTACGTGCCGGATCCCCAGCTTGTGCCGTGGGTTGTTTGGCTTGTCTTGTTGGCTGCGATCTTTACGGTCGGGCTCCGGTTCCCACTCCTCACCAAGGGAACGGATTAACGCTGCGTGCGGTCTTGGAAAGCACTTGGACTCGCAGTAAATTAAACGGAACACACCACGAGGCCAAACCGATGAAAGTTCCTTTTTCTTTTTTGACCGAGCAGTTTTCTGATCCCGAACCCATTTTTGATTCTATCCGCAACTTTCTCAAGCGTTGCGACTTTACGTTGGGTGAAGATCTTTTGGAGTTTGAGAAGAAGTACGCGACCTACACCGGAGCGAAGCATGCGATCGGTGTGGGTACTGGTACGG
>JAGQZV010000241.1 GCA_020435295.1 Bdellovibrionales bacterium | reverse complement strand
AATTGCGTGTACCGGGGCTGTCGTTTTTTCGCTTACCCTTCTTGGTGTGGGCGCAGCTTGTAACCTCGTTTTTGCTTTTGTTGGCTTTCCCGCCTTTGGAAGCTGCGGGTGTGTTGCAGCTCATGGATCGAGTGTTTGGTACCAGCTTTTTCATGCCGAGCGGCCTGGTGGTTAGCGGGCAAGCCCTCGAAGTGAGTGGCGGTGGTAACCCGCTTCTCTGGCAGCATCTTTTTTGGTTTCTCGCCCACCCGGAAGTGTACGTTCTGATTCTTCCCGCGTTGGGCATTGTTGCCGAAATCGTCGCAACCAATACTCGCAAGCCACTTTACGGTTACAATACGGCCGTGTACGCGATCATCTTTCTCGGTTTCATGTCCTTTATCGTTTGGGCGCATCACATGTTCATGACGGGAATGGGAACCGGGATGAGTGCCTTTTTCCAGGCGACGACGATGATTATCTCCATCCCGTCAGTCATTGTACTCACGGTTCTGCTCCTGACACTGTGGGGAGCGTCGATCCGGTTTACCGTACCGATGCTTTTTGCTCTCGCGTTTCTACCGATGTTCGCCATCGGCGGTCTGACGGGCCTGCCGCTTGGTTTGACGGCCTCCGACATTTATCTGCACGACACGTATTACGTGATTGGGCATTTCCATTATGTCGTGGCTCCCGGAACATTGATGGCGCTTATGGGCGGTGTTTATCACTGGTACCCCAAGATCACCGGGCGCATGTTTAACAAGACGTTGGGCAAGCTACACTTCTGGGGAACATTCATCGGCATGAACGGCATCTTTGCCCCGATGTTCTTTATCGGAATGGCGGGGGTTTCCCGACGTTTGTATGACGCCACAATCTACGAAATGGCGCGTTCCGTGCAGCCGTTGAACGTCATCATGACTTATTCTTCGTGGCTGTTAGCGGCAGCGCAGGTGCTGTTCTTGATCAACATCTTTGCCAGCTTGCGCAAGCCGAAGGAAGCGGCCGCGGACAACCCGTGGGAAGCGACCACTTTGGAGTGGGCCGCGCCGACGCCTCCGTTACCGCACCAGAATTTTCCGGAGCCTTTGGAAGCGTACCGTGGGCCCTACGAATACAACACGACGTCTCGGGAGTTTGCTCCCCAGCACTTACAGGAGGCCTAAGCCATGTCAGCGGTGATTCCTTACATCTCCAAACCGCATCCGGTTACCGGCGTTACCAATGCAAAGTTTGGTATCTGGTTGTTCTTGGCTTCTGAGGTGATGCTATTCGGAGCGTTATTCTCGGCTTACATCGTCCTTCGCGTGGGGGCCGAGACTTGGCCGCACGGGAGTGAGTATCTCAGCGTCCCTTGGGCGTTTGCTAATACGGTAGTACTCATTACGTCCAGTCTCACCATGGTAATGTCTTGGGCCGCATTGCAGATGAACAATTTTGCGAAGTACAAGAAATACATGGGAGCGACGGTCCTACTCTCCTTTGGCTTTTTGATCATCAAGTACATTGAGTATTCGGCAAAGTTTCACCACGGCTACTTCCCCGCGAATAATACATTCTTGGCGATTTATTTCACGATGACCGGGCTGCACGGGCTGCACGTTATCGGTGGGATTATCGTAAACAGTTACTTGCTGTTTCCCGGGTCAAAAATGTGGAATACGGACCCCGAGCGTTTTGCGGGTCGAGTGGAATGCGCCGGGCTGTATTGGCATTTTGTGGACCTGGTGTGGATTTTCCTTTTTCCTGTATTATATTTACTCTAAGGAGCTTTCATGGAAGCACATTCCGCAGAAGAGATGCAGCGTCACGTTAAGACTTACTTTGCGGTCTATATTGCCCTGTTGGTTTTGACAGTGGCAACGGTAGGGGTTTCCTACCTGCACACCACGACCGCAATGCACATCCTTGCAGCTATGGTAGTGGCCTTGGTGAAGGGCTCCTTGGTGGCGGCCATTTTCATGCATCTGAGTAACGAGAAGAAAATCATCGTCTACTCATTGGTTCTTACCGTTACGTTTTTCATCGCGATAATGGTAATCCCGGTTCTCGTGGAGTGTGAAATTTTCCGCTATTTGGACAGGATGGTTTCCTAGGCATGTCGTTGCGGGCCTTCCATATCTTTTTTGTGACCATAGCGAGCCTGTTCTGCCTTTGGTTCGGGCTGTGGAGCTATGACGAATTCAGTGTCACGCATGGGCGGCTGAGCCTGGTTTTTGCTTTCTCCTCTGCCATTGGCGGGGTGGCTCTCCTTTTTTACTTGAACTGGTTTGTGCGTCGCACGCGCCAGTGGACGGCCCTTCTGGTGCCTGTCCTTCTCGCCCACTGTTTTTCCGGCAATTCCGCGTTGGCCTGTGCAGTCTGCTTTGGGGCCAAAGACTCTGCGATGGTGCAGGGAGCGAACGCTGGGATCGGCTTTCTGCTCGCCATCATCTGCGTTGTCCTAGTTGCCTTTGCTTCTCTCTTTATAGTATGGATTCGGCGAGCCCAAAAGTTGGGCCATTAAGTTTTTCTGGAGACAATATGAATCCAAAGCTTGGGGTGCTGCTGGCACCGGTGCTGTTTCTCGCGTGGATTGGGTGCGCAAATACTCAGATTATTGCGAAAGCGGATGGGAGCTATATGGTGCATTCGACCTCCTCTTCTGAGAGCTACGCTCTGAAGGGGGCGGTAAAAGATGCAGAGGCCCATTGCGCTACGCTGGGCAAGCGATTCGCGATGATCGATCAACGAACGCAGTACCAGGGTATGGACAAGACGGCCAAGGGCGTTATTGGGGCCGTGGGTGCTTTGACCCGATCGGATACGGACTATTACTCGCATCGAAATAGTATGGATTCTGCCGAAGACTATAAGGTCGAACTCGATTTTGTTTGTAAGTAAACTTACAAAGAATGGGGGCGTTCATGACTAGGATTTTGCTTCTTGGGTTTTTCTGCTTTTCGATTTGCGCTCTGGGAGAAATGAGCCTGGACTTCCAGTCCTGGTCTGCAAAAGACAAAAAGGCCGAACACAAAATCACCTATACCTTTGGGACCAAACGTCACCGCATTGATACCTCGGGCGCCGATGGTGTGAGCATTTTGCTGGAGCCGGCGGCGGGCAAGATCTACCTGCTTAACCACTCGGGCAAGACCGTGATGGAAATGGATGAAGTGCAGCTCAAAAAAATGGCGGAGACCGCGGCAAAAGCTCTTACCGTGATAAAGAAGCAGCTTGGCGGGAACCTAAGTTCCTTGCCACCTGCTGCGCGCAAGCAGCTGCAAGAAATGGAAAAGCTGACCGCAAAGCCCGCTAAGTATAC
>JAGQZV010000240.1 GCA_020435295.1 Bdellovibrionales bacterium | reverse complement strand
AGTTTGACCTCGAGAGGCGCACCGAGGTCGCGGCTACAACCGGGCTGTCCAGTACCCAAGAAAGGATCCACAACCATGTCACCCTCCTCATCCCGGTGAATGACCCAAACGCGATGGTGACTTGCATCGACATAGTAAATTGAACCGTCGGGCCCGATTGCCACGTCCGAAGCTTTTTCCAGCTGGGTGATGGAGGCGAGGCGTTTTTTCGGCTCCACGCCAGGCACCTTCCCGAAAACGGTTCGGTACAACCCGTCTGCCCCGATGGACCGCACGTGCCTGTCCGGTCTACCGTCGCGGTCATTATAGATAAAGAAGAGGCGATCACTCGTGCCCGCTTCGGTCGAAGGAATTGCGGTCACAGAAATTACAATCGGCAAGGATTCTGTGGTACTTGGCACGCCGCCTTCGGGGAACGTATAAGTACCGCCGTAGGCGTAGGGGTTGACCCCATTTCCAGCGATGGCCGTGACGACTTTGGTCGCCAGATCAAGGCGGTGCAGACCTTTTTGCGAAGAGAAATACATGTTGTTCCCAGAACCGACACTAATGTGCCTTGGAACAAGACCACCGGTTATATACTTATCAGCGACCAAAGTGCCATTTTGATCGATATGGTAGATACTATTTCCCATGGTGATATATATCTTTGAGCCGTCGAGGCTAACCGCAAGATCTTTCGCCTGATAGAGAAGTGCATCCCGAGCTACGGTCGAAGCCATCCCTCCATCGGGCGACCCCATCATCGTACAGTTCTCTGGCAGGGAATCTACGGAAGTTCCCGCATTGTACATGGTTTCCGGATCACACGTTGCGTAGTAGTCAGGATCCGACGGATCCATCGTTGAGCAAGCGTCGTTGTACTCGCTAGACTGCCGTATTACTGCGGCGCGGGCGTCCATATCCACGAGCCAGTGGTCTTTCGCCCAATTCTTATAGTCTGTTTGATAGTTTGTAGGATCAAAGGCCCCGGGACACGGGCCCTTACCCGCAAATCGGTATACAGTTGTGCCGGTCGGATCGATTCGCCGAACAACATTTCTACCCTCAACCAAATACAATGAGCCGTCTTTACCGGCCGCATAGCCCATAATGTTATAAAGGTCAAAACCCGTGCTATAGTTGCCCCATTTCACGGTATTTGCCGGCACCTGATCGTAGACCATGGTTGCCGCTTCAATCGAACTAGTCTCCGCCACGAACTTGAGATCATCGCCCTTAATCATATAGATTTTCCAGCGCTCTCCGGATGTCGTGTACATGGGATCCATAGTCGACATCGTCCAATCCCATGGGTTGTATTGGATCTTGCTGAGAACCCAGATAACGCCGGGGTTCTTAGGATGGCAGGTAGTGTAGAGCGTAGGGTGTAAGTTTGTTTTTAATCGATGTGCAGTGTTGCCCGGGGTAAGCGTATCGGATGGGTTGGCGGAACCTGCAAAAAGTTCAGCGGCGCCATCTAAATTCACTTTGTAAACAAATCCCTGCGAGGTCACGTAGTAGGCGTTTCCATCAAAACAGCCAGACTCCGCCGGGTCAATTTGCACCGCACGGGGGTTAAATTTTAGCGTTTGGTAACCCGCATATTCAGTGTCTGAAATTTGCCCTTTGGAGCCCGCTAAGAATACCTGAGGTATCGCAAATACAAATCCGTAGGCCTCTACCTCGATCAGGGTAACTGTCGCCGTTCTGGTATCTGTATCCACTACAACGCCGTTTCGTACGTCTTCTTTTGTTAAATGGAAGTCAACGGAGGTGGTCTTTTCTTCGTAAACACTAATGTCACAAGTATGAGTGGTCCTGTCGGGAGAACTCGTACAACTGATACTACGAATGTTGCTTTCTTCACTGGCGGGAGGATCTGTCCAGCTCAGGCGCACCGAGGTTTCGACGTTACGTAACTCATTTCCGTTTTCTTTGTTAACCGTGTAACACTGGACCGTGAAATCTTTCGAGCTCTGTTTCTTTTCTCCGTCCAACACGCAAACCGCTTCGGAATCCATGTTCGCGCCGCCGACGTTTCGTCCCACGCCATTGTTGGGGAGCGCGGCCAACTCTTCAAAGCCTTCATCGCCGTTACTCCCCGTACTTCCGCTACCCGAACCGCTGCTCTTGTTACCAAACATGGCAAACGGACACGCCGTTAACGTGAATAGAAAAAAGACGTAGATAGACGATTGTAGATAAGGTCTTAATTTCACTAACGTTCCTCTAATGACCGGATAAGTCTCCTGATTATCCCAAGAAACTGTGGGGCAATTATGAAAAGACCTTCAAAGTCCACCCGTTGGACAACTTTTCCCTCATGCGCAAGACTGAGATAAATAGCCGATATTAGAGGTTTTAATCAAAAACCAGCCTTGAGGTGTGTGCTGAGCACACCCGCATTCGGAAAACCTAGGCCTGCCTGTCTAGCTACAAACGAAGCCATCGCTTACGCCGAAGCCATCGATTCGCTTCCGCTGGCCCACTCAACAACTGTGGCCCGTCCGATGACGCTCCCGCCGCGTACGAGAGCGTCAGAAGCCGTCGATCCGGAAGGCCATCTCACACCGTATCTCGAACTTGCCAATAGCCCAACGATCCACACGGAAACAAAGCGTCTCTACGATGAAGCGTTTCGACTCATGGCAGAGCGCGATCTGGCGGCAAAGCGCTATGAGTTTCTAGCAGCAAAAAAATCGCCAGCGGATCCCGTTCAACACGCTAAAGATCTCGCAGCCGCAGAAGCCGCATACTTCCAAAAGCGCGCAGAGTACGATGCCAATCAAAGGCTCCTTGGACGCAACCGCGCCGCTCTTCGACTCAAAGAGCTGCACGACAAGGGAAAGATCCTTCAGGTCATCACCCAAATGGACGCGAGCCAAATGCATGCTCTCAACCACAGTGGTGAAAAAGATGTCCCGCCTTGGGGAGACGAAGCCCCTCCTTTGCTTCTGCTTTTGAAACCCGACACTGTTCTTACCCGTGTCTATGGACAGGACGCCGGTATGTTTGGGGGTTTTGCGACTTTTCCTAGCCGCGCTGTTTACGAACCACGTACCAATGCGAGTGTGAACCGCAACCGCCTAGCCACGCCCCACGGCGACTATGAAAACACCCTCACCCACGCAGTGAAGTTTACCTTTGCTAAACCACTTCAACCCGGGGAGGATCCGACAACTCAACCGGTACTGGCGTGGTACGGAACAACGGGGCCAATCTACCCCACCGGCGGTGAGGTGAGAGGCGCGGTGCGCGCACCGAACGGTGATCAATACGCGAGCGAAACTCTAGGGAGTCCCGGTGGTGGTGTCCAAGTCATTATCGGAAACGGAAGATGGAAGTACTACGCGGACGGATCCGAGCACAAAATTCCAGCG
>JAGQZV010000239.1 GCA_020435295.1 Bdellovibrionales bacterium | reverse complement strand
ACGGGAAAGCGAGAAGGGGAAAACCATGCCGACCGACCAACGACTAAACGCCATCGGCTCCAGTGACGCCGCCCCCTGCACATCGCGTGTACCTGCACCGGTGCGAAACGTAGCACTATCTAAGAGGACGCTCCCCGAGGGATCTACGCTAGCGCTCCCTCCGCCAAAGCTAAACGCAAACTGCGGTTTCTCACCCACCGCCATCAGAGCGGGGTTGTTATCAGCCGCAAAAGGATTGTGCGGATCGGCAGTCATCGCCCCGACCCTCCCGGTACTCATCCCCCCCATGCCAAAGTTGCGCTCCGGAGTCCCGCGCGCAAACCGCGCCACGAACGAAAGAAGGAGGATTTTAAAGAAAATTAGCTGTCTATTGGACATTTCCGCTCGGCCAGACCGCATTGGACTCCCTCGGCGGTTTCTATCACTGAGGGGCGGCTTTCGCAAACAAGAGTACGGGTGTAGGCGTGCTACGAACGACTGGGAAGGAGACTCTCAGCAAGATCCAGAAACTGTCCAGGACTTAGCTCTTCGGCGCGGGCTTTCGAAGAAATGCCCAACGTCTCAAAAACCGCCAAGAGCTTGTCCTTTCCATAGTGGTGGCTCAAGTTTTTTAGCAGCATCTTGCGCCGGTGGGAAAATGCTTCCCGCACCAGGCGCAGAAAGGCCGTGCGATCTACCCTGGGATCGGCTTTAGGCTCAAAACAAATGGCCTCCGAATCCACATCGGGCTTTGGGTAAAACGCCCCCGGGGGGATAACACCGAGCGACTGAAGCTCGTAAAACGTCTGGGCCACCACACCGGTGCCCCCGTAGTCTGGGGTCGTCGGCTTTGCAAGCAGACGGCGCGCAAACTCGCGTTGAAACGTCAGCACCATCCTCAAAATAGAACTCTTCCATTCCAGCAGTTTAAAAAAAATGGGAGACGAAACGTTGTACGGGAGATTACCCAAGACCAGCACTCTGTCTAGCGGCTCTCGCGGCTCCCACTTGAGAAAGTCCCCCTCCACCAGATCGATCCCGGGAAATCTTTCTCTCAAGTACGCACAAAGATTTCGGTCGATCTCAAACACGCACGGCGCGACGGGAGATTTTTTCGTCAGGCCTTCGGTAAGCGCCCCAAGGCCCGGCCCAATCTCCCAAACCGCAGCGGGTGTCATCCCCTCGAGCAAAGTATCGACCAGGGTCTGCGACCAGTGCGGAGACGTTAAAAAGTTCTGACCGAACCTTTTCTTGGCGTGTACGCCCAATGACGCTAGCTGGCTACGAGGGTGCATAATATCCAGTTACCCATATTGACTCGCCGAACTGCGAACAGTACGGTTTCACTACAAACGTTACATGAGTTGGGAGTAAAACGTGACCTCTTTCCGAATTTTTGCAGCAATTTTTTGTTTGTTTACTTTTCATGCTCTCGGGGCAAAGCGCCTGGCCTACATGGTGGAGACAGGCGAGAGCAAGCACATCGCCCTGCAGGAGGACGGAAAAGAAGCCAAGCTTCTAACGAGTGGCAACCTCTGGCACTTGTACCCCGATTTGGACGGCAGCGGTTCGTCTATAGTGTATGTGGAGATAGACCCAACGGCCGAGCCTTTGCGTTCGAGGATTCTGCTCCAGGACATCCCGGCCAAAACAACTCGCGAATTAGCCGGGGGCATCGGCCAGTATTTGCACCCCGATCTGTCCGGCGACGGACGGACATTGGCTTATACGGCACCCCTAGGTCCGGACGGGCGCATGCAAATTGCCGTGCGAAAAACTGCCGATGAAGCGGACACTTTGATTATTGAAACAGACGCCCCTGCTTACTTCCCGGCACTCGCCTCCGATGGCAGCTTTCTCGTATTCCAACTCAACACAGACAAAGATACCAAGCACGTCGTCCGCTACGATTTCGAGGAAAAGAAATTTGAAAGGCTCACAGAGCAAACGGGTGTCGCGATGGCTCCCGCTCTTTCTTTCGACGATCGCAGAGTGGTGTTTACTGAAAAACACGACGAAGTCTGGAATATCTTTACGATGGATCTAACGACCAAGAAGAAGACACAAGTCACCGATAGCCCGTCTCACGATTTTGCTCCCAATTTCACACCTGAGGGCAATATCATTTTCGCCTCCGATCGCGGCGGGCATTTCGAACTGTATTCCATCACAGCGACCGAGCTTGAGGCGGGAACAAATAGTGCCAAAGCACTCGTTACGGGTGAGGCCTCTTATTACGCACCAGTAGTTAGCGGAGACCTAAGGTACCAACAAAGCAAGAATGCTCCCGTCCCCAATCCCGCTCGCTCGTCCTTTGGATCGGCCGTTGTCGGCAACCGGATCTACATTGCGGGCGGTCACCAAGGAAACGAACACACCTACCCCCCCGAATCCTTTCTCGCGCACCTTGAGTACTTTGATCTAAGCACTGGGGAGTGGCATCGGGTCGCCCCTCGAAAAAACCCGTGCCATGGTTTTGAAATAATCGCTCACGGAAAGTATCTCTACGCCTTTGGGGGATTTGCGTACTCTACAGATCACAAGCCTGCTTGGAAATCCTTGGATACCGTCGAGCGCTACGACACCGAAACCGATGAGTGGGTGGAAGTGGGAAAACTCCCGCGCCCCCGTTCTTCTAACATCGTCGCCGTAGTAGACGATAAAGCGTATCTCATCGGCGGCTGGGATAGCACCCCCAAGAGTGCTGGCGATCTCGAAGGGCGTTTTCACCGTGAAATAGATGTCTTTGATCTCAAGACAGAAACCGCCAGTACTTTGGAGTACGGCATTCCCGATCCCTTAAGACGCGCCTTCTCGGCGGAAGTTCTTGGCGACGAAATCCTCCTCATCGGGGGCATCGGGCAAGGCGCTTCTCACTTTGATCTGCTCGATCACGTGACAGCGTTTAACCCAAAAACTGGGAAATGGCGGGAGCTTGCGAAGCTTCCGTTTGCTACCTTCGCGCCAGCAGCGGGAATCCTAGACGGAGAGTTGTTCGTATTCGGCGGGATGTTTAAGACCGGGCCTTTGAGCTATGTATACGTAAACCACGCGTACCGTCTCGACGGAAGCACTGGAAAGTGGGCCCACACAGGTAGACACCTTGCCGAACCTAAAGGCTTTGCGCAGGTTGTCAGCATTAGCGAGAAGGAAGTTGGCATTCTGGGCGGACATTCCTACGAAGGTGGGGACGCGCCTGTCGCGACCTTTGAAACCTTCAAGATTCCGTAGTCGCGGAGCAGACGACCGAGCCAATTCCGACTAGAATGGGGGAATGGCTATTCGCCTTTCCCTAGCCGGACTTAGTTTTGCGTTTCTAGTACTCGCTTGCTCCAACGGCATCTTTCAAGGATCCGGCAGCGGGGGGCCCGGAACGCTAGCCCCGGGTTTTACGGCCGGTGGTTTTCCCAACGACGAAGTCTACGCCATCGCTGTTAACAGCGATAACGGCGACATTTATGTTGGGGGAAAGT
>JAGQZV010000022.1 GCA_020435295.1 Bdellovibrionales bacterium | reverse complement strand
AATGTTCGTTCCGCAGCAGCATCCCCGTGTCAAAGGTCCGCATGTCGACTTCGAATTCCCCGGTTACCCCTTTGCTGAGGTTATTCGGATCCAAAGCGACCCATCCCCGGAGCGAGCTGTTCACCCCTATAACTTTTTCCAGTGGCGCGTCTGAGGTGAATTGCACCACGTCTCGCTGCGCCGCGTCCCGCACTTCAAAGCGGGTCCATTCTGAAGCCATACTGGTCTGAACAAGCACGAACAGGATGAAGAGAGTCCGAAGCATCCCGATATTCTAGCGCATTCGGGTCGGGGAGCCAATTCAACGGCTTTTGTCACTCTCCTGATTTGAGGGTGACGTTGCGCGGCTCCTGATGCGCAGATTTCCCCAATGATTTCATTCTGGGTGTTTTGGCTTTGTGCTTGCATTCACCTTGCGCGGCGCTAGGGCCGGGAGGGATTGTGAAGAACAGTTTCGTTTTGTTGGGGATAATCGCGGCAGCCGGTGTGGCGGCTTTGACTTATCTACGAAGTGGAAACGAGAACCTGCCGGAAGTAGCGCCTGTTCCTGTTCATTCGGAAAACTCAATTCAGAACAATACCGTCCAAGGGGGAGACACACATGGACAACGCACCGAAAACCAATCCGAGCTTAGAGCCTCAAAATCAGGAAAGCTGGAAGCAAGCGCTAGACCCGCAGCGTCTCGCCGCCGGCGTACGAGGGCTTCAGGCAAAATTCCAAAAAATTCAAAAAACCACCGAAAGGCTTCAGCTGAAGCGTCGGGTAAAGAGCCTACGGGATTATCTTCAATCTATGGCAAAAAAGTAGGCGAAAAAACACTTTACGGTGTGCCGGTCGAGACTTGGGTCCAGTCGCAAAAAAATCATCTTCATGCCGAATTGCCGGAGCAAGCGCCAGGCAACGTACATGTGTACGTACAATGCATGGAAGTTAAAGACAAAGGGCTTGAGTCACTCAACTCTCATCAATGCCGACAACTACGAATCAAGAGCTCTTTTGACAGCATCGCGCGCGTTGAGTAGGGTGCCAATCTTCTTGGACCCTTCGATCGGCGTACCGGTTTCCTTCAATATATTTCGAATTTCTTTTGGGCTAAGCTTTGGGTTCGCGGCCTTTACGAGTGCCGTAACCCCTGCGGTGATTGCAGAAGCGGAGCTCGTACCTCCAAACGACAATGTCTCATTGTCACCTTCCTGCGTCGAATACACAGATTCCCCGGGGGCGGCGACGTCGACGCGCTCTCCGTGATCGCTAAAGTAGGCGGCCTTGTCATCGGTCGTAGTGGCGCCGACAAAGATGGATCCAGAATCTTCCTGAGACGCTTCTACCTCTAATTCATTGGCAAAGTTTCCAGCAGGGACCACCACGGGGACCCCCTTGCTGACAGCGGCTTTGATGGCTTCGTAGATCACTTTAGATCGTTCCACTGAAGAAGACGTGGAGGGCAATTGTTTTTCAATGAGTACGACCGATGCGCCGCGAGCGACCGAACCCAATATAGCTTTGGCGGCGTTGACGGTCCAGACTGAATCAGTGGAGTGCGCCGCCATGCTGTTTGCCATTTGGGAGCCAATAAGCTTTGCTTGGTGTGCAATACCAACACCGAACAGATTATTGTCAGCTTCCGCACCAATAATCCCGCATACGGGAGTTCCGTGCGACATTTTGTTATCGTTTACCTTGGCAGTGTCATCTGTGTCCGGATCGTAGTCATAGGTTTTGCCGCGGTCGAATTGATTTTTCAAATCGGGATGTTCCGTGTCAAAGCCCGATTCTACATCGGCAACGTACACGCCTTCGCCCTTAGTGTACTCCCAAGCTTCACGCACTTTTAGACGGTCCAAATACCATTGCTTAGGGAGCTGAGGGTCGTTGGGAGTGAGAAGATCGGGATCACTGAGATAATAATCCGGTTGCACGGAGGCAAGGCTGCTCAAAGTGCGAAGGTTTGCAATGGTGTCCTTCATGGCGCTTCCAGGTTTCAGGCGCACCGTAAAGTACTGATCTGCAGGAAAATCCGAGTCATCGGCAAAAACGCCCTCAAAGGCAGGCCGAATACTGGTGATCACCGAAAGCTCATCGTTGAATCCGAACGAGTCAAGAAGGTGTCTTGCCCCCTCTGCTCCCATCGGGAAGGTTGTCTTGATCACCAAAGTATCCGCTTGTACGAAGCGTTCATCGAAATCTGTTCCAAGCGCGGGAATGACTGCCAGGATTCCAAGTAAGAAAGCCAATATTAGAGCGCGCATGTGGTACTCCCTGTTTGAATCTGATCGATTAGCGTGGAAAGCAGGGAGGCTTCGTGCCCACGGGCCTCCCAATGAAGCAGCTCGGCTAGACCGGGATCGTCTACGGTGATAGAGGCGCCTCGAAAGTCCTTCTTTTCCCCGCCCGCCGCGTATACTGCTTGCAGCGTCTTGAGCAGCCGGCAGTGAAGCGGGTCGTCCGGATTCGTGTTTTCGTACGCTGCCAAACCGGCGTCTAAGACCCCTTCGGTGAGGCCACCGCCGATGATTAAGAAATTATCTCCCCATCGCATTCCGCAATCGGGATTTCCCGCGTGGCAACCTTGCTTTGCAATCAGGCCGGCGAGTTTGCCATCTGTGGTAACGACCGCTAGGCGGTACTGATCCCACCCGACGGTGTCACATTGCGCTTGTACTTTTTCTGCGACTAGTTCTGCGGAGTCGCCATTTTCTAAGAACGCTTTAGGCGTGGCGTTGCGACAAAGCCCGTAGGCTTGCTCTCCGAGCAGGCCCCGACCCTTTATACGGGTTTGCCAAAAGTTACCGCCGCTAGAGGAATAGGCAATTCCGATCGAGCCGGTAATCGGATCGTGTGCCGCTAGGTAAATGGTTCCCCGAGCCTCATCCGCTAATGCAAATAAAGAGAAGATAATGGATAAAACGGTAACGCTATTTTTTCCCCAACCCATAGATCCCAGTTAGCAAAGTGTGTAGGGGTTGGGAAAATGATTTCTTGCGAAGCGCCAGAATCTGATCTCAAATGTTAAGGCATGTTGCGAATTATTCATCGTTTTTTGCTACTTCTAGACCCGGAAACTGCCCACCACTGCGGCTTGCGGCTGCTACAGCTAAGACAGTGGTTTTTATTCAAGGTGCAGAAGAAGAAGATGCTGCTGAAGATGGGTAGCTTACATGTCGTGGGACTACCCCGCATTTCTTTCAAGAATCGGCTCGGTCTTGCGGCAGGTTTTGACAAAAACGCGGAAGTTTTTGCGTCTTTGGCCTCGTTCGGGTTCGGCTTTGTGGAGATTGGCACGGTCACACCCAAACCGCAGCCTGGCAACCCAAAGCCGCGTTTGTGGCGTCTGCCTGGAGGGGCCTTACGCAATCAACTCGGCTTTAACAATTTGGGTGTGGAGGCAGCGCGGAGGAATTTGCTGCGCTACCGCGCCCACGTCTGGGCCGTTCCCATTTTTGCCAATATTGGAAAAGGGGTGAACACTCCTCTTGAAGAGGCGCTCAAGGATTACGAGAGTGCTGCTTTGGCATTAACGGATGTGGTGGATGGGTTTGTAGTTAATCTGAGTTCTCCCAACACGCCTGGCTTACGCAGTCTGCAAACGGAAACATTCTTAGACGCTTTGGGAAAGATCATCCCGAAAGGGTTTCCGGCCTTGGTCAAGTTGGCGCCCGATTTGGAAGATGAGGAAAGTAGAAAGCTCGCCGCGCAAATTGGGGAAAGCGACCATCTGGCTGGCCTTGTTCTAACCAATACCTCTCGCGCTCTTGCAGAAAGTTTGGACGGTGCCGCAACCGGGGGTGTTTCGGGCCGCCCGCTATTTGATCGGGCACTGCAGTGTGTGAGCCTTGCACGTGAAAATCTCAAAGACAAAACGCTTGTGGGTGTCGGCGGGGTGTCCTGCGTGGCACAAGCCAAAGCGATGCGCGATGCGGGAGCTGATTTAGTCGAAATTTACACGTCGTTTGTGTACCAAGGGCCACGGCTCGTGCGCGAATTGGCGCGCGCCTTGACTTAAGTACTCTTGATGAGTGCCAGCAGTGCGTCTTCAGTCAGAGTAGGGATTCCAAGGGCGGTTGCTTTTTCTAGCTTTGAACCAGCCGCTTCACCAACCACGACATAAGACGTTTTTTTGCTAACCGATCCGGAAGTTTTGCCGCCGTGTGATTGGATTAACGCGCTAGCTTCGTCGCGCGAGAGTGTGGGCAAGGTGCCGGTGATAACGAATGTTTTTCCGGAAAGGCCATCGCTCAAGTTGCGCTGGCTTGCTTTTGGGTGCACCCCCCGTTCTAGTAGGCGTCGAATTTCTTTTTGGTTGTGGGGTTCTTCCGCAAATTTGCGGATCGACTCAGCCACTTTCTCGCCTACTTCCTCAACGGTTTGCAGCGACTCGCTGGAGGCTCCAAGAAAGGCTTCCAATGAACCGTAGTGATCGGCAAGGAGCTTTGCCGTACTCTCCCCGACAAAAGGAATGCCGAGTGCAAAAATGAAACGCGCAAGCGTCGTGTCCTTGCTGCGTTCGATGGCGTGGAGAAGCTTATCTGTGGATCGTTCGCCCTGACGTTCAATTTTGCGAAGATCGGGCTTCTTCAGATCGTACACATCTGAAAAGTGGTGAATCAGTTTATGCTCAGCGAAGATTTCAATCCATTTCTTGCCAAGCCCCTCGATGTTCATGGCCCGCTTGCCCACGAAATGTTTGAGGCTTTCAATCATCTGTGCAGGGCAGGCTCGGTTGGTACAACGGTGCGCGGCCTCTCCTTCCAAACGCACGACCGGAGCCCCGCAGGCGGGGCATTTTGAGGGGAAACGGATCTTCTTTTCTTTTCCTGTCCGTTTGTCAGTGAGTACACTTTGTACATCTGGGATGACGTCGCCAGCGCGTTTTACGACGACCCAATCCCCGACTTTTAGGCCGAGCGCTTGCACTTGATCCTCGTTGTGCAAGCCCGCGCGCCGGACCGTGACGCCCCCAATTTCTACTGGTTCCAACTCCGCTACCGGAGTAATGACGCCGGTGCGGCCCACCTGGAACGTGACTCCTAGTAGTTGGGTATTGGCCTCCTGCGCTTTGTACTTATAAGCGACAGCCCAGCGCGGGGAGCGGGCCACATTACCCAGTTCTCGTTGGCCGGCCAGAGAGTCCAATTTGATGACGACTCCGTCGATTTCATAGGCTAAGCCTTCGCGCTTTTTCTCCAGATCCTCGAAGTATGCTTGTACCTCAGAGCGAGACTTGAGCAAGCGGGTGAGAGGGTTCGTTTTTAGTCCCCATTTAGCAAAATCTTTGAGTAGGCCACTTTGAGTTGTGGCGGTGTAGGAATCGATCTGCCCAGCACTATGTGCAAAAAAGTCCAAGGATCGTTTTGCAGCCTCCCGTGGATCCAATTGACGGATTGAACCTGCGGCCGCATTTCTAGGGTTAGCAAATGGGGCTTCCCCGTTTCGCAAACGTTCCTCATTGAGCTTTCGAAAGTCTTCCTTCATTAGGAGGATTTCGCCGCGGACTTCGACCAGAGATGGGAAGCTCCCGCGGAGCAGCAGAGGGACCGAGCGAATAGTTTTAACGTTTTCAGTTACGTTTTCTCCGGTTTCCCCGTCGCCACGCGTGGACGCCACCACCAAACGGCCCTTTTCGTACACAAGCTCCACCGCGAGGCCATCAAATTTTGGTTCCGCGGTCACTTTAAACGCGTCGCCAAGGGTTTGCTGCCAGCGTTCGAAGTACTCGCCGAGCTCTTCTTCGTTATACACGTTCTGTAGACCGAGCATTAACTGTCGGTGTCGGTACTTTTCAAATTTTTCTAGCGGCGAGCCACCGATCTTTTGGGTGGGGGAGAGGGCATCGCGAAGTTCGGGGTGTTCCGCTTCTAGTCTTAGTAGCTCGTTGAAGAGACGATCGTATTCTTGATCGGAAACGCTCGGTTGATCCAGGACATGGTATTGGTAGTCGTAGAGCCGAAGCTTTTCGCGTAGGTTCTCTACTTGCTCCTGCGTCGGCCGTGCCATCCGTTGCCTCCCTGCGCTCATGGCTTAGGTCGCCGATTGCCTCATTTGTAGTACCCGCAAAGCGGCCTCCCACACGATATTTCCGGACATTTTGGATTCCCCGACGATTCGATTCTTGAAGTGAATGGGAACTTCAACAAGTTTCATCCCGGCACGGTGCGCCCGATTCTTGAGTTCGACTTGAAACGCGTAACCTTTAGACTGAATCGCGGGAACGACAACCTGTTCCAGTGCCAGGCGGCTCCAGGCGGTGAACCCACCCGTGAGATCTTTGTAGGGCAGCCTCAACACGGCTTGAGCGTAAATGTTTCCGCCTCGGCTAATGAACTGGCGATCCCAGGACCAACCCGTTACCTTTCCCCCGGGTACGTAGCGTGATCCAATAGCGACATCCGCATCCTTCAGCGCACCAAGTAGGCGCGGTAGGTCGGCGGGACAGTGCGAAAAGTCTGCGTCCATTTCCACCACAGCGTCAAAATCGCGTTGGAGCGCCCAGGCAAAACCCGCTCCATAAGCCGCGGCAAGCCCGTTTTTCCCGGCGCGCTCAAGGAGATGAAGATCGGTGTATTCTAGCTGCAGTTTTTTTACGATCCGTCCGGTGCCATCGGGTGAATTGTCATCGACAACGAGGACAGAAAGACCGGCGTTGAGATCCATGATGGCGCGCACCAAGGGATCAATATTCTCGGCCTCGTTGTAGGTGGGTACGACTATTAGACTCTTCAAGACACTCCCCCGTTCCTATAAAGATAGAGGAGTATACTCGATCCCATGAGCTTCCGAAATCTGCTGGTGTACTAACTTTCCTTGGTAGGTGTTAAAACCCTTGCGGATAGCATCTGACTTTTCCGCGGCCGCTTCGGCTCCGCTATCTGCGATGTTCAGCGCGTAACGAATGGTGGCGTTGGTTAGCGAAAACGTAGACGTGCGGGCCACAGCTCCGGGCATATTCGTTACACAGTAATGTAGTACGTCGTCTACCAAATAGGTCGGGTTTTCATGGGAAGTGGGGCGGCAGGTTTCCACACAGCCACCTTGATCGACGCTAACGTCCACCACGACGGAACGCTTTTGCATTTTCGAAATCATTTCGCGCGTGACGAGTTTTGGTGCCTTGGCTCCGGCCACGAGTACGGTTCCAATGACGAGATCTGATTTCAGAACACTTTCATAAATATTATCGTATGTGGAACTAAGCGTAATGAGCCGGCCACCCAGAGTGCTTTCCAAGTAGTCGAGTCGGGCCGTATCAATATCAATGATGCGTACGATAGCGCCCATACCAAGGGCTACCTTAGCCGCATTGGCGCCCGCAACGCCGCCGCCGAGAATCACGACACGCCCGGGGTGCACGCCGGGCACCCCACCGAGCAAGATCCCTTTGCCCGTGCCGGGCTCGTCCCAGCTACTTTGCAGATAGTAAGCTCCCACCTGTACCGCCATGCGACCGGCGACTTCGCTCATCGGGCGAAGCAAGGGCAAAGCGCGATTTTCCTGGATCGTCTCGTACGCAATGCCGGTCACCTTGTGTTCAAGAAGGGCCTCGGTCAATTGTCTTTCCGCAGCGAGGTGCAAGTAAGTAAAGAGCACCAAATTGGGGCGCAAAAAACCGTACTCCTGCGGGAGCGGTTCCTTCACCTTAATGACCATATCCGCATTCCAAGCGTCAGCGGCGGTTGGAACCACTTTGGCGCCGGCTTCGGTGTAGGCCGCGTCGCTAATGCCGCTACCTATTCCTGCTCCGGCTTCCACTAGCACTTTGTGCCCATGTGCCATCAGAGCCCGCACTCCGGAGGGGATGAGCCCCACACGGTGTTCACGATTTTTCACTTCTTTTGGAATGCCTATAACCACTCTATTTCTCCGGTTCGGGAAGAATGTCCATGATATCGTTTACGTCGATATCGAGGACCTTTTCGTCCGTCTGAAACTGAATTTTTCCCCGCATCCTGCCGCTCGAGGCCCGAGCCCATGAGTCGACAATGGCGCCGCGGAAGTACTTCCCCATCTTATTGATGAGCCGCACCCGCGACTTGGATTCAATAGCTTTATCAATTTTTTCGAGGATCTCAAACATTTGCAGGGGTTTATAGCAGGAGATTCCCTACAAAGCCAACCTTGTGCTTTGGGGGGGGGCGGCCTAACGAGGCACGCCGAACAGGTCCAAGTCCCCTGCGAGGGCCGCAGGGGTGCGGATTTGGGTGACCCACGGACTTCCCGCCTCGCGGCGGATATGGGCTTTAGTACGGCGGGAAAAGCATTCGAATCGGCTGAGTAGCTCCATCGGGGCCCAGGGGCTGAAAAAGGGCACCAGGGATTCGCCAATCTGGCCATCGCGGACTAGAAAACTCTCAGTAATGGAAAGAGTTTCTCCGTCCCATTCCAAGTCTTCTACCAGGACGGTCTTGGGGTGACGGGTCAATAGGTTGTCGCTTGCTGCGTGGCCGATGATTTCGGGGGACCAAAACCCGATGTTGGGCAGGCTACGGTAATGGGCGCGGCGGCCATGTCCGGAACGAGGAATTTCAAGAAGGGTGGCGTGTTCGCTGTTGGCAAACAGCGCTCGCGGCTGCCCACGGTCCAGAAGCGTAACGGCGCGGCGGGGGTTGCCTTCGTGATCCCAATCGCCTTCAATGGGAGATTCCAAAACAGAGAACTTAAGAGGAAGAGGCAAGTGGCTTCTGTTCAGAAACGATCTTCCCAGTAAGACGCGATCGGCATGGAAGTCTGCCAAGAAGTGTTCGCAAAGTTTGGCAACGGCATTTTCCGAAAAAACCACTGGCAGTTTTTCCCGCGGTGCCTCAGA
Organism: Bdellovibrionales bacterium; assembly: GCA_020435295.1. Lineage (GTDB taxonomy): Bacteria > Bdellovibrionota > FAC87 > UBA2466 > JACKAF01 > JACKAF01. Next base: position 18,239 of record JAGQZV010000022.1, on the reverse strand, counting down.
ACGCGTGTGTGGTCGCAGCCGTAGCGCGAGTGTCTTTTCAATCCACCTCCCGTCGCGCAGTTTTTTAAATAATACGCCTTCACCGAGTTCGTGTGTGGCAAGAAGGACGGGTTGGTTTTGCTCGTTAAGGTAGCGGACGAAAGCCGATGCGCTTTGCTCCCCCCCAAGTTTTTCTATCCCTTCAGCGTCGTGTACGGAGGTCTGGCGATGCCAAAACTCGACACTCAGTTGCCAGTGCCGCAGTTCGGGAAACTGCTGTGCGACGCTGCGGTACTTTTCTTTCAGGAAACGCGAGAAAATTTGCAGTGTTTTGGTCGCCGTGTGTTGTAATACGGGAGGCTCGTGCGCCTCGAGGGTTATTTTGAGTCCGAGTGCTTTAGCAAGCCGTACCGGATCTTCTTCGCCAAGAAGAGTGCGCCGCCGCGAGCCGTTGCACGAGGCTTCAAAACAGGTGCCGACTTGAGTTTCAAAGTGGGCGTCTAATCTCTTCTCAATCAGTTCAAGTCGTGAGTGGGTGGTCCGTTCCACGAAAACTAACGGCGACTCGTAGCCCTCGACAAGGGCGGCACGCACAACGTTTTGAAAACTTTTGGACATGACTTGGTTTCGTTGACCCTGGCTTAGAGCAGACGCTAAGATAATAACATGCTTCCTAATCTATCGAAACGTCTGCTCCACATGGCCCTGTTTGGAATCCTCGTCGGTTGTGCCTCGCCGCCGCCGGAAGTGAACGTGGCACCCTATGAGGCGGAGATCGAGCGCCTGAACCAGATGGTCGGGGAGCAACAGGAACAAATGGATCGCCTCTCGGCTTCGGTGGAAGCCTTGCAGGCGCTTTCTGCTCCGGCGAAAGATAAAAAGCTAAAGGCGCCCGGCGCCGCTGAGGAACCCAAAACCGGACCGGCCACGACGGCACTCGTTAAACCCGACGCCAGACCGGCGAAGAACTCCCCCCGCAAGGATGCGATGGCGGAGCTGTATATGCGTGGCTTGCAGTTTTACGAAGCCAAGGAATATGGCGAGACCTTGGCTGTTATGAACCGTTTTCTTAAACTAGCGCCGACACACGTGTACGCGGATCGGGCGCAATACTTGCTTGTGGACGCGTACTACCAAAATGCTGAGTACTCCATGGTCTTGCAGGAGTCGAAGGATTTTGAGGCAAAGTACCCGTACAGTTTTCGCCTTCCCGACGTGCTTTATAAGCGGGGGCTTGCCTACCTGAAGATGGGGCAGAAGGAGTACGCCGCGTCACATTTTGATCAGCTCGTGAAGCGCTTTCCAGAAACGGAACTTGCTGCAGCGTCCAAAGAACTTCTGCAACAGCCCGCCCCTGACGCCGCGGTCCAATAGTGCGCCCTTAGGCTTTTTAAGACCGCCACCGATAAGAAAAGTGAAGACTTTTTCATTTTTCAAATCATGACTCGAACCCTCTACATTTTATTGCTGGTGGGCCTGGGGCTAGGAGTCTCGGCAGAGGCCAGGTACAAGTTAAATCCCTACTCAGCGGAGCGGACCATCGCGAGCTTGGGTGTCGGAGAACCCCTTAAAGACGAAGAGTGGTTGGATATTCTCGGAAACCGTCAATCGGAAACCTACGTTGTCCAGCCTGCCGATACGCTTTGGGACATCTCTTCTGCGTTGTTTCAAAATCCTTATCTTTGGCCCAAGCTGTGGCAGGTAAATAGCTTTATCACCAACCCGCACATTATCGAACCCGGACAGGTTCTAAACTTTTATCGGGAGCAGATCCTACGCGAGGTGGCTTCGGCAAATGAGATGCAAATTATACGGCTACGTCCACCCGGATCCGGCGATGAATCGGCGCTGTTTGTGAATGTAGCCATCAAGAACAACTTTAGGCCCTCACTTCTTGTTCTGACGGAACAAGACGAAGTGTATGGTGAGATTAGTGGTGCGTATTCTGAACGTACCTGGTTTGTCGAGGGCGACACGATTTATCTCGACATGGATGATCCGCAGTCCGTACGCATTGGAGATCGATTCGGTGTCGTGCACGAGAACCGAGATATTCGGGACGGGACGCAACCCGGTGCCCCCATGCTCGGTACGGTTGTCCGTGTGGTGGGAGAAGTGGAAATAGAGGGGTTTGGCGAATACGTTGTCAAAGCGCGGGTTGTGACGTCACTAGCACCGATGTCGCGAGAAGATATTCTCATTTCGACGGTAAAAACTGTCGAGTGGTCCCAGGTTGAACAGCCGCCTGACGATATGGAAGCCCGCGTGGTGATGGGCGAGCAAGACGAAATCCAACAGTTCGGCCAGGGTGAATTCGTACTACTCAACAAGGGGGAACAAGACGGCTTTAAGACCGGCTACATGTTCCGCGTCTATAGAGATACGGATCCGCATACGGGTGATAGCGATGACGTCGCAGTCGACTTCAAAGGCGAGATTCAAGTAGTGTATGTAGGTTCTGTTTCAAGTGTGGGTTTTGTCGTGCGCAACGAAGAACCCATTTTCAAGGGGGACATCCTTCTCCCGTACCAGGCCTTTCTCGATCCGCCGCCCCCTCCCAGGCGCCGCCTGGATGTGCTAGAGCTCGACGCCGAATCGTCCGCTCCCTTAAGTACATTGACGGACGGGGTGCCGGACGAGACCGTCCCTCAATGACGTGGACGGCCGCGGCCCCTAAAATTTTAACTCGCCACCAACTACCGTTACTCTCCCATCTGCGCAAAGCTCCGCATCCTTTGTACTCCCTGGGTTGCACACCCGACGCTGACAGTCTCTGTATTGGGATAGTTGGGGCGCGCAAGGCTTCGCTACACAGTTTGGGAGTGGGCGCGTATCTGGCGCGTGAGCTGGCCCGTGCCGGGGTTTGGGTGGTGAGTGGGCTTGCCTATGGGGTGGACGCCGCCGCTCACCGCGGGGCCCTAGCTGTCGGCGGTAAAACTCTAGCCGTGCTGGCCCATGGGCTGGACACCGTATACCCTGCGGCGCACCGGCAACTTGCCAGAAAAATAGTTTCAAGCGGGGGAGGGCTCTTAAGCCAATTTTCCTCTGGGACGCCGGCAAGAAGGCCCCACTTCCCGGAACGCAACCGGACGCTTGCGGGCCTTTGTAGGGGGATTGTGGTTGTGGAGGCGGCCGAGCGCAGTGGGTCGCTCATTACCGCTGGGTTTGCCGCCGATGAGGGCCGGGAGGTTTTTATGGTGCCCGGACCCTTTGGCGCTAAGGCGTTTGCAGGGAGCCACCGCTGGATCGCGCAAGGGGCCCATCTGCTGCACTCCGTGGACGATCTTTTTGCGGAATGGAAACTGCCGCCAAACGTTCCAATGCAGCCCTCCCTTCTTAGCGAGCGCTGTCAGCGTTTTCAAATCTACACCGTCGGAGATTTTTACGACGGGAGTGGTAGTGCCGCACTCGTGGCGCTAGAATCCGCTCTGAGCACGGGTGAATGCATTGAGTGGGGATCGCAAGCCTTTCTCTACCTGGGCCTCTAGATTCTTTCGCCGCGACAAGCTTGCCAAATGGAATTTGGTTGCGAATAATTAAATATAGGTGGGCTGATTTGATGCTGCAGGGGGTAGCTCAGATCCATACCCACCAATTCTTATCGCGCAAGTGCGAGACAAGATACATAATATCCTGAGCCATCTGTGCCAGTCACTTCACCAGGATAAGGATCTCTTTTATGATGCCCAAGAGATCTGGGACGAATTGGCAGAGAAAGGTTTTTCAGAAGAAGAGATCGAGTCTACGTTAGCTCACATCGAGCGGATCTCCCTTCAAGTTCCGGGACCCTACTGGAACAGTGAAATCCCCGTCCACCGGGCCTATACAATCGCCGAAATGAATAAAGTTACAAAAAAGGCGCGGGGCTATTTGTGGACTCTGAAGACCCGCGGCATCATCGATCACGCTCTGGAAGATGAGATTGTTCACAAAGCGATGAATCTTGAAGAGCACGCTGGGGTACGCGAGATCAAAACAGTGGCGGCACTCACCATTTTTGGGTACGAGCACCGTTCGGAAACCCACTCACCGGCTACAGCATCGGCGTTTACTCAGTACGTGAACTAAACGCGCCCGCTTTCTTTTCCTCTAAGCTTGCCATCCCGGAAATCCAACGCATAAGATGACAGCCCATGAAAAAGGCTGTATTCGCTTTTATTCTGCTACTTTGCTCGGCTCGCTCGCCTGGCATGGACCACCTCTACGTGGGCGGACGGGCTGGGTTTACGGGCCTAACGAGTTCTTTGCGGACCACGCACGGGAGTGCTGCGGGCTTTGGAGTGGACTTGGGTTTTCGGACTAATCCGTTCCTGGACGTGCTCCTGCAATTCCACCAGAGTCGGCATAACGCGGGGCTTAATATTAGTTCATTTTTCATGTCTACAGATCTCAATCTGGTGCGCTACGGAAACGTGGACTTTTTTCTCAGCATTGGGCCAGGTATTTACTTTTTTACCGTGAATACTACGAGCGAGACGAAATTCGGCATTCACGGCGGCTTTGGATTAGATTACTGGCTGGGCGCTTTGCGTGTCGGGGTGGTGGTGCGTTGGCACGGGGTGCTCAGTACCACGGCGGCGGACAATTTTTTTACGACGATGGCCCGCTTAGGGTATCGCATCAACTTGTGAGGAACGTATGGCACAGATCAAAAGTGAAATGGCGGGAACTTTGCTTGAATACAGGGTGAAGGTGGGAGACAGCGTAGCGAGTGGGCAAGAGGTTGCTGTTCTAGAATCCATGAAAATGGAGGTCCCGCTAGTCAGTCACGCGAGTGGTGAAGTCTCTAGACTGGCAAAAGAACCCAACGACTTTGTGGACGAGGGGGAAGTCGTCATCGAGCTCAAGTAAGGGGCGAAGCGTGGAAATACACTTTACCGACGTGACTTTGCGCGATGGTTTGCAAGCGGAACCTTCACCGATAGTCTTAGAAAAAAAGCTCGCTCTGTTTGAACGGTTGCGCCGCTGTGGCTACGCTCGCTTAGAGATTACTAGCTTCGTCCACCCCAAGTGGATTCCCCAGCTAGCTGACAGTGCGGAGCTTTGTGATGCGATCTTTAAGCGGGGGGCAAGTACGCCAAAGGCTGGCGCGCCACCCATGGAGTTCATGGCTTTTGTTCCGAATGAAAAAGGCTTGGATCGGCTGCTACAGTATCGGATCCCCTGGGCAAGCGCTTTTGTGGCAACAAGTGCGGCGTTTAATCAAAAAAATGTGAATAAAACTGTCGACGAAACGCTCCGAGAACTTCAAGAGTTGGGAACAAAAGTTAGGGCCGAAAAGCGGCGCTGGCGTCTGTATGTGTCCACAGTTTTTGGATGCCCCTACGAAGGGGCACACCGGTTGGAACACACGCTTGAGATACTAAAAAAGGCGGCGGATCTGGGCCCGGATGAGATCGCCTTAAGCGATACGATAGGTGTGGCGCTGCCCGAACAAGTGGAGCGCATTCTAAACGGTTTTCTCAAGTGTTACCCCGCGGAAAAGACAGCACTGCACTTGCACGACACCTACGGGCTTGCGCTTAGCTGCGCCGAACAAGGGTACCGAATGGGGGTGCGGCGTTTTGACGGATCTACGGGGGGTGTAGGGGGCTGTCCGTACGCGAAAGGGGCTAGTGGAAACGTGGCGAGTGAAAGTTTGCTGTACGCTTTTTCACGGCAAAACCGAATGCATAGCGTACCATTCACGGAGATTTTGAAAACTATCGAGCATATGGCTACGGACCTAAAGCTAACTGTTCACAGCCGTTTGTACGAGATCGTTAGACGAGGGGGAAAGCTATATGGGGTCTAGTGTGGAAGTAGTCCGACAGAAGAGTATTGTGGTCGCGACGTTAAACCGCCCTGACAAACTAAATGCGCTCAACAAAGAAGCGTACGAAGATTTGGAGCGACTCGTAGATGTGCTCGAGACGGATGCGTCGGCCCGGGTTTTGATTGTCACTGGCTCGGGTGAGAAAGCCTTTTGTGTGGGGGCCGATCTCAAAGAACGCAACAGCATGAACGAAAAAGATATTTTGGTGCGCTTGGAATTTGTTCGACGGCTCTATTTGCGACTGGAAAACTTGCCGATGCCTGTTATTGCGGCTGTCAACGGGATGGCCCTGGGCGGAGGGACCGAGCTAGCACTCGCGTGCGACTTGCGAATTGCCGCGGATTCGGCGGTGTTTGGGTTACCCGAGGTGGACCTGGCAATTATTCCTGGAACTGGCGGGACCCAGCGACTCCCGCGTTTGGTCGGACCGGCGAAGGCTTTGGAAATGATTTTGATGGCCAAGCGCATTCAGGCGTACGAGGCCTTGCGAATTGGCATGGTGAATCTGGTCGTTCCGCTAGGTCGGGTCGTACCGAACGCGATGGAGTGGGCGGAGAAGATGCTCCAGGCAGGGCCCATTGCAGTCAAGCAGGCCAAAGCTGCTGTGAAACAAGGTTTGGAACAGGATTTGGAAGAGGGTTTGCGCACAGAGCTAAAGAGCTACAAGGCTTGCTTGTATTCGAAGGACCGTCTGGAAGGGTTAAAAGCATTTAAAGAAAAACGCAAACCGGATTATCGGGGAGAGTAAAACATGCACGATTTTGTATCGGAGAGTAAGCGTATTCGCCGTGGTGGGGCCGAGAAGTACCACGCAAAAAACAAAGAACAGGGCAAGCTATTTGCACGCGATCGGATAGAGAAACTCTGCGATGCGCGAAGCTTCGTAGAGGATGGGCTTTTTGCCAATGCTCTTGCAAACGATCTTCCCGCTGATGGCGTAGTGACAGGCCTAGGGAAAGTGCGAGGGCGGACTGTCGCCATCATGGCCAACGATTCCACCGTCAAGGCCGGCAGTTGGGGGAAGCGAACGGTTGAAAAGATTCTGCGCATTCAAGAGGTCGCTGAGAAACTTGAAGTGCCGCTCTTCTATCTCGTAGATTCAGCGGGCGCACGCCTTACGGATCAAGTGGAAATGTTTCCTGGGCGCCGTCACGCGGGCCGAATTTTTTACAACGAAGCCCATCTGTCGGGGAGGATCCCGCAGGTATGCCTGCTTTTCGGACCGTCCGCCGCCGGAGGGGCGTACATCCCGGCTTTTTGCGACGTCGTAATCATGGTTGAGGGGAATGCGAGCATGTACCTTGGCTCGCCCCGAATGGTGGAATCTGTGATCGGCGAAAAAATTTCACTAGAGGAGCTGGGCGGAGCTCGGATGCATTGCTCCAAGAGCGGCTGTGGGGATTTTCTCGTGAAAACGGAGGAGGAGGCGATAGCGCTTGCCCAGCGGTACATTTCTTTTTTTCCGCAGAATTGCCATTCCAAACCTGCGGTGGAAAAAAGTACCGAGCCCGGTCTAGGAGTGGACAAGTTGAAGGGGCTGATTCCGCAGTCTCCTGCCCGTGCTTACGACATCAAGGAGGTCATTCGCACCCTGGTTGATGCCGATAGTCTTTTGGAAGTCAAAGCGCTCTTTGCTCCCGAGCTTGTGACTGGTTTTGGACGCATTGGCGGCAGGGCAGTGGGGATTCTCGCCAATCAAACACGTCAGAAAGGCGGCGTGCTGTTTGTAGACTCGGCGGACAAAGCAGCCAGGTTTATTCAGCACTGTGACAATTTTAATATTCCGCTGCTCTTTTTGTCTGATGTGCCGGGATTCATGGTTGGTTCCAAGGTGGAGCACGAAGGCATTATCCGATCGGGTGCCAAAATGATCTTTGCGGTGTCCCGAGCTTCAGTGCCAAAGATTTGTGTGGTGTTGCGTAAAGCCTATGGCGCGGGGTTGTATGCGATGTGCGGCCCGGCTTTTGGAACTGACAGCGTGATAGCACTCCCGTCGGCCAATATTGCCGTGATGGGACCGGAACCTGCAGTGAATGCAGTGTACGCGAACAAAATGGCGGAGATGAGTCCCGAAGAAAAGAAGCAGTTCATGAAAGATCGCATTGAAGAATATGACAAAGACATTGATCTGCTTCGGTTGGCGGGCGAACTGATCGTAGATCATATTGTGGACTTTGAGGGGCTTCGGGAGGAACTCGTAAAGCGCTACGCATACTTGTCCGAACAACCGGCACGTCTGCGTCGGCTTGACGGCGTGATGCCGATGTAAGGAGTCAGTATGGAGGGCTTTACTAAGATCCGAGGGAGTATCTGGACCTGGTCCAGGCTCTCGCCTGAAAAAGGCTACGATTTCAATGGCACGGTACTCATCGCGGGCGAGAACGCCGTTCTGATCGATCCGGTTCCGCTTGAAGAGAGTCAATGGGAGGCACTAACCACTACTGTAAACCCCTTCGCCATTTTGTTAACGAATAGGGATCACGAGCGTGCGGCTTTTGAGCTGGCTGAACGAGCCAAAGCGGAGGTCTGGATCCACGAAGCCGATGCAGACAAGTTGCGAGGAAAAGCCCAGCAGAAGTTCAAGAACTACGATCGGTTACCATTGGGAATCGTGCCCATTCATCTGGGACATCTGAAGTCTCCGGGGGAGTGCGCCTTTTATTGGAAACCCGAATCTGGCGATGGCGTTCTCACCTTAGGAGACGCTTTGATTGGCAATCCACCTGGAGAACTCAATCTATTGCCACCGGAAAAGGTGCCTGAGCGAAAACTGGCGCTGGAATCCATCGCCTCATTGCTGCGCTTTGATTTCACTACACTCCTTGTAGGTGATGGTAAGAGTTTTCCCATCGGCGGCAAAGAGGCGCTAGAGAAGTACCTAAATCGGATGGCGAGCGCGTAGCTGGGAATCCTATTCCAATCGGGCCGCTACAATCTTGTCGTCCAGTTCCAAGCGGTCAATGACCTCCATGCCTGATATGACATGTGCAAAGGCGGTGTACCTGCCATTGAGGTGGAGGTTGGGATTGAGGTTGACGAAAAACTGGCTCCCGCCCGTGTCTTTACCGGCGGTGGCGAGTCCTACGACGCCACGTACATGCGAGTCCAGCCCCACTTCGTCCCGGACCAGGTAGCCCGGTCCGCCGTAACCGTCTCCGCGCGGGTCTCCGCCCTGGATCACAAACCCTGGCACGACCCGATGAAAAGACTTTCCGTCGTAGAATTTCTTTTTTACAAGTTCCACAAAATTATAGGCGTTGAGCGGCGCATTTTGGAGAAAACGTAAGCGGAAGGTGCCGCGGTTTGTTTGGATGCGCACCGTGGCTCTAAGCGCCTTTTGGACGCCTTCTATCGGGGGGCTTGGGCCAGCGAAGGTCGTGTTGAGTGGAATCGGCACCTTGGGATCTTGCTTGAAGAGTTCGCGGTACGCATACGCGGCCGCCGATGCAACCAAGTGATCGGGTTCTTTAAGAGCGCCTTCGATAAGAGGTTTTGCCGCAGCATCGCCGCTCGCGGCAACGGCGTTGAGGATGGCCACCTTCGCTTCGACGTCGTCTGGCCTTTTGAAGGTAGAGTAAGCTTCGGTCAATTCGCTCGTAAAGTCATTCCACTGGAACTGCCGGATAAGATCGGCGATGACGGCTGTTACTGCTAAATCCCCTCGGGAAAGGGCTTTCTTGATAGAGGCCTTTATCTCCTTAGTAAATTGTTTGGGCGCCAAGGAATTGAGTGCTTCGGCGGCCTTGGCGACAAACTCCACGTTGTCGTGACTAAGATAGGCGACGAGTTTGGCGATATCGAGTTCGCTTCCGAGCGTCACAAGCGCCTTAATTCCGGCGGCGTAGATTGGAGACGTTCCGTCAGCAAGTAACGCGTTTACGTGTGGGCGAGCGCGCTCTGGATCGATGGCAGCTAGTGTGCGCAGAGCGCCCGCTCGTACCCAATGGGATGGCGACAAAGTGTAACTTTCCTCCACTTCCTTCGTTAGTGATTTGGCACTCGGGCCTAGCTTCATCAAAGAGGCGAGGGCGTTAGTGCGTACACTGTTGTAGGTATCAGAAAGAGCCGCCTTGAGTGCCTCGAGTACAAGTGGGCTTGGCTGTTGAAAACCCAGTGCCTTTGCGGCTTCTTCTCGTACGGTGTGGTGCGTGTGTTGACGAAGAGAGCTAGCCAATAGAGCTGCAGAACTCTCGCTGGGTACTCGTGCGAGGGTGCGTAGAATAAGTGACAGGCTGTCGGCTGCTTTCTGAGTTTCTGCTGCTTTAAGGAGATCGGCTTCAGGCAGATCCTTGTCCTCGCCTTTGAACCGGGTCAGTGCAAATGCGCAGGCCACCCCCAGTTCGCCCTTGTGGGTGGCCTCGGCGGAGAGCAGCTTGAGTAAATCGCTGTCCACCGGCCATGTGGGGGCACTTCGGTTCCACAGGTGGCCGAGCCCTTCGCAAAGCGCGGTGCGGGTGTCCAGATCCTTTTCCGTCTTAAGAGCGTTATGAAAAAGTGCGACGGTTTTTTCGTTTCCAATTCGTCCTATCGCGGTCCATAACTCCCCGCGTGTTTTTACGTCGCGATCAAGCTGTGCGTGTTGGGAGAGCAGTGCGAGTGGTAGATTCCCACCAATGAGACTCAATGAAAACGCAGCTAGGGTTTTGTAGTCTTTGTTTGCGTGCGAAATAAAAGGGATAAGTAAATCTAGCGAGGCAGGATCGCCGATACGGCCATGTACTAGGAGTGCTTTTTTAACGACGGTTTTCGAATGGTGAGTTAAAGCCGTCCGCAAAAAAGGATCTTGGCTTTTTCGGTGAAACTCGATGGCAAGTAGTCGCTCCATGGCTTCGGATTCGGGAAGGAACTTGTCTGACCGCACCGCACCCAGGGCGGCAACAGAGAAAAAAATCACGCAACAGAGGCGCCAAATCATCCCAGACGTTTCCCGATTGAAAGCGGCGGTATTGCCTTACCGATGAATCCTACCAGGACTACCAGCGTGACTAAATAGGGCAGTGCTTGAATAAACTGTACCGGGAACTGAATGCCAAAGACGGTGGTGCTCTGCAACTGAATTTGCACCGCGTCAGCAAAACCGAAAAACAAGCAGGCGAAAAAAGTGGGGACGGGGCGCCATTTTCCAAAAATCAGCGCCGTTAGGGCGATGAAGCCGCGCCCGGCAGTCATGTCCCGCGTGAACTGACTCGTGTGTGAGATAGACAAGAAGGTGCCACCTAGGGACGCAATCGCTCCACCGGCGAGTAAGGCGACATAGCGCACGCGGCCCGGAGAAACACCGGCTGTGCGCAGCGCCTCGGGCCCGTCGCCGCTAGCCAGTAGGCGAAGACCCAAGCCAGTGCGGTATACGGCAAAATGCACGGCGAACGGCAAGGCCAGCGCCAGGTAGATCAGCGGTGGGTGTGCAAAGAGAATTTTTCCAAGCCCTGGGACCTCCGAGAGTCCCCACAACTCGATGCTGTGAAAGCGATCGGACAATGGAATAGAGGGAGTATTTGTAGGGGCGCCAAAAAGGGCGTTCGTCAGCAGCGGCGTGATTCCAGCTGCGAGGAAATTGACCACGACCCCGCTAATTATTTGATCGGCGCGTGCCGTAATGGTGAGAAACGCGTGCATGCCCATGGTGAGTGCACCCACCCACAGGGCCACTGTAACTGCTAACCACGCGTTGTGCGTGTAGTAGTTCACGACGGCAGCGGTCCAAGCGGCTGTCAACATGACGCCTTCAAGGCAAATTGTTGCTACGCCCGCGCGCTCGCAAAGAAGGCCTCCCATCGAAGCAAATAGCAACGGGGTCGCGAGCCGGATAGAACTGGCGAGTAGCTCGATCACGCGGCCCCCTTTTTGCGACGTTTGAGAGTGTTTTCGAGCAAGTAGTGGCTGGCCACAAAGGCGATGATGAGTCCTTGCAAGACCAACGAGAGTTCCTTACTTACCTTGTCACTGAGAAACTCAATCTCCCGGGCGCTATTGTGTAGCGCGCCGAACAATACTGCCGACAAAAGGATACCGATCGGGTGATTTCGCGCCAAGAGCGCGACAGCGATTCCAGTAAAGCCGTACTGCGGCGAAAAACCTTCTACAAGCTTGTGCTGATGCCCCATGACTTCATTCACCCCCACCATGCCCGCAAGGCCCCCACCGATAAACATGGCAAGTAGCGTGTTGCGGCCGACTGAGATGCCGGCGAATTCACTGGCCCGGTTGCTCGCGCCTACGGCCCGCAGTTCGTATCCCCACGCTGTTCTGAACAGAAAGAAAAACATAAAACACGCTGTGAGTACGGCAAGTAGCAGCGCCAAGTTTACCGGAGTGGATTCAAAGAGGCCGGTGGATTCAAATAGGGTGGGTAAGAAGTACGGGGCGCTTAGCTCTACGGTTTCAGGATTCTGAACTGTTTGGTTGCGCAAAGGATAAAGGATCAAGTAATTCGCTAGTGCTATCCCGACAAAATTGAGAAGAATAGTGACGATGACTTCGTGGCTACCCCGCTTGGCTTTTAAAAAGCCAGCAATTCCGCCCCAAAGGCCGCCAAACAGGAAGGCCGCCGCAACCCCAAAAGTCAGAGCGAGCGCTCCCGGAAGGTTCGGGAAAAGGGATCCGATAACAATGATGCCCACCGATCCCACGTACAACTGGCCCTCAGCACCAATGTTGAAAAGACCGCAGTGAAAACAAACGGCGACAGCAAGCCCCGTAAAGATGAGCGGAGTTGCGTAGAACAACGTGTACCCGAGTCCAAAAGATGTAAAAAGCGTGCTTTGCAGCGCCTCCAATAGAACGTACGGGGATTCTCCCAGCAGAGCGAGCAAGCCCGCACAGACAGCGAGTGAGAGGGCTACGCCTGCTACGGGGCCTTTAAGTGCGGAGAACAGCTTTTTCATGCCGTCGCCCCCGTCATCCACAGCCCGAGTTGGGCTTCACTTGTCTTACTTGGGGTTGTCTCTCCGACTACCCGGCCCTCGTAGAGCACTAAAATGCGATCCGAAAGACTCAATATTTCCTCTAACTCCGATGAGATCAGAAGTATGGCGGCCCCCTTGTCCCGCTCCAATAGAAACTGCTGGTGGATAAATTCAATGGCACCGATATCGACGCCACGAGTGGGGTGCGCTGCCAGTAAGAAATCCGTGCGCGATTGGCTAAGCTCTCGTGCCACCACACACTTTTGTTGATTCCCCCCCGAAAGGGAACTCATTGGCAAATGCGCATTTCGGGGGCGGACATCGAAGCGCTCCATGAGGGCGTCGGCGTGGCGAGATAGTTTTGTTGGGGATAGGTAACCGTTGCGACCGTAGCGATCTTCTCGGTGATGCCCCAATACAAAGTTTTCCGCCAGCGAAAACTCAAGCACCACCGCCTCCCGGTGGCGATCGGGCGGAATAACACTGAGGCCGTTTTGTTTGGCGGTGTAGGCCGGCACCTGATTGTATTCCTGGCCGAGTAGCCTGGCGGAACCCTCGTAGCTGCGGTTGACCCCGGATAGCACTTCTACAAGTTCGTGCTGACCATTGCCTTCGATGCCAGCTATGCCAACCACCTCTCCGCGGTGGATACTGAAACTTACGTGATCCAGAGCCGGCTTACCGTACTTGCCGGCAACTCCCAAGTTTAAGACTTGCAACACTTCCTCTCGCTTCGGGTGTGACTGGCGGGTGGGGAGCGTCGCTAATTTTCTGCCAACAATTTTTTCAGCAAGTGTGCGCTCCTCAAGCCCTTTCGCAGCGACAGTTTCCACGACCGCGCCTTGTCTCATAACGGTAATATTGTCGGTAAAGCGAAGGATCTCGCGCAACTTATGGGTAATGAGTACAATACTTTTGCCTTGCTTCCATAAGGCGTGCATTTTCTCAAAAAGCGTGTCCACTTCTTGTGGCGTCAATACGGCCGTCGGTTCATCCAGGATAAGGACATTAGCTTCCCGGTAAAGCAATTTCAGGATCTCGACTTGCTGCTGGTGCCCTACTGGTAGTTCCTCAATTGTTTTTTCCAAATCAAGGGAGAAACCGTACTGCTCTTGAAGTGCGGAGAGTTTTTGTAAAATGGTGTGCCTGTGAAGCCGCCCACGAGTGGGCTCTTGACCAAGGATGATGTTTTCCCACACACTTAATGTCGGGACGAGCATGAAGTGCTGGTGTACCATTCCCACCCCAAGGGCGATGGCTTCGTGCGGGCTTTGAAGTTTGACCGGCTTGCCATCGATTCGTATCTCCCCCGAATCGGCGGTGTACAGGCCATAAAGAATCTTCATGATGGTCGATTTGCCCGCGCCGTTTTCGCCCACAACGCCATGCAAACTGTTGGCAGCGATCGTAAAGCTCACATCACGGTTTGCCTGAACCGCACCAAAGGTTTTACTGACATGGACAAACTCAATCTGAGGGCCCTTCATCTAGGCGTTCTTTTTTTTGGCACCGCTGCGAAGCGTGTCGTAATAATCGGGAACTTTGATCTTGCCGTCTATAATTTGGTTCTTGATTTCATTGGTCCTGGCCTCCACTGCCGGGGTCAAGATAGAGCGGTTAAAGGTATCAAGTGCGAAATCAACTGCACCTTCCTTTAGCCCGAGATCAAACTCGCCCGCTTCAAACGTACCCTCCGTTTTGGATTTAATGGCATTAAAAACCGCCACATCCACGCGCTTTAGCATACTGGTAAGCACATGCCCTGGTTTGATCCAATTTTGGTTGGAATCGCAGCCGATAATTTGTTTGCCAAGTTCCTCGGCCGCGTCAAACGATCCCAGAGCGCTCGCTCCCGCGGCCGCGAAGAGAATGTCCGCTTTCTTCTTATATTGAGAAAGGGCAAGCTCCTTGCCTTTCATCGGATTTTTCCACGCATCGGACGTCGATCCTACGTAATTAGTGATGACCTGCACCTTGGGGTTGATGTGTTGGACCCCCGCTCGGTAGCCTATTTCGAATCGCCGGATAAGGGGGATGTCCATCCCCCCAATAAACCCAACCACTTTGGTCTTGGTGGTAAGAGCGGCGATTGCACCGACTAAAAAGGAACCTTCGTGTTCATTGAAAAGTACCGAGCGTACGTTGGGGAGGGCGACTTTAGCGTCCACTATTAGGAACTGAGTTTTCGGGAACTCCCTTGCGACTTTCTCCAGAGCGTTGCCTTGTACGAACCCAATCCCTATGACCAAGTCGTAGCCACGACGGGCAAAAGTGCGCAGGGAAGGCTCGATGGCGGCGTCATCCGAGGCCGTAACCACTTTGAGGTCAATGCCATACTTTTCCTTCGCCTCGGTCGCACCTTTAAACGCGGCGGCGTTAAAGGACTTGTCGTCCCTGCCTCCTTTGTCCAGGACCAGGCCTACTTTGATGGGCTTTGCCAGCGCCCCTTGTGTGAAAAAAGTCAGAAGGATACCAAAAACTAGACTAACGACGCCCATTGTGCCTCCCCGCATTTTCCTCATGAAACGGCATTCTCATATGCCGAAGCAAACTCAGATCAACCTATGGAAGTTAAGGGCGACCGTCAAGTTGGGCCCGTTCGGCGCCAACTTCGGGTACAATGTGGCAGATGAACCCGCAAGCGCCTCTATTTGAACTTACCAGCATAGATTTTGGTTACGCGGCGTCCCCGGTGTTTCGCGGGCTATCGCTAACCGTGGAGGCCGGGCAGAGTGTGTGTCTCGTGGGACCCGGAGCCTGTGGCAAGAGCACGCTTCTGAAACTCGCGATTGGGCTTTTGCGCCCTCAGTCTGGCGAAGTCTATTATAAAGGAAGGGCGCTTTCGCATTTTTCTCGTGCCGAGCGTGTGCAGTTGGCCCGCGAGCTGGGCGTCTGCCTGCAAAACAGCGGATTATTTGACTCCCGTAGTTGTGAAGAGAACCTGGCCTTTGTGCTGAGGGAACACACGTCAGCGACCCCAGCGCACATTAAGCGTCAGGTGCGCGAAGCCATGGAGTCAGTGGGGCTTGGCGGGAACGAATCCGCTTTCGTCCACGAGCTGAGCGGGGGGATGAAAAAGCGCTTAGGAATTGCGCGTGCCTTTCTCTTGCGTCCACAAGTGGTGTTGCTCGATGATCCCACCGCGGGTTTGGATCCCATCACGTCACGCCAGATCATTGATCTAATCGTGGAGTTTAAGCAGCGCTTGGATCTCGCGCTCTTTGTAATTACGAGCGATCCTCCCAAAGCATTTGAGATGGCAGATAGAATCTTGCTGCTTGCAAACGGTGAGATCCTCGCCGACGGTCCTGCGCAGCAGTTGAAAGAAGCCAGCGGGGGCCCTCTACACCGCTTTTTGCGGGGGCTGGCGCCCACATGAGCCATATTCGGTTGGAGAATTTGCGAAAGAGTTTTGGGCCAAAGCGCGTGCTTGACGGGCTAAGCTTAGAAGTGCGTTCGGGTGAAATCGTGTTTGTAATCGGCAAATCGGGTACGGGAAAGTCAGTTTTACTCAAGCACATTGTGGGTCTCATGCAACCGGATGCGGGTGAGATTTATTTTGAGGGAGAGCCTCTTTGCGGGAAAGCGGAAAGCGAATGGTACCGCATTCGTAGGCAGTGCGGCATGGTGTTCCAGCACCCGGCACTTCTGGATTCTCTCAGTGTTTTGGAGAATGTTGCTTTTGGGCTTAGGGCCCACCGTTTGGCCAAGTCCGAGAGTGAACTCCGTGAAGCGGTAGCGGCAAAGCTCGCAGCAGTGAATTTGGGCGCTGATATTATGGATCGTTTTCCGCCTGAACTAAGTTTTGCCGTTCAAAAACGAGTCAGCTTGGCGCGCACACTTGCGATTGCGCCTGACGTGCTTCTCTTTGACGAACCCACTACAGCCCAGGATCCGGTAGCCACCCGCGCGATTAATGAGTTGATCCATCGGCTGTCGCGAACCCTGGGGGTCAGTTCTCTTGTCGTCTCGCATGATATGCACTGTGCGCTTGCTATCGCCGACAGAATAGTCATGCTGGATGGCGGAAAAGCCGTGGCGCAGGGTAGCCCACAGGAAATGCTCGAAAGTAAACACCCGCTTGTCGCCGGGTTCATGAAAGAAGCAAAGGAGCGTTTGTTTGAAGTGGATTAGGGAACTTGCTACCAACTGGATAAGCGACCTGGGTGCCTCCGCTATGTTTGCGTGGGAGAGCTTGAACATCGGCGTGCGCCGTGGCGTCCGCTTTGGGAGTCTCATCGATCAAATGTACCACGTCGGTGTAAAATCACTGCCGACGACCCTTATCGCGGGTGGTTTTGTGGGAGCTATTCTGGCGATTCAGCTGAATGTACAATTGCGCGACTACGGGGCCCAGGCGGTGCTGGGCGGTCTTGCTACGTCTACTACTATTCGCAATATCGGTCCCGTTCTCATTGCCTTCATGCTTTCCGGAAAAGTGGGGGCGTACACGGCGGCCGAGCTGGGTTCCATGCGGGTGACCGATCAAATGGACGCCGTTCGCTGTTTGGGAGCGAATCCGATGGAATTCATCGTTGTCCCGCGTCTGCTCGCTGTCATTCTGTCTAGCTTTTGTCTTTTGGTTATCGGCCTGATGGTGGGAATCGCTGGTGGGATTGTGATTTCTCAACTCGTGCTCTCCATAAATGCCGTCGAATATGTGCAGAAGATTCCGCGTTATGTCTCGTTGTGGAGTGTGGGGACGGGCATGGCAAAGAGCCTTGTGTTTGGGATCGTAATCGGTGTCATCTGTTGCTATCGAGGGTACACCGCAAGCGGGGGCGCAGCCGGGGTTGGGCGCGCGGTCCGGCAGGCTGCGGTCGAGGTTCTGGTACTCATCATTGTCTTAGACTTTACGCTTTCTTCGCTTTCGGAATTTCTGCATGCCTTTCTTCGGGTGGGCCAACTATGATAGACGCTGTGGGAAATGCCACCTTGCAGGCCAGTCGAGCCCTTTGGGAATTCAGCGAACTGGCTGTTCTAACCGCCCGGGCCTTCGGTAGGCAACTGTTAGGACGCAGCTTTCGTTGGAATGAAACCATTCATCAAACCTATGACATTGCGGTGCTTAGCCTACCCGTTATGGTGTTTGCTCTGACGTTCGTTAGCCTCATGTTT
This sequence comes from Bdellovibrionales bacterium, assembly GCA_020435295.1. Taxonomy (GTDB): domain Bacteria; phylum Bdellovibrionota; class FAC87; order UBA2466; family JACKAF01; genus JACKAF01. The sequence goes on along the minus strand of JAGQZV010000022.1, from coordinate 422 downwards.
ACGATCGAGTTTTCCTTCCACATGAAGCTGGTCTTGGGTCAGGATTCTCTTGTCCCGGCTTTTTCGACGGTATTCATGCTGAGGGAGTTTGGTCCGGTGGTGACGTGTTTCCTTCTGACCTCTAGGGTCGGAGCGGCGATTGCGGCAGAGGTGGCTACCATGAAGGTTACCGATCAGATCGATGCGCTGAAAATACTCGCCGTCGACCCCATTGAGTACCTCGCCGTCCCACGCTGGATCGCCTGCGTGTTTGCCTGCGTTTCTATCTCTCTGATTTCCGTGGGTATTGCGATCATGGGCGGCGCGTTAATCGCCTCTTTGAAGCTCGGCTACACTACGGGTCAGTATTTCAACTCGATGTTTACCTTTACTCGTTTTGCCGACTTTCAGGAATGCTTCTTAAAAGCCTTTGTTTTTGGCAG
>JAGQZV010000238.1 GCA_020435295.1 Bdellovibrionales bacterium | reverse complement strand
ACGATACCGAAAAAGCGCTCTACGAGGCTTTTGGCATCGCTGTCATCGCAGCCAACTACTTCCTACAAGGGCAACACGTTCGCGAGGGGTATAACGTCGCCACGCGGGGGGTTATCGAAATGCTCGAAGGAACTGAGGGTCCCGCGCAAATGAATCAACTCAGTTTTGGTCTCCCGGACCTGTGGGATGCCAAAATCAAAGTAGTGCACCAGCGACCCGAGCAAAGTTCGTTCCGTTTGCCGCTTTACCCCTTTGGGGCGGATACCTATGGCGCGCGAATGATCAGTGAGACCAGCCTCACGTTCCCTTCCTCACCCCCACAACCATTCCAGGAGATTGGGGGACTCATCGGTGTTTCTCGGCCCGTTGCCCACAGAATGCGTCTACAGATTGACCACATTAGCCAAATCGTCGAGCCCTATGCGCAACAAATAAATTTTCGGGCAGGCTTTGAAGAAATACACCGAATGGTGTCGCCAAGTTACAATCCTAGGGACGAGAACTAAACCGCAATCTCATCATTCTCACCCACTCTTCTTGAGAGTAACGATGGCCTTCAAAAAGAGCAGTACCCACGGGGTCCCGTGCATCAGCAAGTCAAACCAGTCAATGGGGCGACTGAGCTCGCCACGAACGAGCATTCCAAGTTTTTCGACAATGTGAGGCGGTTTGAAAGGCGCCAGCCCTAGCGTCAGACAAAGTATGAAAACGACCTTCCATGGTAGTCTGGATAGGAATTCCATAGTGGAAGGGTATCACGTAAGCACCTCGTTTTCATTGGACTTTCGAAGTCCCGAATTGTGAAGAAAAAGACACAATAGATAGGTTGATAGAGACTACCAAGGCCGCCAATAATTGAAAGAATGCCCATTGGATACCTGCCTTTTTTACTGGCCGCGACGCTGGCCGTGGTCGGTTGCCATAGCGACACATTCTCGCAAGCGCAAAAAACCCAATTCGGCGCTAAGCGCCTCATTGCAGCCGACACAACCGATAGCCCAGGCGTCTACGTTCGCTTTAAGCTCGTAGAGCCAACGCAAACGGTGTATTACGTCCGGCTCCACGGAATCGGGCATGTGTCTCCCTACTACCTTGCGCCAACCATTATTCCTCGCACCGCAGATACGGATGCAAGTAAACGTGTCCCCTCAGAGAGTTTCACAGACTGGTTTGATCTCAAGGGGCACGCGGGGAGTCTGTTGCACAAGCAGCGGTTCAATACTGGTGGTGTAGCGGAATTCTTAAACGTTATAGTGAAATTTGTCACAGCTTCTGACTCAACGAAATACACCGTTGTTATTGAACTAGCCGATCAGCCTGACGAAGCCTTTGTGGTGAAACGATTTGAGGAAACGTTTAATGACGAGAACGGTAAGACCAGTTTCCTTGCTTCGCCTAATCTTCGCGAAGACGCAGATAGACTGGAAACGGCGGCTCAGATGACGGCAAGACGCCTGCGGTGGGCGACCGCCGCCAGCGGTGGCCAGAGAAGATCACCGCAACAACATATTATACAGACGCACTTGTGGACCCCACAACGTTCCGACCTAAACGTAGAGGAAGTGAAAGTGCTCGACCTACTGGGGATTAATACTGTCACAGGCCTCGCCCCAGAGGCGCGCGCTGCCTTCCCCAATATCAAGGATGCACATGCGTCGTATTCCACGCAGTTTGGCCCAGCCCGCACGAGAGCCGAGATCGATCAGAACATGCGTACGCTAGCTAACTCTGAAAACCTGCAGGAATCCCACGGTGTGCCATTTAACTTTTCAGATGAAGTCACCGCTCGCCCTGCGATTGGGGAGGATGTCCAAGCACGCGCGCATTTCCACGAGTGGCTCAGCCAAAACAATATTAACCCTTCGCAATTGGGCGTGAATAGTCTCAGCGAGGTCACGCCTCTCGACAATTACGCCGCTTATGAGCAAGCCAAAGCAAGAAATCCCTCTGCCGCGGCGCGAGTATTTTACTACACCATGCGATTCCGCCAAGTGGCCGGCGCGAAGCGCCTGCGTTGGAATACGGAGTCTTTCCACAAGTATTTCCCGAGTGGGTGGAAGACATCGACACTAACCGCCGTCCAGCTTAATGGTACAGGTTTGGGAACCGGCACGAAGGAAATTATGGGGTGGGGCGGATACCACTTAGCACTAGATTGGTTTGATCTCGTTCGTAAAAAAGCCGTAGATCTTTTCGCCGTAGAAGACTGGTTGGGCCTTCAGTATCAGTATGGTCCCTACTACACGTGGGAAGGCTTTCAGCTACTGGGTTTTCAGACAGCTCAATACCGCAGTGCCGGCAACAACCAGGACGTACCGATTATCACCTGGATCACGCCTAGTGACGCAAAGAACCTCCGCCTTAAAGCACATTCCGCGTTAGCTCAGGGGTCTAAACATTTCTACTTTTGGAGCTATGGCCCTACCCCAATGAGCACCGAAAATTACTGGTCTGACTTGCGCAGTATGTACGACGGGATTGTTCGTGTTACACGACAACTGGCCTCTGCCGAGGAAATACTATACCCAGCTAAGCACCGACCAACACGCGTGGCGCTGCTTTACAGTATCAGCTCTGACATCTGGCAGCCCTACGACTACAGAAACTTGCTTGATCGCCGCGGGATCTACCTTTCCTTAGTTCATGATCAGTTTCAAGTCGACATGATTACCGAAGAGGATGTCGAAGCTGGGCGCCTAGCAAATTATAAAGCACTGTATACAACCGATCCGAACATTAAGAGACAAGCTGTCGACAAAATTGTGAAGTGGGTTTCAGAGGGTGGCTATGTCTTTGCCTCTGGTAATGCCGGTACTAAAAATGAATTTAACGAGCCAGTTTCTGGCCTTGCGAATGTACTCGGAGTAAGAGCTGGGGCAACCGCAGAGCTTCAGGTGGCGCCAGCTGCGTTGGTTGACGTCATTGACAACGATGACGCGGATGAGTTTACAACCAGTGGTCGTTGGACATCCGGGCAAGATTCCCGCGGGCACCGAGGTAGTCTTGTCTATGCCGCCGCTGGCAATGGTCAGACCAACGCCACCTGGACGTTTACAGATCTCTCCCCTAACACCTACCAAGTATCGGCAACGTGGTTTCCACACTCTAACCGTGCAACAAATGCGCCCTTCACTATTCGTGACGGCGTTAACGGCCCGGTACTCGCAACGACGTTCATCAACCAGCAAAAAGCTCCAGATGATTTTTCCGATCGGGGTAGCCAGTGGGAAAATCTCAAGTCAGTCACTATCACAGGCAAAGTACTGGTCGTAGAGCTGGCCAACAACGCGGATGGGTTCGTGATAGCAGACGCGATACGGATACAAGGTCACGTTCCCTCTTACCGGTATCGTGCTGGTCTCAACGGCATTCCGCATCTGGATCGGATCGCTATTGATGATGAGCACAAGGAGAGTCTCGGGCCAGGTTTCGGCGTCATTGGCCTAAGAACCGATCTTCAAGAAAACGGGGGCACCGTGGTGGGGCGTTTTGGCGAGAATTTACCCGCAGTGGTATCCCATACCTTTGGGAAAGGAAA
>JAGQZV010000237.1 GCA_020435295.1 Bdellovibrionales bacterium | reverse complement strand
GCTAAGCCTGTTGAGTCAGATACTCATCATAACTCATATCAAACAGCGTCGCTCCGAAAGCCCCTAGTTCAATCACACGGTTGGCAATGGTCTGATTGAATTGGTGATCGTGAGACGTAAAGAGTACCGTTCCGGAAAAGCGAATCAAACCGTTGTTCACCGCAGTAATGGACTCCAAGTCCAAGTGGTTGGTCGGTCCATCGAGTAACAATACGTTCGCAGTTGTGAGCATCATCTTTGCGAGCATGAGTCGCACACGCTCCCCGCCAGAAAGCACCTTCACTTTTTTCTGGCTCTCATCCCCCGAAAATAACATTCTCCCGAGAATGCCTCGAATAAAGTTTTCTGACGTATCTTCGGAAAACTGGCGCAACCAGTCGGCCAGTGAAAGGTTGCCGTCCCTAAAAAATTCCGCGTTGTCTTTGGGAAAATAGGCCTGCGAGGTGGTCACTCCCCACGCATAGCCCCCTTTGTCTGCTTGGTCCTCCCCGACAAGCACGCGAAAAAGCATGGAGGTCGCAAGTTCGTCACCGGTAAAAAGGACTTTGTCTCCTTTTCTCAATTCGAAGCTAACATTATTGAGGACGGGCTGCCCCTCCACGCTCTTGTACAGGTTCTCGACTTTCAGCAATTGATCCCCTGCTTCCCGTTCCGGCTTAAAATGCACGTAGGGGTAGCGACGGGAGGATGGCTTAATATCGTCTAGCGTGAGTTTTTCCAGGAGCTTCTTGCGCGAGGTGGCTTGTTTGGACTTGGACGCGTTCGCACTGAACCTAGCAATAAACTCTTTCAGCTCTTTGGCCTTCTCTTCCACTTTGCGGTTTTGTTCCTGTTGCATGCGCAACGCTAACTGGCTGGACTCGTACCAAAAATCATAATTCCCGGAATAGAGTTGGATCTTTCCAAAATCTAGATCCGCAATGTGAGTACACACTTTATTGAGAAAATGTCGATCGTGGGACACCACTATCACAGTTTTTTCGTTGTCGTACAAAAACTCTTCAAGCCAGCGGATAGCTTTCGCATCCAAATGGTTAGTAGGCTCGTCGAGCAACAAAATGTCCGGCTTGCCGAAAAGCGCTTGGGCCAAAAGCACTTTTACTTTTTGGGCCCCATCCAGCTCTTTCATTTTCTTTTCAATGAGCTCGCTTCCGATCCCAAGCCCATCAAGTAGAATTGCCGCATCGGCCTCCGCTTCCCAGCCGTTGAGATCAGCAAATTCCATTTCCAGATCCCCGATGCGCTCCCCATCTTCGTCCGACAGCTCGTCTTTTGCGTACAGCGCCTCGCGCTCCTCCATCAGTTTGTACAATTCGGGCTGCCCCATGATGACGGTTTTAAGTACTTTGTGTTCCTCGAAGGCAAAGTGATCCTGCCGGAGAAAGGAGAGGCGTTCCCCGGGGGTAACCGCTACTTCTCCACTCGAGGGCGTTTCCTGCCCCGCTAAGATTTTTAGGAAAGTGGACTTCCCCGAGCCATTGGCGCCGATAAGGCCATAGCAGTTCCCGGCTACAAACTTTATGCTTACGTTTTCAAACAGCTTTCGCCCGCCGAAGGCCAGACTCAGGTCTGCTGTGCTAATCATCCGCTCTCCCAGGTGTCCTTTTTTGTGACAAACTGTCTTGTCTAACCCAAACAGGCCCGAAAAGAAAGCCCCTCCCCAAAAAGCCCGCCTTGCGTTAGGGCGCCAACTGCGCCATATTTCAAGGCTCGGTAAAGAGGTGGGAAGTATCTAGCCGAACCAAGAAAATTTGAAGTGGAAGGGAAGTTATGTCCGCACAATCTAGGATGCCCCGAGGTATCCCGTACATTATCGGAAACGAAGCCGCTGAGCGCTACTCCTACTATGGGATGCGCTCGATATTGGTGGTCTTCATGACCAAGTACTTAATGGACGCCGCCGGCAACCCCGACCACATGACCCCGGACGAAGCAAAGAGCTGGTACCACCTGTTCGGTACCGCCGCCTACTTTTTCCCAATACTTGGCGCGTTGATTTCGGATATTTTCTGGGGCAAGTACCATACAATCATCCGCCTTTCCGTTATCTATTGCTTGGGACACTTAACACTGGCCCTGTTTGAAACCCGAATGGGTCTCGCTACAGGGCTGACACTGATTGCAATCGGCACGGGCGGCATCAAGCCGTGTGTCTCCGCTCACGTGGGCGATCAGTTTAACAAAACGAACCAAGACCTTCTGGAGCGAGTCTTCAGTTATTTTTATTTTGCCATTAACTTTGGCGCCTTTTTCTCGATTCTCCTGACGCCTATCTTCTTAGAGAAGTTTAGCCCAGGATTGGCTTTCGGGATTCCAGGGATCTTAATGTTCATCGCGACGGTGGTCTTCTGGCTGGGTAGACACAAGTTCATTGCCATTCCAGCTGCGGGCTGGGATGAGTACCGACGAGAAGTTTTTAGTGCCAAGGGCAAAAAAGCCTTTCTCAACTTGGGTATTCTTTACTTTTTTATTGCGGCCTTCTGGTCTCTTTTCGAGCAGCAGGGTTCCTCCTGGGTTCTTCAGGCGGAGCAGATGAACCGAATGGTGGACTTGCGCTTTGGTCCATTTCAGGCCGACTGGCTACATTTTGAATTGCTCGCTTCGCAGATCTCTGCACTAAACCCCATTATCATCATGGTACTGATTCCTCTTTTCACCCACTTCATTTATCCCGGGTGGAATAAAATCTGGAAGGCGACACCACTTCGAAAGATCGGCACCGGAATTTTCTTGGCCGGCTTCTCGTTTGCAATTATCGCGCTTGCCCAATGGCGCCTGGACGCGGGCCAAAACGTGAGTATCTTGTGGCAGTTTGTCGCCTACATTGCCCTAACGGCAGCGGAAGTGATGGTCTCGATCACCGCTCTGGAATACGCGTATACTCAGGCTCCCAACACCATGAAGAGCTTTGTAATGAGTTTCTATTTGCTGTCAGTATCTTTCGGAAATTCTATCGCTGCTACCGTCAACTTGGTCATCCAAAATCCCGATGGCACCAGTAAACTGGCGGGAGCCAGCTACTTCTGGTTCTTCGTCGGGCTAACCGTTGTGTTTGGACTCGGGTTTATATTCTTTGCAAAGAAGTACAAAGAAGAAAACTACGTTCAAGAGATTCAGCCCGCGTAGCGAATCTAGAACTCGGTCGCTAGAACTTGAAACGGGGAAACAGTTGCGGGCGGAGGTACTTCAAATACACGAAGTAGACGATGCCCACAAACGCTCCACCGAGGTGCGCCCCGTGACCAATCGGCAGGCCGCCACCGTGCGCTTGCGCGGAGAGCCCCCAAAGATCGAGGCTAATAAAAAGAAGGGCGCCTACCAAGGCTGGGACCGGAATGATTCCAAAAAACAGGAGCTTTTCTTTAGGAAATGCTAGCGAAAAAAGCAGCAGCAACCCCGCAACGGCTCCCGAGGCGCCCAACGCCCCTTCATCTGGCATCCCAAGCAAGTACCTAGACGTTGCGGCATGGGTGAATGAACTGAACACCGCAGCCACTAAGTAAAAACTTAAAAAGCGGCGGGTCCCCATCAACATCGCC
>JAGQZV010000236.1 GCA_020435295.1 Bdellovibrionales bacterium | reverse complement strand
GGTCGCTTCCACTTTCAGAAAGGGAGCATCTGCAAGTTTAGCCAGACGGCGCGCTATTTCAGTTTTCCCGACCCCAGTAGGGCCGATCATCAAAATATTCTTGGGGTAGATCTCGTCTCGAAAATCCTCATCCACCCGACGGCGCCGCCAACGATTTCTCAAAGCAATTGCCACGGCGCGCTTCGCATCTCTCTGCCCAACAATATACTTATCCAGCTCTGCGACAATGGCCTTGGGAGTTAACTGGTCTAGTGTTTTTTCAGTCTGCTGTGTCACGGTACAATCCTCGATCAAAATCAATTCTTTATTCCAAAACCTCTACTGTTGTGTTCGCGTTGGTGTAGATACAAATCCTGCCCGCAATCGCCATCGCCTCCTTGGCAATTTCTTCAGCCGAAAGGCCCGAATGCTTCATAAGAGCGGAAGCAGCGGCTTCTGCAAACGCGCCGCCCGACCCCACTGCCGCCACTTTGTCGTCCGGTTCAATCACGTCACCGCTTCCGGACAAGATGTACTGGTGCTCCTTGTCCGCAACGATTAACAATGCTTCCAAGCGACGTAACATCCGATCCGTCCGCCATTCTTTGGCAAGCTCCACGGCACTCCGAGTCAGGTTTCCAGAATGCTCCTCCAGCTTCTTTTCAAAACGCTCAAAAAGAGTAAAGGCATCTGCGGTGCTACCAGCAAAACCAGCAAGGATGTTCCCTCTATAGAGTCGACGTACTTTCTTGGCATTTTGTTTCAGGACGTTACTGCCTAATGTAACCTGGCCATCACCAACCATGACGGTCTGTCCCTTGTGTGAAACACATAAAATTGTTGTGGAACGAATTTTTCGTTTGTTCGATGTTCTAATCACTAGCCTCGGGCTCCGTGTCGCTACGGCCCCTTGGGTGCGCCTTTTTATAGGACGCTTTTAACCGCTCGATATCAACATGGGTGTACTTTTGCGTGGTAACCAATGAGCGGTGACCAAGAAGCTCTTGTATTTCTCTCAACCCCGCGCCCGCGCCCATCAGGTGCGTTGCACAGGAGTGCCGCAATGTATGAGGAGTGACCTCGTTTCCGCGATCGCCAAGTACCTCCACGGCAAACTCACGCAAGTTGCGTTGAACCGTGCGCCCGGAAACCCGGTCTCCTTCTCGATTCAAGAAGAGCGGCGTCCCAGCGCCCCTTTTCTGAATCTCCGGCACGCTGTCAATATAGTCACGAATCGCACTTTGACAATGCCGCCCCAACGGAACCAGCCTTTCTTTGCTTCCCTTTCCCATCACCCGCAGCGTACCTGCTCGAAAATCCACATCTTCCACGTTTAGAGCAACCAGCTCGGACAAGCGAATCCCGGTCGAATAAAACAACTCCACCACCGCACGGATACGCTTGTACCGCAGGTTCGAGGTCGGAATGCCCTCGATCAAGGCAAGCACTTCCTTGGGCTTCAGTACGGTGGGCAGCTTTTGGGGGATGCGCGGTAAACTAATGAGTTTAGACACATTTTTCGCAAGAAACCCCTCCCTGTGCGCAAATTTTAGAAAGCCCTTGATGACGGACAGCCGCCTGGCGACCGTCACGCGGGAGTATGTCTTATTCTCCGCAGCCAAGAAGTCCCGGATGCGCTTAAGATCGGCAAGCTGCTCTAGGTTCAGGCGCCCAGTAGCACTTGCAAAATGAAACCATTGACGCAAATCGATTTCGTAATTGGTTAGCGTGTGCGGACTCGCACTTCGCTCCACACGCAAGTATTCCAAGTATTGATCTTTGAGGGCCGCAAGCCCCACATTTTTTGATGCCATTCCCATTAAGGGATCATGGTCTGTAAAAAGCACGTTGGCAAATTCTCGCAAAATGCTCCCTATTTTCGTATGCTTAACGCCATGAAACACCTGGCAGCGCTGAGCCTTTTTTTCGCAACTACCCTACTCGCGGCCTCACTGCCGACTGGCATGACTCAGGCCGAAGTAGACAAAACGGTAGAGGTCCTGGGGACTGGGGGGGCCACCCGCCTCCTGCGCAGCGCCGAGCCGTACCCCTTCTATCCCGGAATAAAGGTAGGGTTTGAGGCCCTTTTCTTCTCCAGCAGCTCCCTTATCGGCATGGGAAATGGGGATGGCAGCATGCCACCGGTGCTGTTTGTCCCGCGCCTCTACCTGGCCAAGGGACTGGTGGCCGACGTAGATTTGATTCTTAGTTTCCTTCCCGGCGGGGTGGTCCCGTCTTTGTCCACGGTGGGTGCTGCGTTGAAATGGACGTTTCTTTCCGAGCGCGAGAACATTCCGGGTAGCATTGCAGCTTACTTTGCGTACACGAGCCTGCGGGGACTCGATCGTTACCTTGGGACTGACTTGGAGTTCGGACTACTAGCTAGCCGTGACCTTGTTCGCGTCCGACCGTTTCTAGGCTTGGGCGTCTTGTTCGCATCGGGCACCGTGCAAAACACCGTTTCGGGTCAGCTGGAGGGACGACACTCCACATTCCATCTCTTCGGGGGAATTGAATGGGAGCTACCGGCAAATATTACGCTGCAACTTGACCTGATGAATCTAAATTTCCAGGGGTCGGTTTTTGTGGGCAAGAAGTTCTAGCGGCCTGACTGGCGAATACGCTCAAAAATAGCTGTCGTCGAATAACCTGTCTCAAGGGGAATCAACTGAATCTCTCCACCGTTTCTCTCTACAATTCTTTTCTCCGGAAGATCTTCAACTTTGTAATCTCCCCCTTTTACGTGAACATCCGGAAGAAGGACGTCCAGAAGCGCTTCCGGTGTACTCTCTTGAAAAATTACAACGGCATCGACCACAGCTAAAGAAGCCACAACATAGGCGCGAACCGCTTCGGGAAAAAGCGGCCGGTCCTTGGCCTTGCCCAGAGACCGCACCGACGCATCGGAATTCACTGCACATATCAAGCGATCCCCTAAGCGTTTGGCAGCAGCCAAGTAACGAGCATGCCCATAATGAATAAGATCAAAACACCCGTTAGTTGAAACGATGCGCTTTCCGTCGGCCCGCCAACTTTCGCAGAGCGCGACGAGTTCCTCGCGCGGAAGTATCTTCTCTTCGGGTTGTACGCACATTGCTACTCGATTACCACGGATTGGTACACGACGGTACCCGAAAGCGCGTCGAGCAAGTTTCGGCCTCGTTTACCAACGAAGACCAGGAAGATAACAGGCAAGATGGGCGCGTAGAAGACAAAGGTAAAAACCGTCCTCAGTACCTTCCTTAGAATCCACGTCTTTTTGGACTGGGTCATATAACCCACACGGATCCCCCAAACCCACATCCCAAAAGTCATGTCGAGCACTCCCATGCAAAACACCGCATAAGCCACCCAAATGGTCGCAAATTCCAATATGGCAAACTGTACGAATTTGGATTCTTCTAATATTGCGGAACTCGCAACGCCCCCGACAAAGGAGCCCGTGAGAAGCTTCAGAGTGACCGTCATGGCAATCAGCCAAAGCGTGAAAACAAAGATTTGATCGATCACCCCAGCAAGGACTCGACGAACGAGAGAGGGGCTATTAATAGGCGGCGGCAGTACC
>JAGQZV010000235.1 GCA_020435295.1 Bdellovibrionales bacterium | reverse complement strand
TGTCGACGGCGATGCCTACCGAACCCAGCTAAAGCTCAGTTTTCGCGCTCTACTTACAAGTCTCTGTAGCAATGATAAAATGCGCGAGCACGTGCACCGGTATGCTGAGAATCTGGGCCTTGCCGTGCGCTGGGTGCGACAGGCCGAAAAAGAACTTACGGTCGAAAAAGAACGTTACGCCGCTCACTCAACCGCCGCGGAGATTGCCCAGCACGCCGTCGCGATGGTGGCCCTTCCGCGCAGGGCAGGTGGGCTGTTGCTTCCGGACTCCATCGCCGTGGACGGGTGGATCAAAATCCTGCCAGCGGATTTGCGCGAAATTGGACTCCTAATTATCGATTACCACGAAGGGTACGAAGATCCCTTCACCAACGAATGGGTGTCACTGGGCGGCCGAACAGCCCGCGAAGTACTGTACCGAACCGGATCCCGCGAGGAACGCGAACAGATCATCGCCGCCCAATTCTTCACGCGGGCACGGATGAACGCCGCCCGGAAAGCGGCGGGCGTCCATTACCTGCGCGCCTTGCGCGACTCTATCCGCAGCCAAGTGGAAGAAAAGCGGGGCGTAAAGGTGTGGCAAGCGGTAGCCACCCGCGCCGAGGCCATGGAAAAGGTAGCTGTGGCGCGAGCGGTATCGACGGTAACCGATTACTTGGGCAAAGAGACGCCGCTCGCAGAACTTGTCAAAGCGGCGGATTTGGAAAACAAGAAGCAAGGTAAAGAGCCTGCCAAACCTCTTTCCGAACTCATTCCGATCGAGGAGTGCCACCTGCCCGAGCCCCACACACTGGCGCAAAACCTCCTCGACACCTGGAATGAAACAGTTCTCGGGGCGCGGCCACAAGGTCCGAACCGCGGCTACGTCGGCGCCACAGAAGCCGATTCTTTTGTCGCCCAGTTGAACCTCAACCCCGTTCCCAAAACCGCTCTCACACGCTCCAACACACTCATTACTTCAATCTTTGAGCGGCTTGATGAAATCTCCTGGCGGGTTTACGAAGCGAACATCACGGCCAGACGTGAGAGAAACAGCGCACGCTCAACGGCCACCACGCAGACCGAATTCGACGCAGCGGAAAAAAAGTTCCGCGAAACTCTGGCAAGAGACTATGACGCCTCCATGCAGCAGCTGCAAACCTACTTCACGAAGTTTCACCGCTCGGTGCGGGTGGCATTTATCGAAGAGGCAGTGCGGCGCAAGCAAGGGCGGGAAGAAGACGCGTCCGCTCAGGTGGAGGCACAAACCGACGCTACGCCCGAACAAGCAGTGGCGCACCTCACTGTTGAAGAGATCGCCCGCGCCAAACAAGAGGCAGACGTTACCCTTCTTCACATGATCACCCCGTATGAGGCGCTTATCTGGTGCATCCTTCAGGGAGAGACAAACACCAACCAGCGCTTCTTGAACGATCTGGCCCGCCATATCCTACGCCAAACCCAGAACTGGAACGGCCAGCGTTCGCTTGACGGCACTCGGCCGCGCGCCGGTGCCACGCGGCGCGAACTCATGTGGCGGTCCGGACTAAGCATCGGTGCCGCCGTGCTCTCGTCCGCCGTTACTTGGGGCGTGACGCATTGGCTCGCCGCGCCCGACGATGCCGATCGCAGCCCATCTGCCATAACAGCGCCAGCGGACGAGACAAACCCGGCGCGTGTGGTGGGAGAACCCACCGAAGACCGCAGTGGGGCACCCGAGGACGCCCCCTGAGCACAGAGTCTAACGCGATGCATATAAGTACCTGAATTTCTTTCAGGAATCTAAGTCCCCTGACGATAAGTGTATAGAGGTACACGGGTACCCATCTGTTTCCGCTCAGGTTATCGGGAGCCACCTATGAACGCAGCCAGAAAAAAACACCGCTTACTACTCTGTTTGGGACTACTCGCCAGCTTGTCGTTTTCGAGAAGCGTGCGCGCTGAATACGAAGAAGAAGCGCAGTACGTCGACGAGCGCGAGATGGTGCAGGAGCAGGGAAAAACCGACAACGGTTTTCGAAAAAGCACTAAGAAATCACGTCGGACCTACTACAACGAACAGCAACAGAAACGAAAATATTTTATTCCCGACCCCCAACGAGTGGATGCCGGAACGTTTCACGTCGCGTTTGGAGCGGGCGGCAACTTCTATATAGAGCCCAAATTCGACAGCAACGGGGCCGCCATTGGAGACTATTTTAAAGACTTCGGTTTTCAGGGTGGCGTCTATTTCGATTACGATTATGAAGACATGCGCCTCGGGCTACGTGGGTGGGTTGGATACAAGTATGTCCTGAACTCCGTCCACGTCTTTGGATTTGAAGGTCGCGTGCGTTACCTTTTCACGATGTCAGAAAATGTCAAATTCGGTCTCGATATGGGAGTCAGTGGTGCCATGTGGCTGCGCACAATCACGTCGACGTCAAATCAAGAAGAGGCACTCTTCCTACCTGCGTTTATCATCGGCGCAGGTTTTGACTTCAACCCCTTCATGGTAGACTTCAAAACCCTAATAAATCGCATTGGGCAGAACAGCACGATCCTCGGGCTCGAACTAACGTTTGGATTCCGACTCTAAGTTAGGCCTTCGCCCGAAGCTGGGCTCGCACCAGATTCCACAAAACCTCTTTTAATTTCTTGGGTTCAACGGGCTTAAACAAGTACTCACTCGCTCCGGCCTGCAACGCCTGCAACACCACGCTCTCTTCCTTCAAACCGCTAAGCATGACAAACTTTGGAGACTCCGGGTTTTCTGCATGTAAGATGCGCACCGCTTCGATCCCCGACAGCACCGGCATGACCACATCCATCAAAACCAGCTGCGGGCGGTAACGCCGGACAGCTTCCACGGCCTTCTGTCCATTCTCAACGTCCGCAAGAATTTCAAATTCCTCCAGCAAGGCGTTGTAGAGCTTCTCCCGAATTTCCTCCAGGTCGTCTGCAATGATGAGCGTTGGTTTCATATACAATATTTGCTAGATTCCGCTCATGCCGAAGCTGAGCTTACTCGTTCGCGTTTCCTTTTGCTTCCTCTTCCTGTTCCTTCCGTTAGAGAACATGGATGAGTGGTTCTACGACCGCTACTTTTCCATTCGCGGCCCGCAACTGTCTAGCACGTCACTGGTGCTCGTGCACGTAGATGATGCTAAAGTGCCCGCATCGAACCCAAAAGTAAACTGGCCGCTCCCCCTGGAGCCCCAGCCCGATCCCGTTCAAATGTACCCCGTCTGGCACCAGCAATTTTACGCTGCCCTTGTCGCAGCCGTAAAAAAACAGAGTCCGTCCGCCATTGTGTTTACTTCCTACTTTGGGTCGACCACTGGCGACGAAACCCTACGTCTTCCCCCCGATCCGCTAGAGGTTTTTGGGTCCCTCATCAATGAGGATCAGCAAAACGTCCCGCCTCCCCAATGGCTTACCACCGGAGAAAACTACGGCTTTGTGAACCTCTTCCCCGAACGCGATAACCGCTTGCGCCGCACGCGACTCATCCACGGCTCGACACCTTCGCTAAGTCTACGTTGTTATCATCGGTTGATTGAAACGCCACCTAAACGAGATCTGTCGGCCCCATTCTGGATCGATTTCAGGGGCCCTGAGAACAGTTTTCCCAGCTACGGCGCCGAATCTGTGATTGACGGAAGCGTTCCCGAGG
>JAGQZV010000234.1 GCA_020435295.1 Bdellovibrionales bacterium | reverse complement strand
TACGTAGTCTCCAAGTTTCGCAATCCCTACGCGTACGACATCGTTGAAAGTATCCTGGAAGCGATCCGATTTGGGAACTCTACCGTCACTGGAAAAAGCGATTTACTGGAGATGTACAAACTCTACCAGGAAGCTCGCGGCGACGAAGTCCGCTAGTAAAGGGGGGCGTGTGAGATACATTTTGTGCCTAGGGGCCCTTCTTTGGGTGGGGCTTTGCGAGGCGACAACGGCAAAGGCCCTTCAGCTGACCTTAACCGGTGAACAGTACGTCGGGGTGCAAAGCGACTCCGCCACGCGGACGGAGCTTTATGCCGACCTTATATATAAGGTGTCGGAGCGGCACACCCTGCGTGCGGTCCAAGGGGTGTCCAAGCTCTATGACGTGGCTGTGATCGGGGAACCCGAGGTCCAAATTGGGGACCTCTACCTTTACCACTACTGGTCACCCGGCTGGGAATGGGAAGGCATTGAGTTGTCAGCCCGAACGAGTCTGAATCTCCCTGTCTCAGAAGCTACGCGCCGTCACGGAGTTCTGACCCGTCCGAGCGTGCGGGTGGAAATCAGTAGACGTTTTGTTGATCAACGCCTACTCGTGAGCTACCGGCCCTTTTTCCGATATTCGATTAATCAGTTTACGAGCACTCCGGATGGGGCTCCGCTGCCGCTCTGGACTCTCGGCCATGGTTTGTATCTCGAGGGAAAACTGCAAGACAAACTGAAGTTAGCTGCATCGTATACCGCTGGAATGCATCACTACGAGCAGGTTGCTGCCGGTAAGCAATCTGCCGGGGGCAATTACGAAATAGATCTTTCGGTGTTGTACCAGCTTGCGGACACGGTATTGCTACGAGTAGGGATGAATCAAGCGGATGATTTCTTCAAAGAAGGTCGCTTTGAGTCTAATCTGTATGATCCGCAAACGACGCGTTATTATCTCGGCATTGATGTGTCGCTCTAGTCTAGCTTTTAAACAAGAGCTGCCGATAGCCGTCACTTCTCCTCCAGTATTCGAAAAGTTTCGCTAAGTCGTGCCTGTTGAATACATTGTATTCTGGCATAGCGCTTGCTCCTCTCTAGGGCGAACGGGGTGCATGCGTGTAGTGTGCGGCGTGCGCCCTTGGTTGGTAGATTGCGGAGAGTAGTGATGAAAAAGTCAGTTCTTTTCTTAATGGCGGCCTTTTTGTTCGCGAGCCCTAACTTTGGGACCAGCGAAGCCCTTGCTTGCAAGGGGCGTTGCGGTGGACACGGCCACGCCAAGGTAAGAGTTAAAGTAAAAGTTAAAGTGAAAGTCCGTTCGCACGGGCACGGTCATCATCACCGTTGCCACAGCCGCTGCGGCCACGGCTTCCGCCGGTACTACGGGTTTCCGTGGTCCGTCGCGGTCGGCGTAGGCGTCGGTTACGGCTATGGCTATGGATACGGATACGGATACGGATACGGATACGGCTACGGCGGTTACGGATACGGTGGTGCTTACGCCGGTCCTGGCTACGCAGGTGCGTACTCCGGATTTGGTGGTGGTTACCCTGGAATGGCGCCTTACCCGGCTCCCGCTCCGGTCCCTTTTAATAGTGGCTTCGGATCGGTGAACGTAGGCTGGAATAGCCCTGCTAGCTCTGGCGGAGTCCGCGTACACTTCTAGTGTATAGAGGGCAGTCGCCGGGTGACGTAGAACGGCAGTTAGCGCCGTTTCCGTTTACAACTCCCGCACGAAAGCGATGGCTTTTGTGGCATTCAATTTGCTCTAACAGAATACAGCTTGCGCAATGAGGCGCTAAGCTCGTTGGAGTGGAAATTGTTAGACGCGGAGTTGAAAATGAGGAACTTGAGTTTAGTGGTAGGTTTGCTGCTGTTGGGGATCACCCCGGCGCTTAACTTGAACGTTGGTGAGTGGAGCTTTAGCTCTGTACCTCAGGCCGAAGCGGGTTGCCGCTCACGTTGCCACGTTCGTCGTCACGGTCACGGTGGCGGACACGCACGAGTGAGTGTTCGCGTTCGCTATGGTCACGGTTTTTATCGTCCCTTTCCGGTTCTTCGTGCGGTTGGCAGAGGGATCGGACGCGCGGCCCGTTTTGTAGGGCGTGTAGCGGTCGGCGCTTACCGTGTAGCGACCTGGCCCTTTTACGCACACCACCGCTTTCACCGTGGTTTTGCCTACGGTTGCGGAAGCTGCGGGCAAGGTTTCGGTCACGCGAACGTGAACGTACGTACGCGAATTTATTTCTAAAAAGTTCAGCTTGATGAGCGTATAGACCGCGGTTTCCCGTCTGGGCAAACCGCGGTTTTTTTTTGCGTCCCTTTATGAAGCTCGGCGGTAGGTCTCTTTTTTGCTTCTTGATGGCGCCTTGACACGCAACGTCAAGCGTGGCATCGAATGGCTACCGTCAAAGGCTTAAGTGGGGATTGAGGGCTCTTTTAACACTTTGGACTTAGCCCAGTGAGGCTGAGGCATTCAGGGGAGAGTTGAAATGAACCCAAGACGCCTTTTCGTTGCGAGTTGCTTCGCACTCATCGCTACTGCCATGGCCTTTTCCATTCGTGCGGATATCATCCCGGCACTGAAAACAGACTTCGGCTTTACGGGGGCCCAAATGGGTCTTGTCGCCGGAACCGGGCTGTGGGGTTTTGCAATCACGATTGTGCTCGGCGGGATGCTTGTAGACGCCTTCGGTATGGGCCGCTTGATGGCCATTGCTTTCTTGGGACACGTTTCGGGCGTGTTCCTTACTATCTTCGCTCAGGGTTTTACCTCGCTTTATGTGGCCACGCTTCTCATTGGTCTTGCAAACGGACTGGTAGAGGCAGTGATTAATCCGCTGGCCGCAACAATCTATCCGAACTCTAAAACAAAACACCTGAACATTCTTCACGCGTGGTGGCCGGGCGGCCTTATCATCGGTGGTCTTATGGGCTTTGCGCTTACAAAGATCATGGGCCTGGATGCGGAGGGCGTTAGTCTCGCGGCATTGAGCCTTGGTTGGAAAATCAAAATGCTCTTTGTTCTGCTGCCGACTTTTATCTACGGCTTCCTTCTCCTGGGACAGAAATTTCCTGCAACCGAGCGCGTGGCGACCGGCGTTAGCTACGGTGAGATGTGGCGCGAAGCGTTTCGTCCGATGCTGCTAGTGTTTCTTGGCCTGATGGTACTGACTGCAGCGACTGAGCTTGGGCCGGATCAGTGGGTAGGCAATTTGTTGCAGAACCTGGTCGGTATCCAAGGCGTGTTGCTCCTCGTCTACACGGCGGGCATCATGTTCGTGTTGCGTTTCTTTTTCTCTGGCTTCGTCGTCACAAAGCTTGGACCTCTTGGAGTTCTGATTGCGTCCTCCGCTCTCTCTGCACTGGGTCTTTATGCACTCAGTTCAGCGCAAACTGCGCTCACGGTTTTTGCGGCCGCGACCATATTTGGTATGGGCAAGACCTACTTCTGGCCGACCATGCTGGGTGTGGTATCGGAGCGGTTCCCGCGCGGCGGGGCCCTTGTGATGGCCTTGATGGGTGGCGCAGGAATGTTTTCTGCGGGCTTTCTGATGGTCCATGCGATGGGCTCTATTCAAGATTACTATGCCGTCAAGCACTTGAGCCCTCAAACACGTCAGTTGGTCGTAACGGGCGGCGGACTCGACGAGAAGAAGGCACTCATCGCGGGTGAAGTC
>JAGQZV010000233.1 GCA_020435295.1 Bdellovibrionales bacterium | reverse complement strand
ATTGCAATGATTCGGTTGGACGGCGTGAAGTCACTCGCTTTACACAAGCTTACGGTTTTTTTGCTCTATGCGTGCTGCTATGCACTTTTTTATCTGTACCCCAACCTTTACCCGGTCTGGGAGCCCCAATTCTTGCCCATGCTAGCGATCGATCGGGCGACGCCTCTCGTTCCCTGGACATTCCTTATCTATACCTCTGACTACCTCCTCATCTTGACAGTTATTCTCTGGACTTCACGAGAGGAGTTTAACCATTTTGCCCGCATGGCCTTCATGGTTCTCTTTTTTTGCGGGGTGTTCTTCTACCTGATGCCCACAACGTACCCGCGACCTGAGTACCCGAACGTCAGTAGTGCGATTGTGAGAGCGGCGATGTGGTTGGTTTCGGCCGCCGATTCTCCGGCGAACTGTTTTCCAAGCCAACACGTGGCGCTTACCTCCATTTGCGCTTGGTCGATGCGGCGGCGCGGTTCAGTTCTACACGCGTTCTACTGGTTGTGGGCATTGGCGATTTTTGCCTCAACTCTAACCACCAAACAGCATTATTTCTGCGACATTCTGGGCGGCCTCGTGGTGGCAGTGTGTGTGACTGCTTTGGAGTACTTTTACTGTCGCAAGGCCTTTGTCCTGACCGCCAAAGTTCCGGTGAAATGATGGGCGTGGAGCGGCTTAGGGCCTCCACCGTGTGTGTGGTCGCTGGACGCGTCCTGCTCGTGCAGCTGCGCGATCCGAAGACCGGGATCGTGCGCCTTTTCCCCCCGGGAGGGGCCGTCGAGGCTGGAGAAACCCCCGCTGAGACGGCCGTGAGAGAAACACTGGAGGAAACCGGCTACAAAGTACGGGTGCAGGGGGCGGCGCGCGTGGACCACTACCCTTTCGTTTGGGCAGGGACGGAGTACGATTGCGAAACTCACTTCTTTCGTGCGGATCTGGCAGAACCCGACCCGGTTTCAGTTAGAAAAGACCCGGTTGTTGTGGGGGCCGAGTGGGTGCCACTAAGCGGGCTTTCCGCCGCCTTGGATTTTGACCAAAACATCCGTGAATCCGTCCTGGCGCTGGCTTTCCGCTAGCCCGCCTTTCCCATTTGGGGACCTCTGTGCTAAGGGTACAGCGTGGTGTGGAACGCAGAAATTGAAGACTTGGTTCGTCGGACACTCGCCGAAGATTGTGTCCATGATGATGTCACCACCAGTGCAGTTCTAAACGGCGTTGGTGGCACGATCAGCGCGATCGTCCGCACCCGTGAAGCCGGGGTTTTCAGCGGAGAAGCGGTCGTGGCGGCGTTCGAGAAGCTAACCCCGCTCAAGATCCAATGCCTGGTTACGGATGGGGCCGCGGTCGAAGTGGGCCAAGATCTGGTACGCCTCAGCGGGACGGCGGCGGACTGTCTTGCTTTGGAGCGGAGCCTTTTAAACTTTCTTGCCCTTGCTTGCGGCATTGCTTCCAAGACCCGCCGCTTTGTGGAAGCCGCTGGGCCTTATCCCACCAAGATTTTGGCCACAAGAAAAACCTTGCCTGGTTTGCGTGCCTTGCAGCTTTTAGCCGTGCAGCACGGTGGAGGGCTTGTGCACCGCCGCGATCTATCGGATGGGATCCTAATCAAGGACAATCACCTTTTAGTTTGTGAATTGGAAGAGGCTGTAAAACGCGCGCAAGTTAGCCACTCCCCTTTGCACCGTGTGGAAGTCGAAGTCGACAATCTCGAACAGCTGCGGCGGGTGCTTGCTCTAAATCCTGACGTGGTGATGCTGGACAATTTTTCTGCAAACGATCTTCGCCAGGCGATGGAACTCGTAAAAGGACAGCTAAAAGTCGAAGTCTCAGGCGGAATTCAGCTGGAAGACATCCCGCAGCTTGCGGCGTACGGTGTGGATTTTATTAGTGTGGGTGCGCTTACGCATACGATCAAGGGGCTGGACTTAACTTTGGAAGTTGTGCAGCCATGAGTGTGGGAAGAGAAACCGATTGCTTGATTATTGGTGGGGGAATCGCCGGGCTTTCGACGGCTTCGCGTCTCGCAGATCGCGGGAAGCGTGTGACGGTAATCGCCGCGGGGAAAGACCTTAGTCACTGCAACTCCTTTTACGCGCAGGGAGGGATCATTTATGAATCTCTCAGTCATGATTCGAAAAGTCTGAAGCAGGATATTCAGGAAGCGGGTTGCCACATCAACTATGAGCCAGCAGTAGATCAGCTTGTGGAGATGGGACCCGAGATGGTCAGACGTGTACTACTGGACAAAGCGCACGTAGAGTTTGACCGGGATGCGGAGGGGGAATGGCTGCGGACGCGCGAGGGAGCGCACTCTGAAAATCGAATCCTTCACCGTGGCGATGAGTCTGGGAAGGCCATCCAATCTGCGATGATTCAGCTTGTAGGCGGGCTGAAGAATGTGGAAGTTCTTACAGAACACACAGCGGTAAATCTGCTGATGACGTCATTTCACTCCACGGATCGATCCCGCCTTCATGAGCCCGCACGTTGTTTTGGTGCTTTTGTTTTTGATCAGAACGCGAAGCGCGTCGAACCCATCTTTGCGCGGCATACCGTGCTTGCCACGGGCGGCATTGGCCAACTCTTTCTCCACAATACAAACAGCAAATTTAGCCGAGGTGACGGGATAGCGCTTGCTCACCGTGCCGGGTGTAGGCTGGAAAATCTTGAGTACGTGCAATTTCACCCTACAACATTTTACCACCCTAAATCGACGCGCTTCTTGATTTCCGAGGCGCTGCGTGGAGAGGGAGCGGTTCTCATCAATGATCGGGGGGAACGCTTTGCGAAGAAGTACCTTCCCGAATACGAGATTCCGGAGTTGGCACCCCGCGATCGAGTCGCACAGGCAATCCACCAGGAGGTTCTCTCCACAGGCGCTCCTTGTGTTTACTTGGATATTAGTCATAAGGATGCGGGCTGGATCCGCGAGCGCTTTCCGTTCGTGTACGGCTCCTGTTTGAAAGTGGGTGTAGACATTACGCGTGAGCCGATCCCGGTTCTTCCGGGAGCGCATTACCATTGTGGTGGGGTTTGGGTGGATTTAGAAGCTAGAACCACCATCCCAAGACTCTGGGCGGTGGGAGAAGTGAGTTGTACCGGTGTGCATGGAGCAAACCGTCTGGCGAGTACCTCTCTTCTCGAAGGGCTCGTCTGGGGCGTGAGGGCTGCCGAGGCCATTGCGTCGGATCTGGAAACCAACACCCCGCTGCGCTTCCCGGATATCTACCCGTGGCAGGCGGAAAGCGCCGTTGCCGATCCCAGTTTTCTACATCAGGACTGGCTGATGTTGAAGCACACTATGTGGAACTATGTTGGTCTCATCAAAACGGATAGCCGCTTACGAAGAGCGGAAGGCATTTTAGGCGAACTCTCGGAAGGGATTGATAAGTTTTATCGGCGGGCCGCACTTAGCGATGAGCTCATTGGACTGCGCCAGGCGGTACTGGTGTCTCAGCTCATTTTGAATGCGTGTAAGCGCAACCAAAAGTCCAAGGGCTGCTACTTGCGTGGTGAACTTGAAATCTAGCGGAAGATTACTAGGATAAGACTGTGATGAATGCGATCGACATGGATAAAGTACGGGCGCTTGAGTCCTTGCCCGACGATGAACTCGAAAATCGGATTCGAGCGGTGCGCGCTCAGTACGGTAAAGATATTTGCCTGCTCGCCCACTTATATCAGCGCAAACGCA
>JAGQZV010000232.1 GCA_020435295.1 Bdellovibrionales bacterium | reverse complement strand
GAAGCAAGCTGAATGTTTGGCACGCGCGTTTGTTCGATCACTTCCTCGGCTCGCTCACAAATGTGTATCAAGCGCTGAAGCTGGGATTTCATCCGGGCTTCGTACACCCGCAGTTTTTGCTCGCACTCATCGACGCGCGTTTGCAAAACGTTTACACAAGCAGTTGCCTTAGCCCTGGCTTCGTCAGACTGTTGATGACTTCTGTGTACCCACCACACGGCTACTGCAAGGCAAATGTTCACTGCCAGTTGAATAAACCAAATCCACTCCATGAGAGGCTCCTATAGCGCGCGTTTGAAGGACTCTTCCGCGTTAAGAATTTTCGGGGTCAAGAAAACCAGGATTTCGTTGCGGCTTTCTTCTTCTGATTGGTTCGACACAAAGAATCCAAGAATGGGGATCTTCATCAACCAGGGAATTCCTTGCACCGCGTTCGTTCGAGTGCTGTTGTAGATACCGCCGATGACGGCTGTATCCCCGTTGGCAACTAGCACCTGGGTACTAACTTGGCGCGTATCGATCTGTTTGTCGGTCGGGGGACCGGTCGGGACTTCGTTCGTAACGTTCACCTTCATGAAAACGGCACCATCACCGGAAACAATGGGTGTTACTGCGAGCGAAAGGTTCGCCTTAATTTCCTTAAACGTGGTGGTTTGCGTTCCACCCGCCGTGACCGACTCTTGTAAGAACTGTGTCACACTCTGCGTAACGGTAGCCTTCTGGTTATTAACGGCAGTGACCTGCGGGTTTGCCAAGATGCGGACTTTGTTTTCCAGCTGACCGAGCTGGAAATCCATTTGGAGATTGGCAAACTGCGGTGCTCGAATGGTCGTGGTGTTGAACCCTTGAATGTCTGCAACAAAGTCTGTATCCAAGTTTACGCCCGATATACTTCCGTTGGCACCAAGGCTGCTAAATCCAATTTGGCGCGTGAAGGTATCCACCATTTCCACAATCTTTGCCGAGATGGAAACGCGGGGCGGCTGGGTATCCAAGGCCGCTAAAAGCTTTTGTACCCGCTCGGTCACGCTCTTGATGTCGCGCACAATGATGGTATTGGTACGCGCGTCCGTGTCAATCTTGCCGCGATCCGTGAGAAAGGGCTTCGCCTTGCCGGCAAGTTCTGCAGAATCGGCATAACTCACCGGGATAAGTACCGTACGCAAACTCTGCACCGCCAATTTCGCTTTCTCATTTGCCACTGCGGCGTCCTTTTCGGACTTCAGGCTGCTCAGGGTTGCGACGCGAAGGACGTTCCCCTGACGGATGTAGCCCAATTTTTTGGACTGCAGCACCAAGGTAAAAGCCTGATCCCAAGGAATGTTATTCAGACTCAGCGTGCCGATTTTGCCGGCTACTTCTTCCCCGATAACGATGTTGTAACCACTGGTTTTAGCAATCAACCGAAGTACATCCTGAATATCACTGTCCTTGATCTCCAAACGCTCGATAGGCCGTCCGGTAAATACACGATCAATGGCGTAGATGTTCTCCTCTATATAATTGTTTGTCCCGAGCTGCGCGGAAAGTGCGCCCTGTGACAAAGCGGAAGGGACACCGGGCGATTGGTACTTATTTTTCGGCGGCGGGAACTCAATGACAAAATTGCTACCTTCCCAAAAGACGCGCCCTCTTGCAGGTTCTCGAAGTTGCACAATTAGCTTCGTCGAAGGCGCGGAATCGGGAAGTTGCAGCAAGGTAAAAAGGCCAACTGGCGATTGGAATTCCCGAGTATCGTACGCTCGCTGGAACTTGTCTGGAGACTCGGTGTTTTGGAAAACGTATACGATTTGATTCGTTTCCGGGCTGTCGGCTTGCTCGTAGCGAGGCCTCCCATTAAAGCCCATTACAATTCGAGAGTTCGCCCCCTCCATTTTGAAATCCAAACTACCCACCACAGCTCTTCCGTATGAGATCGGCTCCTCGCTCACCTTGGATTCGTTTTCTCCGTAAACTTTTACGTCCTTTTCTTTCTCCTTCTGTGCCTCGACCAATTGATCAAAGGCATCCCCCTCACCTGCGCCCTCTTCCTCGGCGACCTCATAGTCTCCTTCATCGGCCAATAGAGCATCGATCTCGGAGTCTTCTCCCTCTACTGGGGCTTCGCCCTTCGCCGCCTTCTTATTGGCTACTGAGCGAACCTTCTGATCTTCTCCGTCCAGTTCTGTCTCCGTTTCGTCGGCCAACAACTCATCCAGCGAGTCGTCTTCCCCGCCAGTCCCCTTCTCATCCGCATACAGCGATTCATCTTCTTCATAGAGGGCCTTTTCGCCTTTTTCTGGGGCCGCGTCCTCGTATTCCTCGCCCTCTGCAAGTTCTCCTTCGTCGTCGTAGTACTCGTAGTCCTCCCCACCATCTTTCGCGTACCCGTCCTCTACCTCCTCGTACTCTTCCCCACCGTCTTCCATCAACGATTCAAGTTCGTCAGAAGCGTCTTCGGCATAAACAGACCGGTAACGCGGGATTCCCACCACCAAGAGCAAAAGCAACAGAACCAAAAGTGTTCTGGGCTTAGGCCACGAGGCACCGCATCTAGTCTTGAGGTAGCGAAATAACTCTTTCATAGAGGCTTTCCGTTCCTAGATAGTTGAAGGTTCGTTCGGTAATAACGACGTCCGTATTTAAAATACGACTGATCTGGCCCCGTTCCCGGCCGATCGTATCTCCCGGTTTAACAATGTACGTATAACCGCGTGGATCCTCGAACATGGCGCGCGGCACCCCACCGCCACGTAAGATCGCGCGCAGGGTTAGCTGATCGATCCCATATTGCTCAATCGTACGTAGAGCAGTCGGGGAGCGGTCGCCCGATACCACAAGCGGCTCCTTAAAGGGATCGCGCTTGCCAACGGGGGAGTAAATGGCTCCTTCTTCCGCTGAATTTGCCAACTTTCCCCAAACTAGGGCGCAAGCTGCTAACAATAAGAGTGTGCGAGGGTTCATTGTGTAAACCGGTACGTCTTAATTGTAGCTACCGTGCGAGCTTCTATTGCCCCGGCTTTGGCAGCCACGTTGTTGGACTTTATATCCAGCTCTTCGATATTGATGATGCGCTTCATCCTTGCAAGTTGATCCAAAAAGCTAACTGTCTGGGTAAAGGTGCCTTCTATCTCGCATCGAATTTCAACCGAACGATAAAAGCTGGCTTCCCCTGTTCCCTCGCCGGACGGCTTGAAAGACTTCACCCGAACTCCGGTATTTTGGGCGAGTAACGTCATTTTCCTGAGCACGCCCGAAAGGTCGAAAGTCGGTGGCATGTACTCTAAGGCGCTCTCCAATTGCACATTTAGCTGTGCCAACTCCTGCTTTATTTTCTCTATGTTCTCCGCAAAATCCTGCAACTTCCGCAATTCCGTTTTCTTGGCAGAGATTTGTCCTTCTAGATTGCGCTCGTCCTGACGCATCTGAACCATATCGGTAGTCTTGAACGTATAGAACTGGTGCCCAGCGATACCAAGCCCAACCAGCATGATAATCAATGCAATTTGGTATTTAGGTTTCATCTTAGTCGCGGCCCAACCGTGCCCGTGCGCCTACCTCAAAATTTCGAACGTCCACATTGTTACTAAGCCGGCGGGTAGTTACTTCCACGAGTTTGACCTCGTTTAAGTAAACAGATTCGCCGAGCTTATCCATGTAGTCCGAAATTTGTTCGTTCGTGTAGGCAAGGCCCTTAAGCGTCAGTTCCCGAGCAGAAAATCGTACGAAAATCTCCTCGAGCCATGCCTTTTT
>JAGQZV010000231.1 GCA_020435295.1 Bdellovibrionales bacterium | reverse complement strand
GATCGCGACATGGCGCCTGAGGGCGCTGACATTCCCGAGAGCCAACGCAACCTGGAACGGCTCGTCCGCCGCGCGGAACAACTCCAAAAAACTCATGGCATCCGACTGTTGTGGGGAACGGCGAATCTTTTCAGTCACCCCCGCTACACTCACGGCGCGGCCACCAGTCCGGATCCGCTAGTATTTGCGCATGCGGCGGCTCAAGTTCGCCGGGCCCTGGACGCGACGGTAGCTCTCGGCGGTACAGGTTATGTTTTCTGGGGTGGACGAGAGGGGTACTCGTCGCTGCTCAATACAAACATGAAACAGGAACGCGAACAACTGGCTCGGTTTCTGCGAGCGTCTGTTGAATACGGCAGACGTATTGGCTTCAAAGGGATGTTCTTCATTGAACCCAAACCCATGGAGCCCACCACTAACCAGTATGATTTTGACGCCGCTACGACGTTAAATTTCTTGCGAGAATTTGGTCTCATCGATGATTTCATGCTCAATTTGGAGGCTAATCACGCAACCTTGGCAGGCCACAGCTTCGAACACGAGATATTAACGGCTTCCCTTGCCGGTAAGCTCGGCAGTCTGGACGTTAACCGCGGAAACCCGCAACTTGGATGGGATACAGATCAGTTTCCCACTGACTTGCACACGGCGACCCTCGCGATGTGGATCGTACTCAAGCAGGGCGGGCTCCAATATGGAGGCCTGAACTTCGATGCCAAGCTGAGACGGGGATCCGTGGACACCGAAGATCTCTTTCACGCGCACATCGGCGGCATGGATACTTTTGCAAGGGCCCTATTGGTGGCCGATCGGCTGGTACGCACTAAAGCCTTGGACGCTCTCATTGAAAAGAGGTACTCGGCCTACGATAGCCCGATGGGAAGAAAGATTCTCTCCGGGGACTTCGATTTGCCGGAGTTAGAGGCGTGGGCCATTCAATCGGGAGAACCCAGATCCGCCAGTGGCCGCGAGGAAGCGCTGGAAAACCTTTTTAATCAATATTTGTACAGTCCGACCATTGAGTAGAAAGAGTCGCAAATACGCCATCGGGTTGGATGTAGGAACTAGCGGCACCAAGGCTCTGCTCGTCGATAACTATGGTCGGGTCCTTGGCCATCAGGAGTCCCCCCACAAAATTCACGCACCTAAACCGACGTGGTCCGAGCAAGATCCCAACGCCTGGTGGAAAGCCGCAGACAAAGCCGTCAGTCAATTGCTCTCTCGTTTTGCGCGCTGTCGCTCAAACATTGTGGCCATCGGACTTTCCGGGCAAATGCACGGAAGCGTGTTCTTAGACAAAACCGGTAGCGTACTTCGGCCCGCCATTTTGTGGAACGATCAACGGACCAGCAGGGAATGCGAAGAAATTACGCGCTTGGTGGGTGGGCGATCGGCGTTGCTACGCTACACGAGCAATATTGCACTACCTGGCTACACAGCCCCAAAGATCTTGTGGGTACGAAATAACGAACCCAAGCTATTTGACAAAACTCGGACAATTCTGCTCCCTAAGGATTACATTGCCTGGCGCTTATGCGGCGAATTTGCGACTGATGTCGGGGATGCTTCAGGTACTTTGCTATTCAATGTACGCAAACGGAAGTGGCACAAGAAAGTATTACGCGCGCTGGACTTAGATCCCAAGCTCTTTTGCCGGGCATACGAGTCTGTTTCTGTCGTGGGGGAGCTGCATGCAGCACTCGCGCGACGCTGGAGCCTACCGGCAGGTAAAGTTAAAGTTGTAATTGGTAGTGGGGATCAACCCGCTGCTGCGATCGGCATGGGAGTGCTCGGTGAGGGCGACGCTTCACTGACACTTGGAACCAGCGGAGTCGTTTTCGCCGCTTCCGCCACCCCCGCCGACAACGCGGCTGGTTTATTGCAGAGCTTTTGCCACGCGGTTCCCGATACGTGGTGCCTTTTTGGATGCATGCTTTCTGCCGGAGCGAGCCTGGAGTGGCTGCGCGACAAGGTCTTCGAAGGGCAAACGGTGGACTCGCTCTTGGCCCGCGCCTCACAAGCTACTTCCAATGGGCTTTTTTTTCTTCCCTACTTAAACGGCGAACGCTGTCCATACCCTGATCCGCACTCGCGTGCCTGCTGGGTGGGAATGCAGCGCGGCCACACGCGGGCAGATCTTGTCCGGGCGGCCCTGGAAGGAATTTCTTTCGGGCTTAAGGATCAGCTGCGCGCGCTCAAGTCTGAAGGGATTCAGATCCGACAGTTGCTTTGCGCAGGAGGCGGCTCTCGGAACGCTTTCTGGCAGCAGTTGCAAACGGATATCTACGGTATTCCCACACGACGCTTGGATACCCCACACGCCTCAGCGCTAGGCGCTGCGCTACTTGCCGGTACCGGCGCGGGTATGTGGGAAGACATTTCGGCAGCATGCAAGGCCGGAGTGCACGCGGGGCCCGTTACTAAACCGCGCCGCCAGCGCCATTACAAAAGCCGCTACCGAGTGTACCGCAACCTGTACCCCACACTCCGCCCAGCCTTTGAGCAAATTCATGGGATTTCAGCGTCTTAAGTCGGGTGCCGAAAAGCGCTGCTTGATGCAAAAGAGCGGATTTGCTACGTAAGGGCACCAGAGTCATGAAGCAATTTATCGCCATTCTCGTAGTAACGCAGTTAATTGCGTGCTCAGTGCTCGAGCGACGCCGGCCCGTAGCTGCCGCAATCGAGTACAGCCGCCCGTCAAACCCCGCTTTTCTCGGTCCCGTGACTCAACCGCCAAAGGTCAGCGTGTCGGAAATGGATTTTGATTTAAGCCGGCGCTATTGGCTGGTGGAGGACAGGGCGACTTTGGGCGATGAAAGCTACCGCTATGAAGTCGTCGTCACGCCCATCACCGCGCCTTTGATCGATCGCATGCTGCGTGAAGAAGCTCTGAAAAAAAACAGCTCCATGCGGGAAGTAAGAACCACGATCAACAATCTCACCCGCGCGCTGGTCCGCGACCAATCCTGCTTCGAAATCTTCGTCAAAGCCCCCTCACTCATTGGACAGGAGTATAGAGTCGACTATTATGCGGTCACCTACCACCCGATCGGTGTAAAACCCATTCCAGCCCGTCCGTTGTTGGCAAAGACGAAGTATTCTTCCGTTGTCGGCGTGGCGCGCGAACTCATTGATAGTTATCTACCTGTTGGGGTTTGGGACGGCGATCAACGAAATGTGCGAGGAGTCGGTTATTATTCGCGTCAGATCCTGTGTGGCCCGCCCATTAACTTGCAACAGCCATTTCAACTACATATTCTTCCCCGTTACGATCTAAGCCTAGAGTCAAAAGTAATGGAGTGGCACCTGCCCCCAGCAACAGTCGCAGAATAACCCTACCAGCTTTTCTTCTTGTTAGGATGAAGGTACGCTTCGTGATGGATAGATTCTTCCGCCACGTTCTTGGACTCGAGGATAGCGCGGACTTCCTTTACCAGATCGGCACTCCCGCAAATGTAGAACTCCGAAAGTTCAAATGGAATTTCAGCGGCCTTCAAGTATGCAGTCACTCGCCCCGCAAAGACACCTGGTTGATCCTCACGGCTAAGAGCGGGGACCCAGGAAAGGTACTCTAGGTCACTTAACTCTTCGCCAAAGAGTATGTCTTGCGATCTCCGGAATCCCGCGAGGAAAAGGGTGCTTAGCGGAAGATTTTTGCGGAAAAGATCCGAGAGTACCATCGAGCGGAATGGGGCAACGCCGGTCCCCATAGAAATAAACACAAAATGCCTGTGTTGCTTGGGTTCGAGTACAAACGATCCAGTAGCACGGACCACC
>JAGQZV010000230.1 GCA_020435295.1 Bdellovibrionales bacterium | reverse complement strand
ATGAATATAATCGCTGAGCGTATTGAGCGCGAAATCGGCTCGCCGGACATTCAGGTGAGAGTGCTGAACAACAACATTTTGATGGAGGGAACCGCCCAAGGAAATTTCGAGGCCGATCGTGCGATCGAAATTGCCAAGACCTACTTGCCAGAGGTTTTTGTTCAGAAGAACAAGGCGGATGAAGGCGAGGTAAAACCCAAGCAGGCCGGTGGTCAAACCGGTGGATTGCCTATAATTATCGACTTGCTTCGCATTGCGCCTCCCCCTGCCTCTGCACCAGGCAAGGATATAAAGATAACGATGAACTATGTTGAGCTGACCAATGAGTACGACAAAACGTTCAACTTTGTTTGGTCACCGCTCGTTTCTGACAACAGTAACTTTCAATACAACAGTGGAATCGGCGAAGTGAGTGCAAACTTGGTGGCGACAGTTTCGTCGTTATTTCCTAAATTGAATTCCGCAAAGAGCCATGGCCACGCGAAAATTCTCAAGACGGAGCAGATTATCGTAAAAGATAGAGCTGAGCAGCCGGCTGCCATTGAGAGTTCCGTAGATTTTTTCACCCGCACGGTGGACGCTACCGGCAACTCGGCTTTGACTCCGGTGCAGGTACAGAACGTTACTAAGGTCAAGGCGGCAACCATTCCGGGTTCGGATAGCTTGGAGTTGGGTCTACAGATCACACTAAACTCGCTCTTGGGTACAAACCAAGGAGCTCCTATCATTGCGAAAAACTCTTTGCAGACGCAAGTTATCATCAAGAATGGTGATTCGGCAGCATTGGGCGGATTCGCTGTGGACGAAGCGCTGTCTGGTTATAACAGGGAACCGGATCGCAATGTGAGCGGCGGTGGTCAAGGACAACAGCAAGGATCTCCGCTGTTTAATTTGAACCGTGGTAAAAACTTTAGACGTAACAAGCAACAGTACATTATTTTTGTCACACCGGAAGTGATCCGAACGGCTAGCGCCGGGACGGAAGACATAACAAGGAAGTTTCGCTTAAACGCAGGAGAGCGTTAAGAAAGGCGAAACATGTCCAAGTCGCACGTTATAGCGGTATTAGGGGGTAAAGGCGGGGTGGGGAAGTCCACCTTTGCGGCCAACTATGCCATCGCTACGGCGGTCGACAGCAAGAAACGCGTGTGCTTGGTGGACATGGATCCCAAGGCTTGTGGCGATTTGGCGATGATTACCGGCGCCAAACCCAAGAAAACTCTAGTGGAGCTTGGAAACCACGAAGGGCGCTTGGAAGCCAGTCATATGATGACTTATGTGGCCCCGCACCCTTCAGGTATTCACTTTATCCCGAGTGTTCTAGATCCCGATCAGCTTTCCTCAATGGATCCCGAAAAGACCGGGCAAGCCATCAAGCATCTGATGAACTTTTACCACTATGTCATTATCGATATGGGATCGGAGATTGATCCCAATGCGGTGAAGGCGCTTGAGTTATCGTCACTCATTTACGTTGTGACCATGCCTGAAATCTTGGTGCTGCGACACACCCGCCGCATTATAGAGAAAGTGCAAAACCTACTTTTCCCCTCAGATATGATCAAGATTGTTCTGAATGCGTTTAGTCCCAAGATGGGTATTACGCCGCAAATGGTTCAGAACAACTTGAAGAAACAGATTGTTGCTGTTGTACCAGAGGATGAAGTGGTCGCAGTGGCATCCCTCACTAAGGCGCAGCCGTTCGTGGTCTCAAGTGCAAGAGCGGAGATTACTAAGGCGTATTACATACTTGTGAAAAGTAACGCGGAGCACCAAATCCTAGAAAAACTTGCGACGCTCAAGAAACCCTCTGATGCGCTCTCTCGGCTCATGGGGAATCGAGCTAAAAAAGAAGGGGCTGCCGAAGGCAAACGCCCTTCAGAGATCGTATTCGATCGCGCCGACATGAAGGGTGAAAAACCCGCGGACGAGTGGTCCGCACTTAAGCAGCGCGTGCATCGGCAGTTAATCGAAACCATGGACCTGAAGAACGTTGATACTGAAACGGGTCGTGATCCCAAGAAGAAAGCCGTGCTGCGGGAAAAGACCAAGACCGTTGTTGTCGAATTGTTGGACAAGGAGGTTCACCCGTTTAAGTCGCGCGAAGAAGTGCAGCGGTTGGTTAAGGAAATCCTCGACGAAGCCCTGGAACTTGGGCCACTGCAGGACATGCTGGGGGATGATAGCATCACGGAAATCATGGTTAACCGCAAAGATCAGATTTTTGTGGAACGTAACGGTAAGCTGGTTCTGTCAAACTCAACGTTTTCGGGAACCGCACAGCTTCTAGCAACGATTGAGCGCATTGTGGCGCCGCTCGGACGGCGTATCGACGAAAAAACTCCTTACGTAGATGCGCGCTTGGTAGATGGTTCCCGTGTGCATGCCATCATTCCGCCGTTGTCGGTGCAGGGGCCCATGCTCACGATTCGTAAGTTTCCCAAACACCGCCTCGGACCCAAGGACCTTATCAAGTTCGGCTCGATGACAGAGGAAATGGCGGACTTTTTACGATCGTGTATTGAAGCCCGACTAAACATCGTGATTTCAGGTGGTACTGGATCTGGTAAGACAACGCTTTTAAATGTGCTGGCGAGCTTTATTCCCAAAGGCGAGCGCATCCTGACCGTCGAAGACTCGGCCGAATTGCAGCTTCCACAAGAACACTGGGGACGTCTGGAAACCCGACCCGCGAACATTGAAGGCAAAGGTGAGGTATCTATTCGTGAGTTGGTCCGCAATACTCTTCGTATGCGTCCCGATCGCATTGTGGTTGGTGAGTGTCGTGCAGGGGAAGCTTTGGACATGCTTCAAGCGATGAATACCGGTCACGACGGAAGTATGACAACTATTCACTCCAATAGTCCCCGTGACTGTATCGCGCGTATGGAGACGCTCGTGATGATGGCAGGTATGGATCTGCCCGCGAAGGCAATCCGCGAGCAGATCGCTTCAGCGGTGAATTTGGTGGTGCAGCAGTCTAGGTTGGCGGACGGATCGCGTAAAGTGACAAGCATTACGGAGATAGTAGGAATGCAGGGAGACGTCGTTACCATGCAAGAGATTTTTGGTTTTAGAAAGTTGGGCATGGACAAGAATAGAAAAATCCAAGGGAAGTTTGTTGCTACCGGTTTTATCCCTAAGTTCGTCGACGAATTGGAGCAGCAAGGCATTCGAATTCCAAGGGGAATTTTCTCGGTGAGTTAAGAATGATTTCGTCAGGACTCTTAAAAATCATTTGTGTTGGTTGGGTTGGGGGCGCCATCCTCATTGGTCTGCTCATTAACGGAGACAGATTGTACGCATGGGTGGGTCGAAAGTTTACAAACGAGGCCGAGTGGATGCTTGCCAAACTCGATATCATGTTTATTCGCGTGGAGCCAAAAAGGCTGCGTACGTTTTACGCTGCCTACTTAATTTTCCTCTTTGCCCTCGGATTTTTTCTTTTACCTTCCGCCGGATCTGGGGCGGTATTTGGGGTGTTGATCGTGTTGGTGGGGTGGAAAATGCCTCGCCGCATTATTAACGTGCTTTTTAGGAGACGCGTAACGCGGTTTGTAGTGCAGATGGTGGACGGTCTGGGGCTAATGTCGAATGGTCTGCGCTCTGGTTTGAACGTGAATCAAGCGCTGTCTCTGGTAACTGAAGAGATGCCCAACCCAATCTCTCAGGAATTCAACCTTGTTCTCTCTCAGAATAAACTAGGTGTGACCATGGAGGAGGCTCTGAGCAATCTTTCGATTCGCATGCCGCACGACGACATTGAGATGTTCACGACGAGTATCAATATTTTGAAAGAAACTGGCGGTAACTTGGCAGAAACCTTTGATAAAAT
>JAGQZV010000229.1 GCA_020435295.1 Bdellovibrionales bacterium | reverse complement strand
CTGGATCTTGGACGTTCCAAAGAAGGGATCGCGTATTTCAAGCGCCTGGCCCGTGAGTACCCAAAATCTAAGTACGTGCACGAAGCCAACGTACACTTAGGAGACTTTTACTTCGACAACGCCAGCTGGGCGGTCTCTGCAGATTACTATAAGAAGATTATCAGCGCCAAATACGAACCCTTGATGCCCTATTCCGTCT
This sequence comes from Bdellovibrionales bacterium, assembly GCA_020435295.1. Lineage (GTDB taxonomy): Bacteria > Bdellovibrionota > FAC87 > UBA2466 > JACKAF01 > JACKAF01. Next base: position 3,666 of record JAGQZV010000229.1, on the reverse strand, counting down.
ACAAAAGAGCTTGGGCGCAATATAACTTAGGGGATCACAAAGGTTCACTGGCTGGTTTCAAATGGGTCATCTCTCACGAGAGCGACAGTACCGACAGCAGCTTCTTACGTCTAAAAGGCGAAGCGATTCGCGACATCGCGCTCCCTTTCGTCGAACTGGGATTACTTGAAGAGTCGATCAAGTTCTACAAAAATGCCGGGAACCCCTACACCCGTGCCGGACTCGAAAACATGGCTCGAGTGTATCAGGAAAAAGGCAAGCAGGGCTCGGCCATCATATTGTGGAAGGAGCTGCTCAAGGGGAATCCTAATCACGAAAAGAATCCCGAATACGATTTGAACATCATCGAGTCTTACAGACTCGCCAACGCTACCGATAAAGCGGTTAGCCATTTGTTCGACAGACTCCCCGCCTATTCTAAGAACTCAGGCTGGTACGAACTGAACGCCCGCGACCCAAAAGTCGTGGCTTCGGTTCGAGACAGTTTTGAAGAAATGGCCAGAAAAATGGCGTTTGAGAGCCACGCAACGGCTCAAAAGCTCAAGAAGGCGCATTTGTATGAAATTGCAAAACAACTGTACACCAAATATCTTGAGCACTTTGATAAAACTACCGACGCTCCCAAAATCCGTTTCTACTTAGCTGAAATTCTTTACAAGAATAAAAATTATCTACCTGCCGCGCACCACTACTACCAGGTGTATGAGGACCCGCATGCCGGTAAACTCCGCGCTGATGCGATCGAGTATGCGCTCACCGCTCTGGACAGGCAGCTGAATATAGAAAGAAAAAAGCAAGGACTTGCCGCCATCAGCTCCAAATCCAGCACCAAACTTACGGCAAATTTGGAGGAACCGTTAGAGCTCCTACCGTATAGCAACACAGAGCTAGCCTTTTTGAAGATTGCTCAAGAGTACCTGAAACAGTTTCCAAAAACGAAGCAAGCTCCGGACATTCTGTACTCGGATTCGTACCTTCGTTATGTTCACCATGAAATTGATCCCGCTTACGAGGGTTTTTGGAATTTCATCAAAACGTATCCCAAGCACCCTTCCGCTTACAGCGCTGCTCATTTGATTTTGGACATACTCAACCGCCGCAAGGACTACACAAAGCTCATCGCAGCTGCCAAGCAATTTAACCAAACACCAGGGCTTGCCATGCCCAAATTCAAAGCGGAAGTCGCAGCCATTCTGCGCCAGACCGAGCTAAAAATGGTGCAACTGATTGAACAAAAAGGGGACTACAAAAAGGCCGCCTACGCTTACGTGGAGTACACCAAGGCCTACGGAGCTCAGGATCCTGCCCTGTTTGAGAAAGCCCTCTACAACGCTGCTATCAATTTTACGAAAGCCGACATGCCGCTGCAAGCCGTCGAAACAGAAGAGCGCTTTTTGAGGCGATTCCCAAAGAGCCAATATCGAAAGACGATGGTTCTAAACGTAGCAAAAACCTATGAGCTACTCGCCAAATTTGATAAAGCCGCACAATATTTTGAGCGCTTTGCTTTGGACTACCCAAGTGACCCCCAAACCAAGTCCGCGTTGCGCCTAGCCGGCCTGTATTGGTGGGGCTCCGGTGAAAACGAACGGGCTCACAAAAACATGCTCCGCTTTATCCAGAGCTACGGCAGCGCCGAAGACCAGCAACTAATAGAGCAGGACCTAGTAAGTCTATATGAATCGCAGAATGCGCTAGGACAACTTATCCAACTCTACGATCGCAAGCGAAACACGCGAGGAGTTTCTTGGGCGAAGTACGTGGATTACTCAGTGAAAATTGGGGATCTGCAAAACCGACAGCAACCGCAAGCCGCCGCACGTACCTTCGAGGCAGCTCTGCAAATCGCAAATGCCCATCGTGACAGTCTTAAACAAAGTCCAGAAGGGATGGAGGCTTTGGGCAAACTCCTTTTCTGGTCCGTTGCGGGATACGAGAACCGTTTTTATCGAATTCCGCTCAACCGTTTGGCAAATTTGCAGAACAACCTACAAGCGAAGATAGGCATGCTCAAGAATTTGGAAACCCAATACCGCAACGTAGCCAGCTCCGGAAGCGGAGAGTGGGGAATTGGGGCCATGTACAAGACCGCTGCAGCGTACCGCCACATGGCACAATCCGTACTCCAAGCCCCCGTCCCTTCGGAACTTAAGGCGGCACAACTAGATGAATACCGCGAAGAAGTGCGAAAAACGATCGTAAATCCCTTCCAAGAAAAAGCCCTAGCCTTCGCCGAGCAATGTTTGGATAAAGCGCAAGAGCTGAACGTTTTTTCTCCATACACCTCACGCTGCCAATCCATTGCCGCGGCTCTGCAACCCAAACGCTACCCGGCAGTCAGAACGTTTTACTTGCCACCATTGCACACGGCTTTGATGCTGCCCGATTCTAGAGAGTCAAAAATCGAACGAGGAAAAATTAAGATCTACGCGTTGCCCCTGTTTTCCACAGGCTTGTTTCAAGGGGAGCGCCGTCGGAATCTCGCCAGCGAGAGCCCGGCATCTGTGTTTGACCCAAGTAATGGAGATGACAATCAGGATGTTTCGCCTAAGGCACTTACCTATTCATTACTCTCTTCACTGCGTGAGAAGGCACTCATTGAGGATAGAGACGGAGAACGCCCCGGCACCAAGCAAGCCCCAAGCTTCTCGTATTTGAATCTTATGCGCCTTACCGATCCCCGAAGAGCGGTGAAACTCATCCAGGAGGCTATCGAAGGCGATCCCAACAATGAAGCCCTACACAACCTATTGGGCTTAGCCCAGATGGAAAAGGGTAATCTTGCGGCGGCAAAAATCACGTGGCTCGCCCTCACTGCCCGAGGAGTCAAAAACCCGGCCCTCTGGAACAACCTGGGCGTCGCCCTAAGCATGGAAGGCCGCGAGCGAGACGCCATAGAGTACTTCCAGCAAGCCATCCTAATGGACAAACCCAAAGAGGCGCTCGCGAATTTGGGCTTCATCGCTTTGAAATACTATAATGGCTTTGAGGCAAAAAAATACTTCGAACGCGCTCTGGACATAGGAAAGTCGGATCCTGCGACGCGAATCGGGCATAGCGTGGCGCTCTTGCAAAACCGCGAGATAGAGGCCTCAATGGAAGTTTTGCCGGAACTCACCAAACGCTACCGCAACGACCCATACGCTCGGCTTTCCTTGGCATATATGCTAATGGATGTCGCTAAAGAACGTGACACGGCTTCGCACGTGCTAAAGGACTACATGGAAAAACATTCTGCGGAGAACGATCCGAGCTTCCGCAAAGCTCTGAGTGAAGCTCGCGATGGTAGCGCTCTACCCGGTCTAGACGCGGAACGCACCACAACCACCACAGAGCTACCCGATATTGAATAATTGTTGCTAGGTACCCGCCTATGCTATCTTTCTACTCCGAGGAGCCAAGATGGAACCATCGGAAATCGAACGCCTACGACAACAGCACCGCACTTTTTTCTACTCTGAAAAGACACTCCCCCTGGAGTTCCGACTCGATCAGATTTCTAAACTTTGCGAAGCGGTCAAATCGCGTGAGCAGGCCATTCTACATGCTTTGCAACAAGATCTACATAAACCGGTCGTAGAGGCTTACGGAGGTGAACTTGGTGTTTTTTTTGAAGAACTCAAACTCGTCCGCAAAAAGCTCAGCTCGTGGATGCGCAAGAGGCGT
>JAGQZV010000021.1 GCA_020435295.1 Bdellovibrionales bacterium | reverse complement strand
ACCGGAAGTTTTTTTGGTTTGTACCCTTTTTCCGCGTACGGGATGCTCTCGCCGGGGCAGAGATTGATCTCCTTAACCATGAAAGCGTCCTTTTCTACTTGGGGCAACTGATCTGCCCCTTTCGCAAAGTCGTAGCCAGAAAGCCTTTCGTCCATCGCTGTGTGCTTAATCTCATCGACTGCATTATCCACACGAGTCAGCTGCTCGCTATACTTCTCTAGAAGCTTGTCGTAGGCCGTAAAGTTCCACACCGCCCCATCAGTGCTGGTGGTGGAAGTAAGATTACGTACCGCTTGGCGCAGTTCCTCGCCCGCTTCCAAAATGTCTCTTGTCGTACCAATCGCGTTGTATTGGTAATAAATGTCGGGCCATTGGGTTGCCATCTTCATGTAGATGCGCGCGTAGCGAGCCCAATCCACCAAGTTAACGAGTGGACGATGGAAGTCTAGGCCCGGGAATGCGAGTTGCTCGCTGGCGTAGGTCGAAAGAAAGCCGATGTTTCTCCAAGGATCCTCAATTTGTGCGTAATCCGCAAGCCGGTGAATGACGTCCGGATCACTCGCCGAAAGGTCAGCCGCTGTGCCCACCGCATCGCGCGCGTTTTTGGTCGCGGCGAGGTGGACCGCCACAAAGCAATCGGAAATCTCGGACCAGGTGCGCTCCACATTAAAGTAATCGGTGCTGAGACACTTAGCGATGTCAGTATCGATTTGCCGATCGAAACCGGCCTTCATGTACTTGTAGAGGGAGCCGTGCAGAGTATTGATGGAAGTTTCAAGGCTGCGCAAACTCTGGCTCAGACTCACCGTTTCGAGTCGGCCCTTTTCCACCTGCTTTTCTAAGGACTCAAAACCATCGATCATCGTTGCATAGATGCGATCCAACGATTGATCCACATAATCAAAACGTTCGTGCATCTCTTCTCGCACAGTGCCTATCATTTGCTTAATATCCCGCAACTCTTCCAATACTACTTCTTCGAATGTGGGCCCGGAGGAGGCAAAAAGGTTGATGAGTTGCCCGACCACACTTACGAGATCGGTTGTTAGCTTAAATGCACTGTAGCGCGACGTTCCGCCCGATAGAATGCGAGTCTGGTCAAAACTAAATTTGCGCACCGACTGGGCGATTTGGATGGCAGCTGAGCCCACGCCGTCTATTTTGTCCGCAAGTGCATTGTTCCCCAAAAGACGCGACACTTGGGAGAGAAAGCGAACTCGGCCGGTCATTTTGCCGACTTCGGCCGTAAATTCCTCTTCTTCGCGTTCTACTCGTGCTAGGGCCTCACTTTGGGCGTACGCTTCTGGTTTTGCTACAGGTTTTTGCGTCCAGCTTTTCTGAGAGGCCGCTATGATAGAGCGCGCATCATCGGTCGCACTGCGCACAAGCGGGGCCGTGTCCTCTAAGAATTCGCTATCCATGTAGAGTTTCCCGTTCGTGTCTTTGTAAAAAACGTGATTGCGCACTTCTTCTGACAAAAGCCCGTTTCGTTTGGCGAGGCGCAACAACCCTGCCCCGACCGGAGTAAACCCATCGGAACTAAAAAGCAGGTTGTCGACGTGAGCGGCGACTGCGTTTTCGTTACAAATCTTTTTCCAATCGCTCACAATCCCTTCTGCGCGATCGGAATAATAGACTTTGGCGGAAAAACGGGCGCTCTGCGCGCGTACTTGCGCCGGGTACGATTCGATGGCTTGCAATAGATCAGCGGAATTGCCCACGACGAGTGCGGCGAGTCCTGCAAAAGGACGAGAGGCTGGGTACGCAGATGCCATGTTCGGAAGAGCTTTTCCCCAGGCAAACTGCATCGCATAGCGCGGATCTTCATCGATGCGGTAATAGGATCGGCTTTGGGAGAGTTTGTCCTCTTGGCGCAGGAACTCGCGGTACGCGTTTCCCTGTTTCACAATTTCTGCGGCATCGCTGCCGGCTTTGCCGGATTTAAATGTGTCGACTAGTAGCGACATCATTTCGGTGGACTCGGTGAAGCGGCCCGCCGCTCGCATCTCCCTTAGACGTGTCTGGGTCCAAAGGATATGCTCGGTTTGCTCCACCCGTTTTGCCGAAAACTCGATGTCTTCGGGAGTCGGCACGCGAATCAAAAAATCATCCGCAGCGAGCAGAGTAGAAGAAAACAAAACAGCAATGCATAAGAAAACAAACTTCATCTCAGTTTCCTCCCTGCAGCTTGCGGATGGAGCGGGTGACTTCGCTAGACTCACCGAAAACTTCGTAGGCGAGTTCTTGGGGCCGATGGCCCTGGTAGGTCGGATACAGAAGCGCCCCGTTGCGCACAAGGTACAACGCTGTTGCTTCTTGGTGTTTGGCAATCGCCGCAATTAAAGGCGTGAGGTAATCGTGTTCGTGCGAGGACATGTTCTCATTAATATTGGCCCCTGCCTGGAGCAGGGCTTCTACTCTTTTGACATCCCCGCTGGCGGCAGCTTTGGTGAGCTCGCCTTTTGTAAAAGAGCCCGGAATGACGCGCGAGTCGACATGGCTCGTGCAGCTAAGCAGCAACAAGCAGAGCGCCGCAAATACCGACCACGAAATGATTTGGCGAAGAAGTGGGGTGAGCTCGTCTGTCCCTTCTGCCTGGCGCTTGTAATAGGCCAGTGACGAGCCGGGTTCTCGTAGAAACTGCATCAACATGGAATCCTCCTCATAGGCAGCCGCCCAAACAGCTACACTTCGCTTGCGTCCACTTCCTCAGGTGCGTACAGCACGCGCCCCTCCATGCCCCCGGATACAAAAATGCATTCCCCGCTTAGGTGCCCGCTTAGTTGTGACGAAGCCAAAAAAAGCACACTGGAAGCGACGTCTTCGGGGCGGGCAATCTTTTTCATCGCAATAGTTTGAGCGACGCGCACCTTGGCGGCCGCGTCGTTGGCAAAGTCTCGCACCATGGGAGTCAGTGTCCAGCCTGGGCAAACCGCGTTTACGCGTCCCTTGGGTGCAAGACGGGAGATTTCGTTTTTTAGTGATTTCAAAAACCCGTGCATCACCGCCCCTTTGGCGCTCGCGTAATCGGCATGGAAGGCCTCGCCAAACTTCCCTGCGGTGGATCCGATAAGCACCGCAGAGGGAGCCAGAAGGCCGTGGCGTTTAATGCCTCTAAAAAATTCGCGCAGAGTTAAAAACTGAGAGGTTAGGTTCGCCGAAAGCGTTTGGTTCCATTGTTCCAAACTCAGCTCGTGCAGTGGGGTTGTGGGGGTGTATTTTCCAGCGTTTGCGATAACAATTTCAACGGGGCCCAAGTCTTTTTCAATGGTTTCAAAAAGGCGCGCGACGTCGGCCTCCTGGGAGAGATCGGCTTGCGCCATCTGGCTGCGCGATTCCCCGAGTTCGACATTTAGATTGCGGGCACCGCGAACGTTTTGGTGGTAGTGGAGTACCACGCGGGCGCCCTCTTTGGCGAATTGGCGAGCCACTTCGCTACCAATGCCACCCGAAGCGCCGGTGATGAGTACGACTTTTTCGTTCAAACCTGTTTGCATCCGATTCCTTTCGGCCCAGTTCACTTGTGTCGGCTCTAGTCACGTACACAAAGCAAGATGCGGGCCAGGGGAGCTGAGCGCGGGCAAGGTCAGGGTGCCGTCCGGAATTGAGACCCGAGTTCAATCGTGAGACGCGATGAGTCAGGAAATAGCAGGGAGACGGGCGAAGTTCAATGCAGAATATTTAGAGAACTACTCCCCGTAGGGGCTATGGTCCCGAGCAAACAAGTGACCCTCCTGTCCCTCTAGTCTGTACACGACTCTTTCCCTAGATAGCCAATTAAAAACAACGCTTTGATGGCCCCGCGCCTGCAGAGGGCGGGCGGATTCTGGCAACGTTTTCGGATCCAGCCAGCCGGCAAGGCTGCGGTTGTCCTCGGCGCTTAAGCCCTCTACGTCTCTTGAAAGATAAGCCAAGGCGAGAGGGATGGGCGTTGTTAAGTCCACGTGCAAATACTGTTGTCGATTCAGATAAGAAGCTGTGTCTTGTGCCCGTGCGTACGCGGTCCACCACTCGAGGTACGCGCGTCCGATTGTTGCCGGGTATTGTTGGCGCCAAGCCGGGAAAAGCGTACGGACGTGTCCGGCGATGAGGCCGATGTCAACGGTAACGCCGTCATAAACTCCGCGAACATAGTAGGCTGGATTTTCCGTCGAAATGTGTGGCGTAAGGACTTGGGCGTTCGGATCTTCGAGAATCGCTTGTCCGGCCTCTCGAATTTTTTTCAAACTCCATGAAACCAGAAAAAGGCTCTTGCCACCGACCGGAGCTTTGCCATGCCGAGCGGCTTGTACGGTTGCTTTCCAAGTCGCGGCGTTGAACATCGGTCGCGGCAACCACAGACACAAAACATCATTGTGGCGTTTCTCCACTCCCCAAAGCGTCTGTTCCAAAACCAGGTGCCGTGCCCAGCCGCGGCGGCTTAGGTCAAAGCCAATTTCGTTGAGAAATCCTAAGAAGAATTCGTATCCGACGCCGTAAATGTCTATCTCGTCTATGCGCTTTTCGAATGCGTTGCGTGCGTCGGCGGGCCAGCTTTGTATTCTGTCGTCAGCAAGCTGCTCCCAGGACGCTAGCATATGGCCGCCGCCGCTGCTGACGGGGCCAGAAGGCGAAAGGCTTCGTTCGCCAACTAAGTGGGCCACTGTGCTTTCGTGTGCCCCTAAGAGATTCACACTCGCTTGCTCTATCCAGGGTTCTAGCTCCGGGTGATCCGCAATGCGTTTTCCCATCTCAAAAGCAAGGGGCTCTTCGGTACGCCCAATCTGGGCAATGAAATGGCGGCGCTGTTCTCGGGTTCCGCGTTCGCCTAGCCATCGCAAGCGGTGCACCAGGGCCGCCTGCGTGGGGACATCAAGTTCCAAGAAAACCGTGAGTGCCTTCTGTACTGTGGGGGCATCCACTTCCAAAAAAGTTCGCAAGCCCCGCTCCAGACCCTCGTCCCCGTCAAGCACGACTTCAAGTTTGGCGGCGTACCCGCGCAGGGCGTCGGCCTTTTCGGGAGGCAAGGCCGAAAGCCCTACGTGCGCTGCAATGTCTGCAAGGACTTGGGGGCAGGCGCTTACACGTGCTACAAAAACGAACGCCAAGGCAATGAGGAAATACGCACGCATCAATGTAACTCTGGCGAAGCCACCCAAGGTGGGGTTTTTCCGGTGATACCCTTAATCCAAGGGAGCGGGGGCAACGAATCGGCTTCCAGTCCCGTTGCCAAATACAAGTTGCGGTACCCTCTGTCATAGAGGGCCTTGGCGACTTCCTCACCGAGGATTCCCCCGCCGAGGTTTCTATCGATGTAAATGGGGCTTTGTGGGTTCCACTGATCCAGTGACTCAAACAGGGCTTCCGGATTCTTAAAAGTTTTCAACAGTCGTCCGTCTGCCTTGGCCGCCGCCTTCCAGCTAATGTGCACCAGTTCTTCGTCATCGAGTAGCAACGTTGTGTACGGCAGATCGTCGGAGCCTTTCGGGGCTTCTACCTGCAGCGGAATAAATGCTGCCATCATCTTAGGGATAAAAGGAGTTCCCATTTCCTTGGCCGCGGCGCGGATGCGTTTATCCTCGTAGTGGCTGGTGACGAGTACCGAGTACCGTTCAATACCGAGCCGTTTGATGACTTCTACACCTGTATTTCCCGATCCAATTAATTCGTAGTCGACCAGAAAGCTAACGGAAGCGTCGACCTGATTTTTGCCGCACCAATTAAAGAGCTCCTTATCCACCGAAAAATGTAGGACGTTTAGACGGTGGGTTCGAGCGAGCTTGCTAAGGCGCTGTTGCCAGACCAGGTGGATGGCGACGTCATCGTCTAGAATGACGATGGTGGCACCCTCTCGAACCGTCAGTTTTGGCAAAAACCAGTCTGGGGGCGAGTGTATCGGAAGACGGATTTCTACCGATGTACCGGCGCCGGGCGCAGATACCATGCGGATCGTTCCGCCCCAGCCCTGAATCCATTGGCGTGCGTGGAAAAGACCGAGGCCTGTGCCGGATTCTTTTCCATGGGACTTGCCTCGTTGAAAGAGCTGGGGGATTAGGGCCTTGTCGACTCCCTTTCCGTTGTCCTCTACACGCAGGGAGACATAGGCGTCATCACCCCCAAAGTGGACTTCAACGTAGCCGTCTGCTTCTATGGCATCCACGGCGTTGTTGATGAGGTTGGACACAATTCTTGTAAACTGAATGGCATTGACTGCCGCAAACATCCCATAGCAGGCTTGGTTTAGGTGCAAATCAAAACGTATCCCGGGGCGTCCCTTGTATTGCGTGCGCTTTTCGGAAATGACGCCATCTACGAGAGTGGGTAAAAGTTCGAGGCTCGTCTCCGCGGTTTGGGTGTCTTGCGGGTCTTGAACGGTGTTTAGACTCCGGTACCGCTCCAGAAGTTCATTGGCGATGTCGTTGATGCGGTTGACGGCCGCGCGGATAAGGATGCGTTTTTCTTCAGGTACGGCTTGCAAATCGCTTGTGGCCAGGGCGAGCGCCGATAAGGGGGAGCGAATATCGTGTGCTACCTGGGCGGCTAGTTTTGAAGCTTCCGTTTGGCTGCGCTGACGTCTAATCTCTTCCTGGAGTGCAAGCAGATTTCGGATAGTCGACTGAAACTCCTCCAGCAGCAATTCCAGTTCGGAAAAACGTAACCGAACGTCCTCATTGAGCATCGACGTAATGGCTTCAGAATTATTTTTTCGAGTCGCAAAACGTCGAATGTAGCGGCTTAAGGTCTGCAGAGGGGCCGTTTGTCTATCCACCATCCAAAGAAGGCCAGCAAGCAGAAAAAAGAAAAGAGCCCCGGTCTGTTGAATAAAAGCGATTATGTTTTCCCGGATGGGCTCTAGTAGGAATTCCGGAGAAAGAGACGCCTCAAGCACACCCCATTCTGAAAGCGAATCGTCGCGCACGGGGGTGACCACTTTTGTGTTGGGCAAAAGCCAACTAAGTGCCCAACTAGGTTGCGCGCTGGAGCGGTGAGTTCCCTGGACTCGGATTTCTCGGTTTGCATAGCGCAGGCGGGCTTCGCTGAATATCTTCTTGTTTACGAGGACCTTGAGCTTTTGTTCCACAGCAAGGGAGTTTCCCTGCTTAAGATCGTTAAAAAAAGTGCGGGTGTAGAGAGTTAGCCACTCGCGCTGCGTGTGGAAAAGCCGGGCAGTGTCTTCGCGAAAATTTAAAATTACAACCACGCAAAAGATACTCCACAAGATTACGTAGCCTGTGATGATGGTTGCAAGAAGTTGCGATTTGAAGGATCTAATCCGCATGTGTATCCCTCAATATCTGGACGTCAAACCAGTTCGCCACAAATTTGGGAGAGGATAGCCACTCTGCGTTTCCGACGGTCTTGCGAAAGACAGAAAAGTGTTTTGCGTGGGCAAGGGGTATGGCACGAAACTCTGATACCAAGAAATCATCCAGCCCATCATGGGCGCGCAACACGTCGGAAGTACTCAGACCGGGAGTAATCGCCGCTAATAGTTTTTGTAGATCTGGTATGACCGAGCCCAAAAGGTAGTCACTCGAGCGGCTATCCAGAAAGTGAATGTTGTGAGTCAGATCGTCTTTGAAGAAATCGAAGCTTTGAATGAAAAGATCTGCCTTTTTTGTGGGCGGGGGATCCACGAGCCGTACCGAGTAAGGGGCCCACGACTCGGCCAGTTTGGATCTCAAGCACTGCGTTGCAGCTACGGAACTAAACGACAGTTCCATGGACTTGCGCCGTCGTGTTCTTCCCTTTCTTTCTATTGTGTCATCTTGAGCGGAGCGCTGGCGTGTAGGGATAAGACTACTTGCGGGTTCTGTGCCAGGCAAACACTCTAACAGTGCCTTGCGATCCACGCTCTGGCTGAGCAAGCGTCGCAAGGTTTTCGATTGAAGCGCCGGTAGTGTGTCGTTGACAACCAGTACGTAGGTCGTTTGCTTAGCTTGAGGCAGCGTGATTGTCGAATCGCTCTTAAAGGCAGCGGGATCGGCAATGTCATAAAAGAGGAGGTTATTCACATTCGAAGCCAAGAACTCCGCGCGCGCTTTCTCCACATCTAGGTGGAAGAGCTCAATAATAGGAGTGAGAGGTGTGCCGCGGTAATACCGATCAAACGCCTCTACTTCCAGTCGCCCGGGCTGAAACGACGCGACACGATAAGGACCCGTGGCATTCGGGCGTAGAAAAAAGGTTTCATGGGTTTGGCCGCCCAACTGATCGGGATACAACACGAAGGACGGCGCTCCGAGATTCTGGATGAAGTTTTCCTCCCACTCCCGCAACCGGACTTCAAAGCTCAAGTCTGACACGGGGGTGATGCCCGAGATAGCAGTGGCTCTATCTTCGGCAAATTCGCGGGCGCCCACAATGATACTTAAGAGCTCGTGATCCGGCGTCGTGCGCCTCGCCCATTCCTGAAAAGAAAAAATTACATCCGCCGTTCGCAAGGGTTTTCCATCGTGAAAGATAATGTCAGGCCGGAGTTTAAAGGTGTAGGTTTGGGTATTGACGTTATACGCCCACGAATCGAGCGCGTCCCCCTCTATTTCTAAGCTGCGGTTTTTTCGGACTAGACGCCCATAGAGAAGTAGCAAAGTATTGCGATCCACATCGGTGGTGGCCCGGTTCGGATCGAGAGTATTGAGATCGGTAGGAACGGGAACCCGCCAATGCGTGGCATAGCGCAAAGTGGGGTTGGGCACGCGCTGCTGGGCGAGTTTCCATAGTGACGGGCTAACGACAAAACCAATGCCTATAGCCAAACAAATTAGGGGCGCGTATCTGCTCATGAGTAACCGTTACTTGCTAGGGGAGTTCTCGCAGATCGTATTCGATGACGACGCCATAGTTACTTAAGCCACTGTCTGGCCGAAGGGAGTCTTGGAAGTAATGCTTCACAAAACCTTTGGCGCTCCCCCCCAAATCGAGCGCTACTGTATAAAATTCCTCGGGGTATTTTCTAGACAAAAGTCCCTCGTAGTATTCCTTAAATGATCTCAAGTGCTTAAGCTCGGTGTCGCCCCGTTCAGTGGGGTGCACTTCTCGTACGGTGGTGTAGCCTTGCTGCGAGGCCCACTTGAGAATCCCTCGGAGAAGAATGGCGCGGGCGTCCGGCGGGGCGGAGTCGGCTGTCGTTAGGCTCAGCACGTGCAGCACGTTTGGCCTTCCCAGTTGCTGAAAGTGCGCGCTATTTACCGACCGCTCCCAGTAGAGCCGCTGGTTGAGCAAGGGATCTTGTGGCCCCACACTGAGCGGGAGTACTTGGGCTGCGGCCAATGTTTCGCGCCGTTCGGCGCTGGCAGCAAAAAACAGCGCGCTCGGGTTCAGCGAGTGGCGTCTGCGAAGCACCGACAGCCGCTCACCGTCGCTTTTTTTGAATAGCGGAAACAGCGCGGTCAAATCCGAGTAGAAAGCTTCGAAGATAAAAATTGGTTCTGAGTCAAAGATCGAGTTTTCCCAGTGTGCCGGGGATTGAATGGTCCAGTTGCTGGTATGCGCCTCCCACTGACCCATCGGAAAAATGGCGTGTCCTAGACGGGATTCCCCCCCAAGCCCGCCACGAAAAAGTAGGCTGCCGCAGGCAAGATGATTTTGGTATTCCACTTCCTTTGGTAGTGCCGGTTTGGAAATCGAGATAACCCGGCCTTCCTTCTCCGTGGAGAGAAACCGAACTTCGTAGGGTACGGAGACTTTTCTTGGGGGCGTCCATTGTACCTCACGGCCGCAATGCAAATCGGCGAGAATGCGAGCCAGAGAAATCCCATAAGCCTTCTCGATTAGATCACTTACGTGATCGTCAGTGACGCGGCAGTTGATTTCAAGGAGATAGACTTTGTCTCGTCGTACCCGAATTTCCGCATTGGTGAGACTATTTTCGATCATAAGACCGGCGTGTACTTTGCGCATTAAGTCTTCTATTTGAGTGCGAGTATTTTCTGGGACGTCTGGCGCGGGGAAGCAGTGGCCTGCATCTTCAAAGTTGTTCCCGGAACAAAGAAACTTTTTTGTGATACCTAGTACGGTTGACTTCCCGTGCTGGACCATCACCTCCACGCCATACTCGGGGCCGTCGATAAATTCTTCCACCAGCACTTCGTTGCTGATGTCTTGAAAGAGTGGACGGAGTTTTTCGTTCCAGAAATCCGCATTACAAGCGCGGTAGTAAGCGGCTTTTAACTGGATTTTGTTGTCCACACGAATGGCGGCCAAACCGCGCATCATCTCAGCTGGCTTCACGATGAGAGGGAAAGAAAGCTCTTCCTTCAAAAGTGCTTTTAGCTCCACTTCGCTCGCCAGGCGCCTGAACCAGGGTTGTGCATCCGTGACCCGGGAGATCTTCTCCCTTGCGATTCCTTTGTTGCGGATACTTCTGTCCCGAAAACGCGAAATGACAGGGACTCCCAGTACATGAGAAAGTTCATTGGTATGATGAACGGCGGCTTCGGTGTACGTAAGAACCCCGTCAAAAGATTCACCAGTCTGGCGGCGAAAATTCTCCACGGCTTCGGCAAGACCCCCGTCGCGGTAGTTGAACTCGATGGCGTGGCGGCAGTACTTCTTCGCCCAGTCCGTCCCCTGTCCCATCCCCGAGGCAAAACTCACCGCAAAGTCGGGCAGCTCACAGAGCGCCCCGAACAGCGCTTCTCGGTATAAAGCCGGGCCAGGTTCCACCACTAGTAGCCGCAGTTTTCCGCCCCCGGCAGCTCCGTTTTCTTTTACCCAAGTCATTTTCGCTCAAACCTTGTTTGGCACACTCAGGCCTTCTACAAACGTAAGTTGCGCGCACAGAATTGCACAAAGCATGCTGCAAAGCGACAATTTTACTCTGTTGCTGGTGAGGAATGCTTAACAAGCTTTGGTTAAGACTACTAATCGTGGATCGTAACGGTAACGTCCGGAAGAGCGGCTCGGGTCATCTTTAGCGACTCGTCTTCTAAGAGAAGTTGCAACAAGGTATGCATGTCCTCATTGCTTATTCTAAGACAGCCGTAAGTAGCCCGAAGTGCACCGTTTCCTCGCCAATAACCCGGCCCGCCTAGGGAGCCACCATGGATAAGTAGACCCGTTCTGCCAAAGAGTCTTTCGGCCGTGACTGCGTTGCCGGAGAGAGGTTTGAGTCGAATGGCCCCCCACGGGCCGTAGCTATCGATCGGGAAATTCTCAGTCGACTGGAACACCGAACCGTCATAGATGCCGGTCGGTGTGTTCCCATTCTCTAAGAACTGAGTGTCTCCGGGCCCGCGGCTTCCGCGCGCGAGGACTCGCATGCGCGTGACCTGCCTTCCATCCAGCTCCACGTACAGCCAGCCAGAGAGGTTTCGGTTTTTGGGAACGACTACCCTGAGATGGACTTTTTCAGGCACCGCCACTTACTCCTTGCCAAGCTTTTTCGCCTCGCTGCGCGCCGCCTTAAGAGCCGCCTGTGCGAGGGCGTGTTGCGCCGATTTCTTTGGTATCTGCAGAAGGGCTCGTTCTAGGCTGGGCGGCAGCCCCTGGTTTTCATTAACCAAGTAGCGTAGGGCCGCTCGCCAATCGTTACGATGGTGCTGTGCGGCAACCCTCAAAAACATCTCTGTTTGTTTGAGGGCGATCTCCTGGAGGTAATGCGTATAGTTCGTGCTGAAGTACCCGTCTAGGTGCCCATCCCCAACTTGCAAGATGCCCAGTAATGCCGCCTCATCTTGCTTCTCGATCACAGCTTGCGTGGCCTTCTGCCACGGAATTTGATTGTCAAAGCCGGGGGGCGCCAGCGGGGGAGTTGCCGGTGTTTCGGCGTATCCTGTAAGCACCAAGCCGAAAATTCCCCAGAGAAAAGCAAGTACCAGAAAGACTTTTAAAGATTTTGGATCGTGCTCCGATGTATTCATTTTTTCCTCTGGTTTCCCTCTGGCGGCTTTGGTTTGTTGAAGCCGTTCTGTCGGGATGAGTTGCAACTTGCGTGCCTAGGCAAGGCCCCAAATTTGTGCGGCAAGCGTGCAGTATAGCTCAAACACTTCTCAGCTGTGAGAAGATCTCGGCAAAGAACAAAAAAAAATATCTCGGACTTGAGAGGGGGTACAGATTTAGGCGAGTACTTTTTCTTCCGAGGCGAGTAGTGGCTGGTTCTGGAAAGACGTTTCCGTTTGATAGAGCTTTGTTACGCGCAGAAGGACGTGGGTAACGGCTGCCTGGAATACCACGAGCATTCCGAAACCACCCACGACAAGTCGTGACCAGTGCAGCTGGACGTGGCCATCACGTAGCAGATCTTGGATTCCGGGAAAAATCAGCGCGGTTGAAACCAAAAGTGTTGTGCCCATGAATACGAGCAGGGCACGGCCTTCAAAGAAGTTGGCGATGAGGGCCGGCCAGAAGGGAGCGCTTGCTTTTTCCCGAGGCCCGAGAAAACTTAGCTCATAGGCCACCGCCGTGGCGCACAAGAGCAAGAAGCCTGCCGAGCCGAGTAGGAAGCACGCTACGAAGCGGTAAATCATCCAGTCTTTGAGCCAACGATTTTCTAGGTAGAACTCCGTGGGATAGAGCCCGAGCAGTGCCGTTAGTATGGCGCAAAGCATGAAGCCTAGCAGGAAGAATCTTTCCGGTCGGAAGCAGAGAACTCCGGAGAAAATGGTTCCAAAAAAGCGTAAGCCATCTCTGAAGACGCTAAGCTTGCTCTCCCCGACCCGTTCCTCGTAGGAAATCGGCACTTCGAGTACTTTTAGGCCACCCAAGAGCGCACGGGAACTCATCGAAGGGGTGAAATGGAGTCCGTCAGGAAGGGGGTACAGAAAACGCAGCGAGCTTCGGCGGATAACTCGCATGCCGCTGGCGGTGTCGGTAACTTTTCGTCCGCACAAAAACCCCAAAAGCAGGGCGTAGATGTGGTTGCCCAGTTTTCGGATGGCAGGCATGCGCGTCCCTTCGCCCATTCGCGAGCCCAGTACTAAATCTGCCTGCTGGGCGAGAAGGTTGCGGCACAACGGGACAAAGTCCAAAGGATCGCAAGTCCCGTCTGCATCTAAAAAGCTTACCAGCGTGCCGCTGCCCTGCCGGAACCCTTCCTTGATGGCCGCGCCGTAGCCGCGATTTTTTTCAAAGGCGATAAGTTTTACATCCGCGTAGCGGCGCGCGATCTTGACTGTTTTGTCTGTCGAACCATCGCTGACGACGATAACTTCTACGTCGCGAAGGGGGAGGACCTCAGTGAGCGCAGACCTCGCGGCGAGGCAGCGTTCGATGGTGGACGCAATGGCCTCTTCCTCGTTGTAAGCCGGGATGACGATTGTGAGTGATTCAGTTTTATTTGATGGCATGTGTTAAGTTTTTTAATTAGGGATGGTTAACCTCTATTATACGCAAGCTCGCTAGCCCGGCCATGCCGCGCTGGTCCACCGGTCTTCTGGCAAGTATGCGACAATGTTAGCTCTATGACAGCTGTGTTCCAGTGGTTTTTTTCTGGGAGTAGTTTGCCGTACTGGGTGCTTGCGGGCGTAAGTTTCCTGTTTGCTAACCGGTTGGTAGCGGTACCTTTCTTTGTCCGCCAGGTCGAGGATCGTTTTCTTCCCCGTAGCTTTCTTTGGGTGTTTTTATTTAGCTTGGCGTTGCAAACTTTTTTTTCCTGCGCGCTTCACTGGCCGGAGCCTCGCGTTCACGACGAATATAGTTACTTGCTTGCCGCAGATACTTTTGCAAAAGGGCGGCTTACAAATCCCAGCCCGCCGCTTCTGACGCCATTTGAGAGCTTTCACATTTTTTTGAAGCCCACCTACATGTCTAAATACCCGCCCGCTCAAGGGATGGCGCTCGCGTTGGGGGCGGTACTAGGGGCGCCGATTGCGGGAGCTTGGATCGTGACCGCGCTAGCGGCCGGCCTTCTCTTTTGGGCGCTGTCTCCGCTTTTAGGAGTGCGTTGGGCGTTTCGAGCGGGAATGGTGGCGGCGGTCCACCCGATGCTACTTTCATGGGGGCAGAACTACTGGGGAGGATCGGTGGCGCTGTGTGGGGCGGCGCTGGTTTTTGGCAGCGTACACCGTGTCCGGTTTAGAAGCGCGACGCTTTTGGGAGTGGCATTCGCCGTTGGACTGGGAGTACTGGCAAATAGTCGGCCCTATGAAGGGTTGCTGTTCAGCGTGCCACTTTTCTTATGGCTTCTATTTGACGTTGATAGGAGAAAACACTCGTGGCGAACGTTCATCATTAAGTTCGTAGTTCCGGCTAGCGTTGTATTGATTTTTATTTTCACTTGGATGGCGTACTACAACTACCGTGTGACGGGTGAGTGGAAGAAACTTCCCTACCAAGTGCATGCGGAGCAGTACAATGCCGTCCCTCAGTTTGTTTGGATGGCGCCGATGCCTCCCAAGCAGTACGACAGAAAGGACTTGGAGTCGTTGCACTCGGGTTATGAGCGCTGGGAATTTGAGAGCCAGCAAAGCCTTGCGAATTTAGTACGCTGGAAGGTCGCCAAGCTTTCTGTGCTTTTTCAGGACCTGTCGCAGCCTCGCGTTCTGCTCGTTGGGCTAGTGCTAGCGGTTTCTTTGTTTTGGGTGAGCAGTCGGCGCATGGTTTTGCTGGGTGGACTTTTCGTTATGGGAATGCTCCCGGTTACGTATTTCAACTTGCACTACTTTGCCCCACTTGTCGTTGTGTGGTTTTTCTTGATTTTCGACAGTTTCAAAAAAATCGCGGAAATGAAAGGCCGTTGGCACTATGCACGAGAGATTTTTGTAGCGCTTTCTTTTTTGTGGCTGATAGGGCCGGGATTGGTTTTGCAATGTTTTCGCTATTACACGGGGGAAAAACATCCAGATCCACGGTTTTTTTCTTGGCAAAAGTTGGAAGCCCCCATTCGATCCGCGAGTGGCAAGCACTTGCTTCTGATGCCCTGTGAGCCCGAAAATTGTGCAGTGGTTCACAACGAAGCGGATCTCGACCGGGCCAAGATAATCCGGGCTAGAGACCTAGGAAGGGTTGAAAACGAGCGGCTCTTTGATATCTACTCCGAGCGCAGCAGATGGGTCCTGGTCCACGAGGGATCGGGATACGTTGCCAAGTTGCTTGCCACGGCGCACCCACCACAAAATCCACGGCTTTAGACGGCTTAAGCTCAGCAATTGGGTTATACTTTTATGATGGAACTTTCCATTGTGATGCCCGTCTACAATGAAGCTGGGGTATTAGCCTCGTCGCTTGATGAGGCTTTGTCTACCGTCGTCAAGGCGAGTTACCCGTGTGAGATACTCTTGGTGGATGATGCGAGCTCTGACCAGAGCTTTGAGATCTTGCAGGAATATCAGAAGCGGTACCCGCAGACGATTCGAGTGCTGCGTCACCAAAGCAACCGCGGGATAATGGGTGCGCTCAAAACGTTGTTTAGTGAGGCGAGAGGTCGGTACATCTTTTTTAATTCTAGTGACGGTCAGTTTCGAACGTCGGATGTTTTGCGAATGATGGATCTTCGGGACTCGTACGATCTTATCGTCGGACAGAGAAAGCAGAAGCTCTACAACATGCGACGCCACCTGGTCAGTTGGTTTTTTAATTTTCTGCCAAAAGTGTTTTTCGGCGTAGAGACCTACGATGCTGGCTCGGTAAAACTGTACCGCGCCGATGTGTTAAAGATCCCGCTCATCAGCCAAAGTCCGTTCCGGGAGGCGGAGCGCATCATTAGAGCGAAAAAGCTGGGATTCAGAGTCGGGGCCATCCCGGTAATTCATTACCAACGCCGCGCGGGGCGCGCGACCGGAGCGGAGTGGAAGCTGCTGGCTGAATCATGCAAAGATCTTTTCAGGTGCTGGGTAGTTCTGGATGTGTTTTCCACACGACCTAAAGAAATTGCAGGGTAGATGTTTTCTCTGAAAAAAGCGGTTCCTTTATTTTTTACTCTCCTCGTTCTCGCCGTAGCGCTGACTTTGTCGGATTACGGAATAACCTGGGACGAAAAACTTTCCAAAACAAACGGATTTCTTACCTTCCTCTGGTATGACAGCCTCGGTAGAGATCGCTCGGCGTTGCACACGATGGACCTCTACCTATATGGGGCGTTTTTTGATTCGATTAGCTACGTACTCGGCGAGTTGCTTCCGTTTGGTGCTTATGAAACTGGCCATTTGCTTTCGGCAGTTTTCGGTGTTTTCGGCATCGCGGGAGTGTATAGGTTGGGGTGTTTGTTCGGGGGGCGACGGGTAGGATTACTAAGTGCGATCGTTTTGACCCTGACGCCTGCTTATTACGGACATCTCTTTAACAACCCAAAAGATATTCCTTTTGCATCGCTTTTTTTGTGGGGGCTATATTTTCTATTCCGCTACCGTTCTGAACTCCCGATTCCAAAAACTCGAACTCTCGCATTCGCGGCCGGTTTTACGGGGCTGGCGCTGGGTATTCGAATTGGCGCTCTTCTATTGTTTGGGTACTTCGGAATCTTTTGGCTGACGTGGATGTTTGAGCAATCCGTGCTAGCGCGCCCTCGCGTGGATACGCGCCGCTTTGTCGGAAACCTCTTATTTTACCTCGGCGTTGCATGGGCGGTGATGTTAGTGTTTTGGCCCTTTGCGCAGGTGAAGCCGTTTTTGAATCCCTTTCTTGCACTAGGTGGCAACGTCAATTTTGATTTCAACCCCCCTGTAATGTTTGAGGGTATCTTGTACCCGGCAAAAGAGTTGCCTTGGAACTATCTCCCGCGTTGGTACTCCATACGCCTGCCGGAGATTTACTGGTTAGCCTTAGGGGTGGGCGTGCTTCTCTTTGGGGTTCGTTATAAGCGTGACGTAAAGATGTGGTTGCTTGCGTTTACTGCCTATTTTCCGCCAATCGTAGCGATGGTGCTGAAGTCAACAGTCTACGATGGAATGCGCCATTTTCTATTTACGTTGCCCCCTCTGGCTGTGTTGATTTCGGTTTTTTTCGTAAAAGCGTACGACTTGCTTTGCGAAACCCAGTGGCGTTACGCGGTTGCGGCTGTGGTTGTGGGCCTGCTCGGTGTGACGGCGGTGGACATGGTACGTCTACATCCATATCAGTACGTGTATTTCAACCGGTTGTTTGCTGGGGGACTTGCCGGCGGGGCGCAACAATATGATGTCGATTATTGGGGGCACTCGGTGAAAGCGGCTACCGAATGGACGCTGAATCATTACGCCCAAGCTCCAGATAAAATTGAAGTTGGAACGTGTTCGGATTACTCACAGGTGGAGTATTGGATAGAAAAGGCTGGTTTGCAGGAGAAGTTCACGGCCATCACCAAACAACCCCACGTATATTTTAAGCTCGCCAACAAAGAGTGCTATTACCGGGACCCCGGGCACTTAATCCATAAGATAGAGAGAATGGGAGTCACGCTCCTGGAAGTCCGTGAACTAAAGGTACCACGTTCCTTTCGGCACACGACTGTGGATAACTCTTCGCAAGGCTGAGAGGCAAAATAATCCACAGGATTGTGTCAAAAGGAACGTGGTACCTAGATGCCGGCTTCGAAGTCGTAGCCTTCGGCGCGGAGGCGATCGGAGATTTCGGTACCGCGTTCATCGCGTACGGGAACGGTGAGATCGGCTAAGATAAGCTGACTGGCGAATTCATTGAAGGAGCCAGAAGCGATAACTCCAGATTTATCGACTGCCAGGGAACACCCCACACTTTTTTTCCCTTCGTAGGGCCCGCCGACGATGACGCCCACACTGGTTGTGCCCACAATCGCCAAATTATAGAGAGAGGCGAGATGGCGGTACGGGCGGATCCACTTTTGCCCATACGGATCGTTGTCCTCCGTGACCGAGTAGTCCACCGTCCATGACGATGGGGAGAGAATCAGTTCTGCACCCATGCGCGCCAGTGTGTGCCCGATGGACAAACCGTCCACGTAGTTGTCCGCACAAATATTCACGCCCACAACACCAAATGGCGTTTCTATTGTGCTCAGACTTTGTCCAGCCTGATAAAATTCTTTTTCGACCTTTAGGATGTTAATTTTTCGGTAGGTGTGAAGCAGCGTTCCCTTGTTATCGATGAATACGGCCGTGTTGTACACGCGGCCGCTCGGAGATTTCTCGGTCAGGCCGCCGCAAATGTAGAGGTTATAGTCTTTTGCAAATTGTGCCAGAAGATCACTGTAAGGCCCCGGTATGGGTTGCGCTTCCATCTTGGCGGAGGGGTGGGTCCATGCCAAATCCATGCACTCCGGCAGCAATAGAATATCGCATTTCGCCGCTGCGGCTTCGCGTGCTAGCGCTTCGGCGCGGGCGAGGTTTCTTTCTGGCTCACCACCCTCTACGAGGAGCTGGCCCATTCCGATGCGTATGTTGCGCTTGGTGTTCATAGTCTTTAGCGATTGAAGAGGTACATGGCGAAAAAAATCAGAGCGGTACCGATCATTTTGGTCGTAGAAAGTTGCTCGCCGAGCAGTCCTACGCCAAAGAGAAGAACAAACAGCAAGTGCAAGCCCACCAGAACCGGGTACGCCGATGAAAGTTCCAAGCGGTTGAGGGCGAGAAACCATAGACCAGGAGCCGCTACGAAGGTGGTAATCGCTGTTAGCAGCAGCGGAGATTTGACGAACGTCAGCATGTAGGCAAAAAAGCTTCCCCAAGAGGAGAGATCCATTTTGCCCAGTTCGTTAAACTTCAGTTTTACGATGAAAGCGGCGTAGGAATCACAAAGGGCGGCGGCAAAGACTAGCGCCCATGCCGTGTAACCAGATTGAAGAACTTGTGTTGCCATCCTAGTACAAGGATCGGCATTTACACGCCAATCATGAAGCGAATTTCACATTACGCGGCGCTGAAATACTTGTCGTATGTCACCCGAGGCAGAATGCCGGAAAGACAAAGCATCTTAATGGCCGGGCGAGCTAACGCGATAAGCCAATACCCATTCGGGTAGTCTCTGAAGGTCTTCGGTGGAAGCCCTAGGTACGTGTCAAACTCCTCGCGCGTGATGCCCAGACGCTTGATGCACAGGTCGATAACTTTGGGATCCTCAATCACATAGATGTGCTTAACTTTCTCCAGAGCCTCTTCGCGGCTCATTTGACCCGAACGGACAAGTGCCGAGTAATTAAACAGCCGGCGGTCGATGTTGAATTTCACACGGTAAACATAAAAGATAAGGCTTTGATAGAGATCATCGTAGTAGTGCGCACCCGGATACTTCCAGTCGAGTTCACTGATTAGAATTTTCTCTGCCTCGGGGCGAACATAGTTGGTGTAATACAACGGCAAGAATGTTCGGATTCCTCTAAAAACCGTGTAGTAGAGCATGTGCCAAGGATTCAGGTTAAAACCAGGATCATTAGGAGACCAGCCTCGCAGCTTTACTTTGCCATATCGTTTATGCACGGCTTTCAGGTAGATGCCGTCGAGGTAGTTCCAGGATAGTGGGGTGATGCCTTCGGTGCGGAATGACTGCCCGATGAGCACATGCTTGATGTTCTCTTTGGCCGCAACTCCGTAAAGAGCTGTGGCGATTCCCAGATCGGTGCCTTCCTCCAGTTCTGGAGTAGACGCTTTGAGAAAAGCGATTTTTAAGTCCTTCGATTCTCTCCAGTCAGAGGTGATCGTTATCAGTTTGACGCCTAGGCGCTGGGTTGCTTTGCGCATGTTTTCGCCGGCTACCGGATTACCAAAACCGTCGTTAAAATGAACAGCAAGCGGGCGTAAGCCCCATGCCTTTTTTGCGAGATAGAGTGCGTAGGTGCTGTCCCGCCCCCCGCTGATGCCGACAACGCAATCGTACTCTTTTCCTGTGCCGTCCCGCTTGACGCGCCCTAGCAAGTTCTGAAACTTGGCCCGTCCCTTTTCATCCAGCGGGTACTCTTTTTCCATCTTGTCGTGGAGTTTGCAAAAATTGCATTCCCCTTTAGCGTCGAAACGGATCTCAGGGATCGTCGTGTCCGAGATGCATCGGATGCAGCGCTTCAATTCCTTAACAGGTTGCGGAGATTCGGATATCTGGGGCAAGGCCATCGGTGTACTCACTCATGAATAGTTAAGAAAGGTTGGATTCATTATAGCGCTTTATTTTTCCTCCTGTCTTTCCGATTAGAGAAGTGTCGCCTTCAAGGAGGAAGCGCTATGTCACGTCTCATTCGTTCTGAAATCCTAAAAGTCTCAGTCACTCTATTTTTTACTTCGGAAGCCTTTGGCTACGTCGATCCGGGGTCCGGTCACATGTTGATCCAGGCTCTTGGCGTTGCCTTCTTCGGCTTGCTTTTTTATCTCAAACAAATCGTGGCCTTTGCCAAGCGCATAGTCAGCCGCGACAAGAAGTAGAGGCGAAAGGCTCATGGAAGTGGCTAAGACACAAACCGACGTACGGTGTCTCTCTCTGAGGGATCCCGAGGGGCAATTGTTCAACTACGAAGGTCGACTCCTTCGCTACGTGCACCCTCACGGTGCGGAAGCGTTAAAGCGCACTCTAAATTCTCCCACTGTCATCGAGCGTACGAAGAACGGCTCGTTTATTCCAAGTCGTTACGTGAAAGGTGATGAGGAGAACGTCCTGCGTTCGCAGGCGAGTGGGATCTCTCTTTCTCCCGACGGCTTTGTGTTAGAGCACCCGCGGGTTCGTTTTCAGAGCTTCCCGCACGAGTGGTGTCCCGAAATGTTACTTGCAGCTGGACAGCTGACACTGGACCTTGTGCGTGAGCTTGCTGAGGAAGGGCTCGGATTAAAGGACGCAACACCGCACAACATTCAGTTCGAGGGGCCCAACCCCGTGTTTGTGGACGTGCTCAGCGTCGAAGAGCGCTCGGATCGAGATCCCACTTGGGTGCCGTTTGCTCAGTTTGTGAGAAACTTTGTAAACCCCTTACTAGCCAACAAATACTTCGGGCTGCCGCTAGATATGTTATTCCTTACGCATCGGGATGGAATCGAGCCTGAGATGCTGTACCAAATGGCTTCCCCGTGGCGTCGTCTTACCCGCCCGTTTCTCAGTCTCGTTACGGTGCCGACTTGGCTCGCCAGAAGAAATAAACGCTACAGCGCTAAAACATACGAAGCACGCTTGGTGGATTCCCCCGAGAAAGCCCGTTTTATTTTGGGAACGTTTATCAAACACCTTTCACGCGCTCTAGACGTGGGAGCCCCCAAAGCGAGCAAGCAGTCCACGTGGTCAGATTACATGGGGGCTGATTTGCCCTACGCGAAGGAAGAGTTTGCGGAGAAAGAACAAGTTGTGGCCGAGTACCTGCAGGCAGTACAGCCCAAGAGTCTCTTGGACGTCGGGTGTAACGGCGGGTACTTTAGCCGTCTCGCCACCCAGCACGGGGCTTCTGTCGTTGCCATCGACTACGATCCGGCCGTTGTTGGGCAAACATGGAATCTCGCGCGTCGGGAAAACCTGGACATCCTCCCGCTTCGGGTGGATCTCACTCGCCCGACTCCCTCGGTGGGCTGGAAGAATTCTGAGAATTCCAGTTTTCTTAGCCGGTCCGAAGGCAAGTTCGATACGGTAATGATGCTGGCGGTGATCCATCACATGATGGTTTCTGAAGGTATTCCGCTGCCCGAGATCGTAAGCCTTATTGCGCAGCTTGGGCCCAAGTCGCTTATACTGGAGTACGTGGATCCTCAAGATGACACCTTTAAGCAAATCGCGCGGGGCCGGGATGCCTTGTACCACTATCTCTCTCCGGAGAGTTTTGAGCGAGCGTGGTCTCAGCGATTTAACATTGTGAAAAAGACGCCGCTAAAACGAAAAACTCGCTGTCTTTATCTGTTAACGTTGAAGTAAAGTTCGCTCTGCTTAATTCTTTTCCCTTCCGAAAATCCAGCGCTAAATTCGCGCGCTTATCGGTTCCCTCTCTGTGCTTTCCTGTTAACTTCGTGTTTGTCGACGCTTTGTGCCAATAAAAATTAAGTTTAAGAGCTTGAGTTCTGAGTGCGTTCGATGTACTCGGTGCTACAGGTGGGAGTTAAGAAAAATTAGGGGGTAGTATGATCGGGAGATCTTTTCCCGCTCTGAAGACTTTTGTCTTCGGGCTTTTCTTAATTTCTACAACACGGGGCTTTGCCTCATTTCCTTCTGCTCCAGGTGAGGACACCTGGGCCAATCGTCCAAATGATCCGGGCTATGTGAATGCCTGGAATCTCTTTTCACACATACCATTTAACCATGTCGGGATCCTGTCAGAGTTTGAACGCAGTATTGGGTCCGGAGTGCATGCGGACAAGGCGTGGCAGTACCACACTGGAACTCCAGATACTGTTATCGCGGTACTCGACTCAGGGATTTTTTGGGACGCCGATGACTTGCTTGAGCGCTTTTACCTAAACCGCGCGGAGCTCCCGAAACCCGAAGGCCAAGACAAGTACGACGCCAACGGGGATGGACGTTTTTCAGTGAGCGACTATGCCGGGGATTCACGAGTTTCTGATAAGAACGGCAACGGAAAAATCGATCCGGGTGATCTCATTGCGATATTTTCAAACGGAATCGACGAGGACGGTAATGGCTATGTCGATGACATTTCTGGCTGGGACTTTCACGAGTTTGATAACGATCCGGCCGATCGCACGCGCTTTGGCCACGGAACTGGGGAGGCCCACGGATCGGCTGCTGCTCTAAACAATGGGATCGGGTACGCCGGCATCTGCGGCAATTGCAGCGTCATCCCGTTGCGCCTTAATGACAGCTTTATCGTCGACGCCAATGCTTTCTCAAAGGCGGTAGTATACGCGACAGACATGCGGGTGAGCCTAATCCAGCAGGCACTGGGATCGGTCAATTCCAGTGCCTTTACCCGTGAGGCCGTGGAGTATGCGTACGCTAATGGTGTTCCCATCATCGGTTCTGCTGCCGATGAGAACAGTTACCACCACAATTATCCTTCGACGATCGATCCGATCATTTATCCAAACGCCATTCGGTACGATTCACAGAAATACGAGGAGGCCACCACCTTCTTGAACTTCAATAATTGCTCCAATTTTGGTGCTCGTGTGGATGTGTCGGTGCCGGGTAGAGCTTGCTCCTCGGAGGCCACCGCGATTCTGTCCGGAGTGTCGGGGTTGACTCTCTCGTACGCCAAATCGCTTGGGCGTTCACTTACTCCGGGAGAGTTGAATGCGCTGATTAAGATGTCAGCGACAGATATCGCTTTGGGTCCAAATGATAATGATCCGTTCCGCTATTCTACCTACGCGGGTTGGGACACCATCACGGGTTACGGCAGAGCCAATACGGCAAACATGTTCCGCGCGATTCGAGAGGCGCGAGTGCCCGCTGAAGTACGAATTCTTAGCCCGGATTGGTTTGAGCTTTATCGGTTTTCCAAGGACAAAAAGATTGAGGTTTACGCGAAAATTGTGGCGCGGACCCCAGGGATTCGTGTTCGGGTCGAAGTCCTTAAAGGGGTGGAGACTTCGTCCACGCCCAGCCAAGTGCTTTACAACGGTGAACTAGAAGGGCGCAGTTTTACCGGCAAACTTGCGGAAACGACCCTAGAAGCGCTTAAATCGCTTAAGGCGGGATCTTTGGATTCCGAGCGAAACAAGAATGCCTATACCATTCGGGTGACGGCCGTGGATCACAACGGAGTTCGCTCAGAGGCGCGCAAAACTTTTTTTGCCTTCGAGGACAAGCAGCTGTATTCATCCTTTCCTGAAAAAATGCGGGGGTCAGGCGAAAGTGTAGGGGCCTTCGCGGATCTGGATGGCAACGGCACCGCGGAGTTTGTTACTGCCGATGGAAGTGGGTACCTCCATGCCTACACCTACCCAGCTGGCGAGCTCAAAGGCTTTCCCGTGCGCGGGGCCGATTCGCGTTACGAAAAAGGGCGGGGGGCTTCCATTGTGGCACCGATTGCAATTGGTGATCTAAACGGCAACGGTGAGCTTGAAACCGTAACGCTGTCTTTGGAGGGGCATCTCAATGCCATTTCCAATGACGGTACTGAACTTGTGGGTTTCCCTTTAACTTTACCTTTTCCAGATATGAGTACGGTGAGTCCAAATCAGGTACTTGCTAACGGGGCAATGGGTGCTCCGGTACTCGTCGATTTGGACGGTGATGCCAAACTGGAAATTGTCGTAGTCGCCTTTGATGGTCGTGTTCACGCCTACAAGGCAGATGGAACCCTGCAGCCCGGTTTCCCCGTTGCGTTGGAGCACGCCGGAAAACGTGCGAAGTTGCTTTCTTCGCCCGCCGTTTTCGACGTCGACAAAGATGGCACACCCGACTTGATTTTAGGTTCTAATCACGTGGGCGACGAAGCCGGGTTTTTATGGGTAGTGAGCGGGAAGGGGACTCTTTCTAACAAATCGTTCCCCGGATTTCCAGCACGGGTCCCTGTCATTAAAGACTCCGTACTTCCCACTATAGGGGTAGGCATCCCCACGGCGCCAGCGCTTGCGGATACCGATGGTGATGGGGAACCGGAAATACTCATTCATCCTTTTCTCGGGAAGAGTTATCTCTTTGACCTTCATGGGAAGATCAAAACGGGCCTCAACATGAAGGTGGGGGAAGGGCAAACTAGCAACGATACACACATGGTATCCGGTTTTGGTCATCCGGCATTTGCAAACCTGGGTACAGACAGCGCAATGGCTCCCATCGGTGTAGGTCTTGGAAAACGAGCTCTGACGGCGCTTGCTTTGGGCGGCAAGAGGTTTGATTACCAGCACATGGTGGGTGCGTGGAGCGCATCGGACGGCAATATGCTGGCGGGCTTTCCCAGGACTCTTGAAGACACCGCTTTGTCGCCAGCGCCCATTGCCGCGGACTTGGATGGTGACGGTGTGTCGGAGATTGTCGTTGGCTCAGGCGGATACTTTTTGCACGGCTTTGCAAAAAACGGCGAAACCGAAGGCTTTCCGCATTTTACCGGGGGATGGATGTATGGCACACCGAACGCGGGAGATTTTAACGGAGACGGCAAAGTCGATATTGCGGTGACTACTCGCGAAGGTTACGTCTTTATTTGGCCAACTGGTGGGAGTGCAAAGAGCCTGAAAAATTCGTGGCCGACTTTTAAGTCGGATGCCCGGCGAACCGGCACGCATCTGAATTCTGATAATAACTAAATAATGGGGGGCATATGAAGAAACTAATGGTGATGGTGGGAGCTCTGTGCGCTTTTGGCGCGCTTGCTGCCGAATTCGATACACAAGAAGCGTTTTATCTTTACCTAAACCGAGCGGGTTTGAGTCTTAGTGCACGAGAGCTGCAGCAGCAGTTCCTGGGGGATATCAACAGCGAGCCCTTGCCAGACTTTGATGAAAAAGGCTGGGGTGGGATACGCGCCCAAGGCCGTGGGCTGAGTTACACGGTTGATTTTGGGGATCTCAAGATTGTTCCCGCAAAAGACAGGTTGGAATTAAGTCTCGACGTCAACTACGTTCGGGTTCATCTAAATAGTGTGCGTCTAAGCAAGAAGATCTTAGTCGAAATCTCCTCGACCTGCGAGAACACCGCCATCGAAGTGAACGGGCCCGTAACAGTCGGCGCTCATCTTGGGCTCTCCGTCAGTCAGGGCGCGGTGCACGTATCCGCACCGAACCTGAGCTTTCCGCTTCCGGAAGACAAGTACAAAGTAGATGGGCCTTCCAAGTGCAGCGGGGCGCTTGGGGTTGGACACCTAATTAAGCTGGTCGTGAAAGAGGCACTAAAGCGTTCTAGGACTACAATTGAGAAAAAGATTGTGGAGCAAGCGAGCAAGCTCGCTCCGAAACTTCAGCAGCAGCTCAATCAAGCGGTCATCCGGGATATTCCTTTTGAGGTCGAAAAGTTTATTCCGTTTCCGGATGCGGCGCCTATTCTACGAACTTCGCCGCATTACGTGCGCATCGATTCGCGAGGCATGGAATTTGTGATGAACGTGGATGTAGCCCGCGACAGCCTACCGCTGGACGAAGCGACTTCCTGGTTGGATGCTGCGGCTACAAATGTAGGCCAGGCGGGTGTCAACCCACAGCTATTCGGAGAGCTCCTCGGGAAAGTGCTTCCCGTAGGAACTTGGATTGGTTTGGAGGAAGAACTAGTCCCCGGCGTGCAGGAGGCGCTAAAGATAGAACACGCTGCTGCCATCTGGCCGGATCTCAGGCAAGTTGAAGTTACTAAAGGGTACCTTCGTCCTCTGATCCGATTTGCTGGAGCGCCCGAGTTTAGCGTCATCGCTGATGAGGCTTTGGTGCGCGTGAAGATCCCACTCGAGATGTTGTTTCAGATCCACCAGCATGGCTGGAAAAATTACTACACCTTCAAGCTGGATTTAGATCTGACGACGAGCCTCAATATTGAAGGGGAGAAATTGGGCGTGGCACTAAAGCCCCAGACGGTACTCAATCTAAAGGGGGAGTGGGCCGTCGGTTACGAGCCACATGAAGCCTATGTCGAGAGTGAAGTTGCGGAAGTTATCTTTCTTAGCCTTTTTGATGTTCTGTATGCGAAGGGAAATCTGTTGAAAGTGGATGTGCCGAAGGTGCCCTTCGGTGGGGCTTCCGTTTCGCTAAGCCACCCCCAGATCGTGGCTCCGTATATCCGTGTTGGCCTCGAGGCAAGCGGATCCTAAGAGGCTCCGAAAGGGCTTGTCGCGGAGAGGCTAGGACTCCGCTACGTCTCTTAGGGAAAGAGGAGGGGAGCTTCCCCCGAAGTGTCCCCTCCTCTATATCGGGATCAATTCCAACCCAAAGTTTCTAAACTGCCTGATAAAATCCAGGAAAAGCGCTGCCTGTTGTGGGGTGAATTCGATGGCTAGCGCGGTACTGGCAAAATAATATTCTTCGTCCAGGTCATCAATGGCGCGCTCAACTTGCAAGCGTGCCGGTACCAGCGAACGAGGCCCTGCGACATGAACTAAGAGCGCTGATTGGTTTGCAAAGACATCGAGATAGTCATCGTACAGGGCGAAATCTAGAAGAAGAAACGGCGCGCGTGACTCATCCCATAGATGCGAGTCTCTTTTCTTTTCCACGGTCAACTGGAACTCCACCGGCTCACTCTCGGTGGGGGTGAACTTTGCGTCGAACTCAAAAAGTTCCATCCCCTCTTCGATTAGAATAGAGCGATCTTCGGCCAGAACGTGAAAACGATGCTCGTCTCTAACGCGCGTAAGAACGTGTTCAAGTGGGTCAAAAGCCCCGACGAGTTGCGGTCGAATCTTCTCCAAAGCTTCGAGAATCATCAGGAGAAATTCCCGCTCAGTTTTTGCGTTGTCGCCTCCGTTTTGGCGCTGAACGGCAAAAAAATCTGTCAGTGAGGGAAGAGATTCCACGAACTGCGATGCGGAATACAGCGCTAGATTATTCAGAGGGACTTCATGCCACGTGCGACGGTTTAGGATCATCAGCGTGAAGTATTCTTGGGCCACGTTTTTATTGGTATGGGCGATGAGGGCACCCAAACGGCCAAGTAGCGACAAGTAAAGTTGGCCAACGCGGAACTGGGAAAACTCCCGATAGCGGGCTTCAAAAGTATCAAAATCGTACTGGCCTCGAACAATAGTAGAACCGCGCAGATGGATTGGCGGCTGTCCGGCCAGCGGCACCGGGTTTGAGACGGTAGGAAGCTCCAAGACGTAGGGGCGGCCCGCAACGGTAATCCAGCTACTGGAAAACGCCCGTGGGGGCTCGAGCACGTACGAAAATCCGTACGGAGACCCGTACAGTTCAAGCACGCACGGCCACTGACTTGCCGCAAACGTCTCCCCCCAGACCATGCCCAACAATAGGATGGCACTAACGACTTTTCGCATGTATTTCGACGGATAGCACAGCCGCGTCATTTCGGCTAGCTTGATGTTCTTTTGTTTGGCTAGCCATGGCGAATTTTGCAAACTCGCGCTATATTTTAGGGCACTTATAGCACCGCGCCATGGAGGGCATATGGACATCGCCGCGCAGGGAAATAGAAGTGAGCAAGAACGCCAGGCCTTAGAGGTCGCCGAGGATGCTCGTGAAGAACACTGGCAACACCCGAGCTTTTGTGCCGAGCTTTTCCAGGGGAAGTTCAAGTTCAATTTGATTTATCCTTTCCCTGAGCAGTCCGAAACCGACAAGGCCGAGGGGACTGCCCTCATTAATAAGGTACTCGACTACCTCAAAGCCAACCTGGACCCCATCGCAGTGGACGAAACGAAGGAGATTCCCGAGGCAGTAGTACGCGGTCTTGGGGAACTTGGGGCAATGGGGATCAAGATTCCAAAGGAGTACGGTGGCTTGGGGATGTCGCAAACCAATTACGTGCGTCTTATCCACGCCGTTGCAAGCTATTGCCCGTCAACGGCCGTGCTTCTGTCGGCACACCAATCTATTGGAGTTCCGCAGCCTTTGAAGATGTTTGGCAATGAAGAGCAGAAAAAGAAATGGTTGCCCCGACTCGCAAAGGGAGCGGTCTCAGCGTTTGCGCTTACAGAACCCGACGTGGGTAGCGATCCCGCGCAGATGTCGATGACAGCAACCCCCACCGCGGACGGGAACCACTACATATTGAACGGCACCAAACTTTGGACGACCAACGGTGTGATTGCCGATCTAATGGTTGTCATGGCGCTAACGCCTCCCAAAAAGTTACCGGACGGAAGGGAAAAGAAACAGATAACTGCGTTTATAGTCGATCGCGAAATGCCGGGCTTTAGCGTGCTGCACCGGTGCGATTTTATGGGTCTCAAAGGCATTCAAAACGGTCTTTTGAAATTTGAGAACGTAAAAGTCCCGAAAGAGAATATTCTCTGGGGACTTGGCAAGGGGCTGAAGCTGGCTCTGGTGACCTTGAATACGGGGCGTCTTACGCTGCCCGCAGCTTGCACCGCCAGCGCGCGTACGTGTTTGCAAGTGGGCCGCACCTGGGCGAA
>JAGQZV010000228.1 GCA_020435295.1 Bdellovibrionales bacterium | reverse complement strand
TTTCTAGAACAACCCTACCGGGTGTTCCCGACAACTCCCAACACGCACGTGGTGCCCAGCCGGGCGCTACCCCCGATGGCCAAAAGAAGCTGGGGGAAGAAGATCCGAGCAAAATCGCTGCTAAAAAAGACGATGTCGACGACAACAAGAAGCTTTTGGAAAAGCAACTCGAGGATCTACAAAAACAACAAGCTTTAGATCGTTTACGCGATGCCGAACGCGAGAGAGATCTTAGAGACCGCCTTGCCAAGGGTGAGGGCGGCGAATCTAGCGGCGCAGGCGGCGGTGGTGAGAGTGCCGGTGGCGCGAGCGCAGGCGGCGGCGGAGAATCCTCCGGTGGAGCTTCTTCGGGCGGATCGGGAAAAGGAGGCGACTCCAATAAGGATCGTGGCCGCGGCTTGAGAGATTTATTGGATAGAGCAGACAAGAAAGACAATAGTCTTGCGAACCTTGTTAACCGTCTTGGGAACAATGATAAGGATAGCGATAAAGACAAGAAGAACGAGCGCAACGGATCCGGCTCGGACCAAGAGCAGAAAAGCCTTTTTGATTTCACTTCGGACGACAAAAAGAAGGACAAGAAAGACGATGAGAACCTGCTTTCAAAGAGTCAGCAGACGCTTCCGGAGACTGGAGAACAGCTTCCGGCCGTTCCGCAGAAGCCGCCGGTCGAAAGAAAACCGATTTCTAAAGCCATCCAAAATTTTGCCTCCGCGTTGGGCGCGGGCATTTCCAACGCGGCTAGCGGCCTAGGCGCCTTAGCAGGCGGGCTTTCCAACTTTGGGAACCCCTCCTCTGGCGGTGGCCAGGGTGGTGCGATTGGCGCTTTCCCGGTGATTGCCGGCGGTGGTGGTGGCGGCCTTGCCAGCGGTGGGAAATATACGATCCCGAACATCAGCCCGGGATTTGGCAGCGGGCCCAGTGGTGGCTCAGACGCCTCTATTAATGATGAAGGCGCGCCGGAAGCTGCGTACGCCGATCCCGAAGGTTTGGAAGTTTTTGCCTCATCGGCCGGAGGCGGCCCCAGCTCGTACAGCGGGGCCTACCTTGGCGAAATAGGCAGTGGGTCTTTATCAAGCCCGTGGTTACTCAACGCTATTCCACGGAGTCTGGGCGGCGGCAATATTTGTAGCCTTGATAACCCGCCGGGAATTTGTCAGCACGAACGTGTGCGCGAAATGAAGGGTTTCCAAATTCAGGGCATCGACCCGGATTCAGCCATTTAGATAGAGAGTAAAACAACTATGAAACGACAACAGGAAAAACTACCAATGAAAAAACTCGCAGTACTCGTATTCTCCTTGTTTTTGTACGCCCCAGGCGTGCAGGCCGAGTTTAATACCGATATTACCGGTACCAACACCTTCAACGATCTGAACTTGGATGCCAACGGCAATCCGGCTCCGACAGTGGAGAACAGCAGCGTGAACCCTTCTGAAGGGGCTGTGCTGCAAAACACGGTTTTCAATCAAACGCTTCGCGCGGACAACCCCAACATCAATAACGTGGACGTCTCGGATAAGTATGGGCAGGCGGGTTCTGCGGGTTCCGCACAAGCGGGTAAGATCGCGGCGATCGTTACCGGCGCGGCCTTGCTCGCCGCCGGGATTCCAAAAACCGCAAGTATTATCCCGAGCGAAGTAGCCGCAGGCTACGCGCTTATTGCGAAATCCGCACTGGAGTTTGCGCAGGCCGCCGCGAGCGGTGGCGCCGAAGCGGGGAATCGCTCCATTGAAAACAGTAAACTTCGATTTAACGACGATAGACCGGAGGCAATCGCGTCCTCTATCCAGAACGGCCGAAACAACACGGCAAACGAGATTGCCAACAAGATCAATTCGCCAGAACTGAATCAGCTTCTCACGAATCGCGGTATTAACAGTGAAGATTTCATCAACCAGCTGGCAAGTGGGCAGCTCACGAGCGCTGAAGATGTCGCGCGCGCTCTTGGTGACAACACAAATTTTAGCGAGGAAGACCTCTTCAAAGCGGATCAGATTGCCTCTGGTGCCTCGGCCAAAGAAATGGAAAGCTTGCGCATCCAGGTAAATGAGGACAACGAAGAGTCTTCGACCTTCGGGGGCGGCGGGCGTGGCCTTGCGGGTGCGCTCGGAAACGGCGGCACCATCGATCAGGGAACCCTGGGAGAGGGACGTGGTCCCGGTGCCCATGGGGAGAATGCTTTAGCTTCGTCTGCCGGCTCGGCCGACGGTTCCACGGGACCTGGCGGTTTATCGCTCGGTAACCTTTTGGGACGATTTGGCAAAGTAGGTAAAGACGCGCTTTCTGCGCTCGGTAATCTGACGCTCGATCAGCTGCACCGGATGGGCCTTGTCAAATTGCGCAACGGGATGAACATCTTTCAAAAAGCGGGTCGCAGTTACCGATCCTTTGGCCGCTGGCGCGATCAAGAGGTAGAGAAGCTTCCTCGCGTGGCGCGCCATCCATAAACTCTTTTCGAAACTATTCCGATCACTTAGCGCATGCGTGCGCTTTGGATAATTTTGTGTTTTGCGCTGTGTTCGACTCTTTGCTGCGCTAAACAATGGTTGCTCACTTTAGATCCAGGTGACACGCCGACCCTCTTAGGCAAGCAGAATGGTCTCACCTACCAGCGCACTTTTGGAAAAGTCCACCGCTATGCCCTCTACGAAGGGGAACCCACGCGGCTTCCGCCGGGAATTAAAATCCAACCGAATTACGTGTATAGCGCCCAAGCGGCTGATCCCATGATAACGGCGTCCTGGGCCCTAATGAACTACGGCCAATCCGATGGAGATGGTCAGCAGGGTCTGCCAGGAAAAGACATTGGTGGGCCCTGGGGCGGTGAGGGCGTGCGACCGTTGGTGGCGGTGCTGGATTCTGGCGTCGACAAATCGCACCCCGAGTTCGATGGACAGCTGTGGGAAAACCAGTCCGAAGTACCCGCTAACGGGGTGGACGATGATGGCAATGGCTACGTGGACGATCGCTTTGGTTGGAACTTCGTGGATCAAAACTCGGACATTAACGACAACAACAATCACGGGACGCTGGTATCGGGCATCCTTGCGGCCCGAGCTGGCAACGGGGAAGGGAGCCGCGGCGTGCTGGGATCGGCCTCCATTCTCGTCGCCAAGTGCACTGACAAATACGGCATTGGTACAACGGCTACGGCTATCGAGGCCATTGAGTACGCCGTTCACCAGGGGGCTCGAATCATTAACGCGAGCTGGGGCACACAAACCTTCGATCCCGCGCTTTACAATGCAATCCGCTGGGCGGGGGAGCAGGGAGCCATCGTTGTGGCGGCTGCCGGCAATCAGGGGTGGGATCACGATTACCCGCAAACTCGCACGTATCCCGCTGCCTTCGCACTCGACAATGTTCTTGCAGTGGCTGCCTACGACAACCGCGACACTCTATGGGAAAAATCTGACTACGGCGCGCATTCGGTGCCGCTCGGGGCCCCGGGGGTTTCGATTTTTGGCCCGATTCGCGGCGGCTACGGCTATGGCACTGGGACTTCTTTCGCCGCCCCTCACGTAACGGGTGCACTTGCGGCACTTTTTGGAGCCAGCCGGGAGGCGTCGTTGTTTGAACTTAAGGAGAGGCTTTTACGGAGTACCGAAGTTGTGAGCTATTACGAGAAAAACCGCACGCTTTCTGCGGGACGTTTGCACCTTGGCAATGCACTAGCGGGACGTTACCCGGCGCGGCCCGACGGTCCGACCGATTGGCGGGAACGCGCCACCTTAGTGGAAACTGCGCATCCCTACCCCGCCTCCTTTAGGAAGAGTTATAGGCTATACCGAGAAGGCGCGCACCGGCTGCGCGTCCATTTTGCCAAATTCCGTACGGAGCGTGAGTTCGATCGTGTCGCCGTAAGAGACGCGCAGGGCCGCATTGCTACCG
>JAGQZV010000227.1 GCA_020435295.1 Bdellovibrionales bacterium | reverse complement strand
CCAAACGCTCAGTGGAAGTTGAGAAAAGAACGGCGTTCCCATCACTGACAACAATTTCTCCGCTAACCGTGATTTCTCGAACGCCTTTTCTGTAGAAACTAAAAAGACTGCTTAGATGCATGGCCTCTCCTGTGCCGCTCACTTTAAAGGGGCTTTGGGGCTTTGGAAATGGGCAAAAACCGCCTCAAATTTTGCTTTACAATCCCAGTGAACCGCGCGTTACGGTGTAACTATATAATATAATTGGATAAATTTTATGATGACAGGCGTCGTTAGGTTTGACTAAGGTGATCCCCAGGCATCGAATCAAATGGAAAATTTGAGAACTCTGTTTTTCGCTCAACGGGGCAAGAGGTAGGGGCTTTGCGACTAGTAATACTTGCGATACTTAGCATCTGGGGTTCCCAAGTAGCATGGGCCTCAGTCACACGGCTGGATCACCCGCTTTGCCGCGCGCATCTGTTGGAGTGGCAGACGACGCGCCACCTTATCGAAGGTCAAAGCATCGCCATCCGCGGCAATAAGGTCTTTCTCGGCAACAATCAGTACAATTTGTTCGAAGCGTCCTTCCACCCCAAGTTGCAGACGATCGTGTACCATCACAAAGACGGACGAGTGCCCGAAAAGATCAACTACGGCGCCCGGCACGGAACCGTCCCCCCTAAACTGCACCTCGCCGTTATCCACGGTGGGGGTGGAATGAAAAGCCAAGGCGGATCCTGGCTGAACTTCATGAATATCATGATGAGTTCGAAGAGCAAGAAAGGCTCCCTCGCCGATACACTAAAGGGTCTTCCCACGTGGCTACCCACAGTTTCGGAATCGATCGATCTCCCCGGATACGGCGCTGGTCGACATTCGGATGATTATGTTACCGCGAAGGCTCAGATCGCCTACCTAATAGAGTGGTTTGAGGACATGAAAAAAGCTTCCGGTGGGCTGCCGCTTGTGGCCATCGCACGAAGTGCGTCCACGGGTCTGATGCCCGCTATCGCTCACATGCGCCCAGATTTGCTGGCTGGAATGATTCTCATCGGCCCCATGCACCCAACAGTGGGTCTGAAAGAAAATGAACGCCTTGCCTACGAACACGCACACCAAACCGGCGAGTACCGTATTGGAGAAGAAATGGAGCGCCTGGCGTGGATCCGCAGCCAAGTCGAGCAAGGAAACATCACGTTGCCCGGCGACGCTTCGGGTGATCTCGATCAGCAACTAAGCACCGTCAACGCGATGATTGACACCTTAGGTGGGTTTCCGGCAACTGGCTTGCGTGAGCGCTTGGCGTGGTTATCTAACATGCAGTCGCTGGGGCTCATACCGCTCCAGACGGATCAGATCGCCTTTCTTGATAAATTGGGACAGCTGCCCGGCGGTTCGCACGATCAACGTCGCAGTTGGATCGAGGACAAGATTAGACGGGATGAATTTGTACCTAATCTCCGTGGGTTGGAGGTCCTTTTTGGGTGGTACAAAGACATGGGGGCAGCAGACAGCGGGCCACTTAGCTGGCACCGCAGAGGGAATCCTTTTAACGGCATTCCCACTTACGTCGTTTGGGGGGAATCAGATTGGCAAGTACCCCATAGTGTCCGATTCGCCTACCGGTGGCATGTGCAACGAGCGCAGACCATTCAACCGCTCACGCGTTACGGCTCTTGGAAGAATGTTGGGCATGACGTGGTCTCGGTCGCTCACCGTTCATTGCCAAACGAAGGCAAAGACACTGTGGTGGATGTTTACTCCCATGTTTACGAGTTTCTTAACGCTGTAAGCCAGCGCCAAGAGCAACTCGCCGGCGCCCAAGCGTTGGAAGCCGCCGTCGCTCCCTAAGCTATTTCACCGTCTTGATGATTTCGCCAAAGTAGCGAGGCATCTGTGGGCGAGGGTACCAAACCAGCGCCAAGCTATTCTCGTAACTGCAGCCTGGATTGAGATCCGCCAAGTGCCCTTGACGGATATAGGGACCGGCAAATTGTTCATCCAATACCGAATACCCGACTCCCATCATTACCATGGCCGTAAGCGCATCGGTATTGTTTGCCAAGTGCCGGATGGGGTGGGCCATTTCCCTAAGTCCGTGCAGACGCAAATACGAGAGAGTCATTTTGTCGTGGGAATCAAAGTCGACGATGTGTTTTTCCTCAACAATCTTCTTGAGCGGAATTTTTTTCCACTTCGCCGGACCCACCAAGATGTACCTCTCCGGAAGGAGCAACTTGCTGTCCATCTCCGGAACCACTTCATCGCGAGGCAGGACGGCCAAATCAGTCTCCCCCGCTTTCAACTTGTGCGCCCCTTTTTCACCATCGTCGAGATCGAAATTGTAGACAAGTTCAGGAAACTCTCGCAATAGCTTCACCACGGCGGGAATCACACGCGATCGCATGATGCTAGACGGGCCTGTCACGCGGACTTGGATCTCCGCTAGGGTCCCCGTGTTCTGGATCTTGGCAAGGACCTCCCCCTCCAGCTGCAGGGCGGCCTGGCAGTACCGCAGCAGAGCCTCCCCTTCTGTCGTAAGGCGCATGCCTCGCCTAGAGCGGGTAAAGAGCGTCGCTTCCAATCGCCCTTCTAGGGTTCGGATCCGTTGGGTCACACCGGTTTGCGTGATTCCGAGATCCTGAGCTGCCTGCTGAACGGTGGACCTACGGACAATGGCCATGAAGGCCTCTAATTGCGGGCTAAGTAAACTCATTTAAAGTCATAATTACATTACAATTATGAAATTTCAATAATTTATGCGATGTGGCAAGTAATGGTCTGCAACCGAAAAATCACCTGCGGTGCTCACCCTCCCAGATGGGCTCGCAGGCTGTGTCCTGGCCGACGGTCGCAACCACCGTAGGCTAGGAAGAGGAAAAGTGGTGGTGCAAATACAAGGACTTAGGAATGATGCTTTGCAATGGCTTGGCTATATAGTCCTCCTTGTATGTGTAACGGCAGTCTCCCAGGGGAGCTCGGATCCACGTTCCAATCGACCCGACCGAGCTCCCCTTCCTTCATCTCTCTTCCCGTCCCAAGATAAAACGCCAGGCACGGATGGCTTTGCAGAGTTGGATCTGGGAGTCGGCGAACCTCAGATCGTCGGTGCGAATGGGCACGCAAGAACCAATGGCAACGGCCACGGGACAAACGGACGCTGTCTACTCAATATCTCGACGCTGATTCCAGACCGACTTGCGCTACTAAGAGCCAAATCCCCGCCAGAAGCGCTTCCGGAAATCGTGGCGGGTGTAGCGGTCGCGCTAGATGAAGGGGGAAACACGTTCTATAGAGGGCAGAAAAAAACCCCCGTCGCCGAGTGGGATCCCAAGCTAGAAACGGTACGTTACTATAGCTCGGTCCGCCAGGAACACAATCAGCCACGCCAGCTGGTCCGCGTGGCGCGGGACAGTAAGGTGTTTATGCCAGTCGCTCACGGAAATGGCGCTTGGTACAGCCACTCCGGCCCCATGCTTGATTTTGTTACCTTCGCCACCCGCGCAAGCAGGAAGAAAAGCGGCAGCACGCGCGCGGGAAACCAACCCTCTGTGAGAGAAACCATTTTTGAACGATACCCCGATCTTGTGATCGCTGCGGAAGCCAAAGACGATCCGGGACATGGCATGGGTCCCGATCCAGAAAAATTTCCCACGGTCGATCACTGGATCGAATGGGAGGCCGCGTATCTGCGAGAAGTGAAAAAATTTGGACTGCCTGTTGTGCCACTAGCGAAGAGTGGTTCCACCACGAAGTACATGCAGCTCATCCAGAAGTATCCCGATCTCTTAGACGGACTCATCCTCATAAGTCCCGTGCACCCCAGCGTGAAGCTGCAAGAAGATGTCGCGCGCTTGCATCAATTTGTGGAAGATGGCGAATTTGTCCCCAACTTGTGGGGCTTTAACTGGGCCGTCCGAATGGTAAGCCAAATGGA
>JAGQZV010000226.1 GCA_020435295.1 Bdellovibrionales bacterium | reverse complement strand
AGGGCCGGCACCCGAGCATCGCTATGTTGAAAGTGAAGGGGGGACCGCTTGAGCCGGCACACTATCTTACTACTCACCATAATCCTCTACACCGCCCACTCCTCGCCGCTACCTGCCTCCGAATGGGTGCTGAAAAAAGCGTTTCCCAACCTTTCCTTCTCTCGTCCGTTGTCCCTCGTGCAAATCCCCGCCCCCGGGGATTTGCTTTTTATTGCGGAACAAGGGGGAAATATTTTCAGTTTTGAAAATGATCGCGAAACAACCGTGAAAGCTCTTGTATTGGACTTGAGTACCCGGGTGCTTTCCAACGGCAATGAACAAGGTTTACTCGGTTTAGCGCTCACTCCAAAATGGAGCGAAGCCCCGGCGCTCTACGTAAATTATACGGCGGCCAATCCTACTCGTACTGTCGTTTCCAGATTCGCCCTCGACGCTCACAGCGGCATCGCCGATCCGTCATCAGAGAAAGTGCTTCTAGAAGTACCCCAACCGTTTTCTAACCACAACGGCGGCATGCTTGCCTTCGGTCCAGATGGCTATCTGTATATCGGCCTCGGAGACGGTGGTTCGGGCGGCGATCCACTGCAACATGGGCAGAACCCGCACACGCTTCTCGCAAGTATTCTGCGCATAGATCCGACCGAGAATGGCTACCATATCCCCGCGGATAATCCCTTTGCCACAACACCCGAGTTGGGACGAGCAGAAATTTGGGCGTACGGTCTGCGCAACCCCTGGCGTTTTTCCTTTGATAGAGTCACCGGCACCCTTTGGGCCGGTGACGTCGGCCAAAATGCTTTTGAAGAAATTGATATCATCTTACCGGGAAGAAACTACGGCTGGAACACGTGCGAGGGCATGCACCGCTACCCTCAGGGTGACAGCTGTCCTGCAGGCACCCAAGCGCCCCTCTACGAATACGATCACTCCGAAGGGCGCAGTATCACCGGCGGCTACGTGTACCGCGGCACTGAGTGGCCAGAACTTTTCGGACACTACTTGTACGCAGACTTTGTTTCCAGACGCGTGTGGGCGCTCAATCCCGAAACCACAACAAATCGCCTGCTCGCCACAGCGGACGAGCCAATCGCGTCGTTCGGTGAGGATAGAAACGGCAATCTCTACTTGCTCGGTTTCGCCGGAGACATCCTTTCGCTGCAAACAGGGCCCTGAGCAAAGGGCGACACTTTGGCGTATAATTTGAAGA
This sequence comes from Bdellovibrionales bacterium, assembly GCA_020435295.1. Taxonomy (GTDB): domain Bacteria; phylum Bdellovibrionota; class FAC87; order UBA2466; family JACKAF01; genus JACKAF01. The sequence continues at coordinate 2,797 of JAGQZV010000226.1, read as the reverse complement.
TGGTACATGTCATCGTCGACTGGAACTGTTTTCAAAAGGGCGGTATTTACCGCTATTTCGCTGAGATTCTGCCCCGCATTGCAAACCACCCGGACGTGGAGCTTCATATTCTGGGAAATGCGAGCGGCGTACTCGCCCCGCCAACGGCATCCCAGACTCAGCATTTGGAGCGAGTCACTCCCAGTGCAAGTTGGTTTCCAGACGGAAAATTAAAACGCTTTCTTTCGGCAATCCGTCAAGACATCGACAAGTATTATTGGCGAAAGCAGATCCAAACAACGCCGGGATCCGTCTACCATCCCACGCACTACCAAGCATCCTCATTTCCAAAGCTCCCGCAGGTACTCACCATCCACGACATGATTCCGGAACTATACCCTCAGTTCAGTGTTGGCGGGGTGTTTGATGAGTTGCGACGGGATAAAAAACGCGTCCTACCAAGCGCTTCGCGAATCGTCACAAACTCTCTGACTACCAAACTGGACCTCTGCACTTTTTACGATGTAGATCCCGAAAAAGTGGATGTTACCCCCCTGGGCGTTGCGTATGGATTTTTTTCGACCCAGGTTGAGAAAACCGAGTGGCAGTTGCTCCAAGAAAAGCATCGGATCGGAGACGAACCGTTTTTCCTCTACGTCGGCGGGCGGCTGCAGTACAAAAATTTTGGCGCCTGGTTGGGTGCGTATGCCACAAGCCCACTACGAGAAAAAATTAGGGTCCTGGTGGCCGGTGCTCCATTCGACTCCCAGGAAAAACAACTCCTCCAGTCTCTCAAAATAAGTGAACGCATAACACTCATCGAATCGCCGTCCCAGGAAGAACTGCGCGTGCTTTTTCAAAAAGCTCACACCTTCGTATACCCGAGCCTTTACGAAGGTTTCGGGCTTCCCATTCTCGAAGCCATGAGCGGCGGCACGCCAGTTTTAACAAGCGATCGTGGGGCTATGCCGGAAGTGGGTGGCAACGCCGCCTTGTACTTCAATCCCTTAGACAGAGACTCCATGCACGCCGGAATGGAAGCGGCTTTTGACGACGAGAAACGCGCTCGTTGTCGCGCATTGGGCCCCGTGCGGGCCCAGCAATTCACATGGGATGCCACTGCCGGGCTAACCATTGAGGCCTACCGCAAAGCGGTTGCCTAAGGTTATTTTCCAAGTGCTTTTAAAAACGCGGCTTTGGCGGCGTCCTGCCCCTCGAATGAACCCACATGCCCGTACACCACCTTGCCCTCGACATCGAGCACGTAGAGCGTGGGAGTGTACTGCACCTTGAAGACCCGCGTCGCTTTGCGATCCGGATCCAGCAGTACCCGCACTTTCGGCAAAACTTTTGGAAGGCGGGTCTTTTGCTCCTCACTCGCATCGGGGAGCAAATCTTGTGGCACTTGCGCGAAGAAATCCTGCACTTCTCGCTTGAACTCGCTACGCGCCGTCACACCCGGGCGCAGAGCAATCAGCTTGTATGTCGCCACGTCTTTGGTTTTTTCAACTAGATCCGTCAAGTGTAACGCGATGTTTTCCCGGCAGGCGTAGCAGTATGTCTGAAAGAGCTCAACAACAGTGAATTTCCGCTTTTCGCCAATGATGGCGGACGCGGCTTCGCTCTCGATTTCTTTCTTTTCTTCGTCAAAGCCGGCTAGCTCCACCACTGCGGGCTTTTCGCCTACGCCCAGACCGGGCGCCGTCTCCTCCTGCGCTCTCACTCCCTGAGTAACAACCCAAAGCAGTCCTAATACCAACACATAAGCTGAACGCATGCACGCCTCCTCCATATTTAAGAAAACGCTAAACGCGGCGGGTCATAAGTGTCTATGATAAAATACGACGCGTGTTAAGAATCTGCGTCACCCTATTGGTAGCATTGGGACTCATCTATGGAGCGCTGATTGTGGTGGCCTCAATCACCCAGCGCAACCTTCAGTATTTCCCTACGCACGTGGACAGAAAGGGGAGTGGCAACACAAGCTTTCGCCCCTGGCGGGACGTAGCTGGACAGTTTTGGGGCTATATACGCCCCGCTGAAGATCCCAAACGGGTTGTGATCCTATTTCACGGAAACGGAGGCGAAGCGCTGGGGCGCAATTGGCTGGATGAACTCGTCCCCGACAAAAGCGTGCTTCTTCTGCTCGCCGAGTACCCCGGTTTCGGCGCCCGAGCGGGGGATCCCAGTGAAGCGTTGATCTTCAAAGAGGCTACGCTCTTGCTCGATACGGTCCGCCAAAAGTGGGCCCTACTCCCCGTCACTATCGTTGGTGAAAGTCTTGGTAGCGGCCCGGCAAGCTACATCGCTAGCCAGCGGGATATTGACCGCCTGGCTCTCATCTCGCCGTTTAGCTCAGCGGCGGATGTCGGGCAGTACCATTATCCCTATTTTCCTATTCGTTGGATTCTAAAGGACCGTTACGAAAACATGCGCTATCTCTCGGCTGCCCCCATCCCCCTTCATATCGTCCACGGCGAGGCGGACGAAGTAGTCCCCATCCAATTTGCGGAAAAACTTTTCGAAGCCTATACCGGTCCCAAATCCTTCACGCGCTTATCCGGGTATGGTCACAATGACATCGTGCCCGCCCTCATCAAGGGGGAGAAGACTCAAGCCTTCCGGGATTTCCTGCTTGGCCGGTAAGCCTATTCTTGTTCCATTTCGGCTCTAGTTTCTCAAAATAGACTGCTCAAAGTTGAGAAACTGGGGTCAGTTTGACCCCGAATGGCCTACTTTGATGAGAAGTTGAGCCTAAAACTACCCCGCAAAAGTTGGCATCAAGTTTGCTCTATCAATAAATCAAGACGAGGGGGTT
>JAGQZV010000225.1 GCA_020435295.1 Bdellovibrionales bacterium | reverse complement strand
CGAGATGGGAAAGCTCCGCTTGAAGGCACCTAGCCAAGTAAAAGAACCGCAGGATCGGGAATAGGGTAGAATGCAGATCTACCTTATTTTTTCCCGCCTAAGAAAATAAGCCGCGTCAGCACCGGATTTGAGCGTGGTATCATTTGTTAACACTATGCGCCACTCACCTGTGACATCCCGCACCTAAACCGCTACACCGTTGATTAGGGACAACAACAACACATTGGGGGCAATATGAAATTTTTTGTTTGGATGGCCGTATTGTGGTCCGGGCTGGCAGTAGCTGCAGATCACTTGCCGGTGGATGACGAGATTCAAGCGCTTCGCAACAAGGCGGATTACCTAGAACAACTCAAAAACACGCTGTTAGAAAACCGCTGCAGCGTAACGGTGGACGGAAACACGGTCGGCCTTTCGGCTGGAGCCATCCGATCGCAGGCACTTGTTATGGGGATTACTAAAACGAATCCCGGTAACTACTACGCGTACCATATGGCCCCCAAGCCGCAGTTTTTGAAAAACGCGGTAGGCGCGGCGGATGCGAAGATTGTCGTCGCGACGCTACTTTACCGGGAAGGAGAAAGCACGCCTTCTGCGCTTCAAGTCAAAGTTGCTGAACCTTATGAGGTCCCGGGAGCTGAAAATCTTTGGATCTACAACCAGACGTACTTGAACTTACCCGTTCCGAAAAGCACGGAAACGGGCGCTGCCGAAGCGACCACCGAGTCGGGCATCAGCGTAAAAGCCGTCTGCAACCCGTAGTATTGGCAATCACCGGAAGTCCCCAACCACGCCGGTTGGGGACGCTTCCGTTTCCCGGCTAACAGTGACAAAATGGATTGATGGTGCCCACTATGGCTCGCCTACTTGCCAGCCCTACCCTCTCACATGTAAGCAAAGATAAACCGGAGAGAGCGAGTGTCCCAACAAAATCCATTGGAAATCCTTGTGATCGGTGCCGGACCGGCCGGCCTCAGTGTCGCGGCGGAAGCCACTTATCACGGCTTCAAATCTGTCTTGGTTCTTGAGAAAGGGGCAGACCACAACCAAACGGTGCGCCAATACTACCCTGAGGAAAAGCGTGTGGATGCCAGTTACAAAGGCCAGGAAGCCATCTGCGCGGGGGTGTTTTGCTTCAGGGACACCACCAAGAAAGGGTTTCTAGAGCATGTCGATCGGCTCATGCGATCATACGCGTTTCCGTTTGCCTACAGCGCACATGTGGATTCAATAAAAAGACACAGTGATGGTCTCTTTTCAGTAACCGGATCCGATGGGACGCAATACGTTGCGGAGCACGTCGTCATCGCGGTGGGAAGAATGGGCAAGCCAAACCGCCCCGACTTTTTCTCGCAGATCCCCCCAGCTGTGAGAAAAGAAGTGCGGTTTGATCTCCAAAACATCAATCCCGAGGGCAAACGAATTCTCATCGTTGGCGGAGGAAATACAGCTGTGGAATTTGCCCTCAGCCTAACGCCAAAAGCCGAGGTCAGCCTCTCCTACCGGAAGAAAGAATTTACCCGCTTAAACCCAATGAACAAGCACCTTCTGGAGGGGGACGAGACGCAGGGACGACTGAAAGTCCTCCGAGGCACAAATATCACGGCTGTAGGCGAGAAAAATGGGAAGCCGCTGGCTATCTTTGCAGAACGCGAAGAAATGCAATTCGATCACATAGTGTTTGCGATCGGTGGGAGTAGCCCCACCGCTTTTCTGCAAAATGCAGGCATAGAACTGGATGATCGCAAAAACCCAAAGTTAAACGAGTGGCTAGAAACCAACGTACCCAATTTGTTTGTCGCCGGAGAGCTGTCCGTCCCTCAAGGAAAAGGCTCAATTATCGTGAGTTTCAATTCTGGCCAGACAATTGTTGAGGGTATTATGCGCAAGCTTGGTCGGAGCAGGAATCCCCAAATTGTCAGTTTTGTTCCCCTTCCCTGATTGCTGCTCCCTAACTGACTTGTAGAACACCAAGATCCCAACAAAGATCAAGAAAACAGAAAAGCCTTTTTTTAAGGCTGCGTGGGAGACTCTTTGCCCCAGGGCCGTTCCAAGGAAGATGCCCATGAGAGTCAGTCCCGCGAAGCCGGCTACGAAAGCCCACGGAATGGACAGTGTTCCAGAATAGCCCAGAACACCGGCAAGTGAGTTCATCGCAATAATTGCGAGTGAAGTTCCGACAGCTGCATTCATTGGAACACCAGCCAGCAGAACCAACGTCGGCACCAGCACAAAACCGCCGCCAACGCCGACAAGCCCCGTAAAAACACCTACAAGAATCCCAAGTACCGCTAATGTAGCCGGGTGATCCGCCCCTTGTTCCTTAGGGGGTTTATTTCTGAACATGAATGCGGCAGCAAGTAGCATTGTTATCGAAAAAAGGGTCAACTGAAACTTGCCAGTCAAATGCGGTGACAAAAAACGAGAACCCAGAAAGGCGCCCAACATCGAAAACGCGCCAAAGTATACTCCCATCTTGATCCGCACGTTCCCCAAGCGCCAGTGCTGCAGACTTCCGACGAAGGCTGCGACTCCTACAACCGCAAGACTCATCGCAATCGCATCTTTAGGCTCGTAGCCGAAGGCATACACCAAAACGGGTACCGTAAGGATCGAACCCCCGCCCCCAATCATCCCAAGTGAAAGACCGATTGCAACGGCTGCCGCATAACCCAACACCAGCATTAGCGCTCCCGGTTCCATGGCATGCGCTCAAGTACCTTAGCCAAACCACAAAATCCACTAACGCCGGCAAAGCTTAGCCCAGCTCCTACGAAAGCGGGAAGCAACCACCATGTAGGGTTCACAAAATGGCTGAGTAAGGTACCCGACAATACGAGAGTCCCAGCCGTAAGCAGAACTTGGCGCTGGATAGAGATACCCGCTTTTTTCTTCTTAGACGTCGGCAAACCCGCCCGCTTCCACGCAGAAAACCCGCCGTCCACTTCGAAAATATCGCTAAAACCGTAAGACTCTAACAACTGTCGCGCTTTGGCCGAGCGCATGCCACTCTGGCAACTAAGCAAAATGGGACGATCTTTAGGAAACTCATTCAGTCGGTTACTGATTTCCGGAAGCGGAATACACTTGGATTGTGGAATGTAACCGGACTTGAACTCATCCTGGCTGCGTACGTCCACGAAACAAACTTCGCCCTCACGCTCCGCGAGGTATTCCTTGGCCTGTTCGGATGACAGTTTTGACACGCTACGCTCCTTGTAGTTGCCCGCACTTCATGTTTGCGGGGACGGAAACTTTTATTTTCTTCGGATCGGCTAAATCCAAAGCCTCCATGACCTTAACGAAACCAGCCAGCGTTTGGTCACTGGGAATCCTTGCGTTAAACCGCATTTCTTCCCCAATGCTGCTTGCCGTTTGTCCGCGATAATCGTGGGCTGGATAGACCTTCGTCTCCTTGGGTAATTTATATAGCTTGTCGACGATGCTACGGAAAAGTTTTTCAGAGGAGCCTTGCTGAAAATCGGTGCGGCCATTTCCTCGAATAAGCAAAGCGTCCCCCGTAAAAACCATGCCTTCAATATAATAGCTAGTGCAGCCATCTGTATGGCCGGGGGTAGCCAGTGCTTTGATCGTAAAGGATCCAAACTGTAGGGTCTCGTCATCGGCGATACTCACATTCGCACAATCTACTTTCGCTCCAGCGCCCACGACTGTTTTAGCACCCGACAGTTCACGAATCTTGCCAGCTCCCGTCACATGATCGGCATGCACGTGTGTATCGAGCACATATTTCAACTTGAAGTCCAATTGTTCCACGAGCCTTAAATCCCGCTCCACGTTCTCGATGACGGGATCGATTAAGACCGCTTCCCCGCTTTCGGTATCGGCGAGCAAGTAGGAATAGGTAAAAGATTCAGCATCAAAGAGTTGTCGGAAAAAAAGTTTTTCTTTCACAGCAGGCCTCCTTTCGATTCTATGCCATGCCCGATGACTTAATTTAACCAAAGCCTGGGTGCTTAGAATATGATCGCCATCATAATGGGATCGTTTTTTAGATCCCAGCAATTGCTGAAAT
>JAGQZV010000224.1 GCA_020435295.1 Bdellovibrionales bacterium | reverse complement strand
CGGAACGTAAGAGCGCTCGATACCTCTTCGCGTGTTGTAGAGATATTCGCTAATAACCTGAAGGAGGCGCTGCTTTAGCTGGAACTCTTTTTGGCCCACGGGACGAAAATTGGTGACGATGTCTCGGCATTCACTAACGCGAGGGTATACCTCGCCATCTTTAATCGGACGCAAAGGCAAAGGCTCCTCCACACCGCTAAGCTCGATGTAATCGGGACGCGGCATGGTGCCCACACTCAACTCCGCCTGCCGATCGCGAATGTGCAAGATAAACTGCGAATCGCCGTTTTCTTGATCCAAATACGTAAACAGTAGCCCGCCGCGCGTGTCGAACCAAAGCTCGCTCTCGTTGAGTCCGTGAAAATGCCGCGAAGTTTCGGTCGTCCAGTCCTGCCGCAATGACTCTCCGATCTTCTTTGGAGAAAGAAAAGAGCGCAAACGAGCCCGTGCGCTAGGAACGACCCGAACCAAGCCGAACCGAAGCCACTCAGGACCGCGTGTTTGTAATACGGCGGAAACCCCGACAACGGCACTCCCCAAATTCAGCTTCAGCTCTAGCGCTTCTCCCTCGCGCAAGGTTTCCCAGGCGGGCACAGCGGGAACCACCAGCCGAACCATGGATAGATCGAGGAGCGGAACCTGCAACTCGCCGCAGGTCACAACGCACTCCGCCAAAGCAGAAGGGTTTACCAAAGTTTTTATAGCATCACCCATAAGATCTACGAAAGCATATGGACCCGCGGGCCCAAATTCAAGTTTCAATGTTGGGGGGCCAAAATTTGTGCCTCAACCCCCCAATTTGTTTCAGCTTAGTAGTCCCTAGTGCAAAGCTCTGCATGGTTTACCCACCCTGTCCTATGGGGTAAGTTGATGGCTTTGTTTGCGGGAAGGAGCTCGACCCATGACTTGCAATATCGTCTTTGTTGCCGCGAAACGTACCCCGTTTGGCGCTTTCGGGGGTAGCCTAGCGTCGTTGACCGCGACCGATCTCGCGGTCATCGCGGCGGAGGCGGCCCTAAAAAGTTCAGGCGTCGACGCTAGGCAAATTGATCACGTTGTGTTTGGGAACGTTTTACAAACTTCTGCGGACGCGCCCTATCTAGCGCGCCACGTCGGACTTCGTTCGGGCACCCCCGTTGAGTGCCCCGCCGTAACCCTCAACCGGCTCTGCGGCTCGGGTTTTGAGGCGCTGGCGGAAGCCAGCCGACTGCTTCAGACCGGCGAGGCCGAAGTGGTTTTGGCGGGGGGCGCAGAAAACATGAGCCAAGCTCCCTTTGTCCTGCGAAACGCACGCTTTGGGTACCGCATGAACCACGGCGCCTTGGAGGATTCCCTCGTTTCCGGTCTAACGGATTCCTACGCCCAAATGGCCATGTCGGGAACAGCAGAACTTATTGCTGAAGAAAATGGAATCACGCGCGATGCGTGCGATCGATTCTCACTGCGCTCCCACCAGCGCGCCCACCAAGCCGCTGAAGCGGGCTACTTTGAAAAGGAGATCGCACCGGTACCTGTCACCCGCAAACGGGAAAGCGTGCACGTGCTGCGCGACGAGCACATGCGCGCGGACGCATCTCTGGAGGCCCTTTCCAAGTTGAGGCCTGTTTTCAAAAAGGACGGGATGATAACGGCAGGCAACGCCAGTGGGATTTGCGACGGCGCGGCCGCGCTCATCTTAACAACGCGCGCGCGCGCGGAAAAAGAGTGTTGGCCGGTGCTCGGGCAATTGATCGGAAACGCGGTGGTGGGTGTTGACCCGAAGCGGATGGGGATCGGCCCTGTCGCGGCAACCCGAAAACTTTTGGAAAAAACCGGAATGAGCCTTGCGCAAATGGACCTCATTGAGGTGAACGAAGCGTTCGCGGCACAGTGTCTCGTCGTCGCCAAACAACTTGAGATCCCGGAGGAGAAGCTCAATATCCACGGCGGGGCCGTCGCCTTAGGGCACCCGCTTGCGGCCAGCGGAGCCCGCATCACCGCCCACGTGTTATATGAGCTTTCACGCCAAAACCAGACACACGCGCTGGTCTCCGCGTGCATTGGGGGGGGACAAGGCCAGGCACTGCTTATTCGTCGGGCCTAAATACTCGATGCTTCGCTTCTGGCGTTTTTCTTTCTTGCTGGGATGCCTTCTGCACACACTTGCCGAAGGCTCCACCCTAGAATTTAAAGCCGACTACTACACGCGCGACCTTGGCAAAAATATTACGCGAGCCAAAGGCAACGCCTGGGTAAAACGCGACTCTAAGGAGATTTTTGCTGACGAACTCGAAATCGATTTCTCCCGAGAACTTGTAACGGCTCGTGGGCACGTCCACATCCGCGACGCAAACGTCGACATTTGGTGCGATTTTGCCAACTACAACATGCGCGGGGACGACGCCGTACTGGAAAACGCAACGCTCACCATCGGACAAGTGGTGATGACGGGCGATATAGTGAATCGGCTCGATCGAACCCGCTACGAAATCACAGAAGGGACCTACACGAATTGCAACACCGACGGCCGTCGCGACCCGGATGTGGGTGCATGTACTTACGACTGGAAGGCGTTTGGTAGTTGGCTCTCAGTCACCATAGGTGAGTACGTCCATATTCAAGATGCGCTGATTTACGCCAATGGTTTTCCGGTGCTCTATTTCCCCTATTTTATCTTCTCCATCAAAACCGAAAGACAATCCGGCGTATTAATGCCTCTCATTACGTTCAAAGCGACACTGGGAACGGGCATAAACCTTCCCTTCTTTTGGGCCATCAGCGAGTGGCAAGATTTGACGATTGAACCCACGGTCCACACAGCGCGAGGCCTGCATTTGGGACTCAAGTACCGCTACAACCACAGTAATCGATTCGAAGGGCAGGCCAACCTCTACTTACTGCAACGTCGGTATACCCAGAACCGGGACGATCCAGCACCAGACGACACAAGCCGAGCTCGCACGCTAGGACTTTTTGGAGAGGCGGCGGTAGACTTGCGCAACAGCGTACCACTCGGGGGGCGCGCGTTTAGCCGCCAGGTTATCCGCTTCGTTCCTAACCCCTTCTACATGTTCGACTACTCCGAGGATATCGACAACTTTGACGGCCAACCCTCACTCCGCTCGCAACTGTTTTTCAGCTGGCCGGGGGATCGAACGCTCCTCACCGCGGAACTGCAGCACCGCCAATCGCTTATCATTCCCGAGGACTCGGGTGTTGACCGAGGAGAAGTCTCTAAATTCCCTTCGTTGGGCTTTTCGCTGTCCTCCACTCCGTTTCTCAATCAATATCTCTCGTACGAATTCGACGCCAACCTGACAAATTTCTATCGCGGCGGCTCCGCGTTCGATGCTGTGCCAGCGGCGCTTGTCAAGGGCGCTAAACTGCATTCCGATCCGGATCCCAATTTCCACACTGGAGATTACTTACGCGTCGGCCGCAGACTTAAACTTGAACCGCGCTTGGTAGCAAATATACCCATGCCGGATGGCGTCCAATTCCAGCCGCTGTTACGGGCGGGAACGTTGCTGTACCATTTTGATTTGCCCGCCTCGCAATTGATACACCGTGAGTACGTGACACTCGAACTACCGGCCTCGTTGTATTTTTCCAAAACCTACGAGACAGGCATTCCCGGAGCAGAAAAAATCAACCACGTGGTGCAGCCGCGCTTCATCTACGCAAATAATTTCTTTCAGGGCGGAAACGTAGAAGCGGATCACCCTTTCTTTTACAGCGACCCCACTGCAGACCTTTCCAATCCCCGATTTGACCAGTTGGATTTAATGCCGCAGTTCGAGTACATGCGATTTGAGCTCATTAACCGTTTCCGCCGAAAAACGGACAGCGGGGTTTACCGCTTCTTCCTGCTCCAGATAAGTGAACAGTACAATGTCAATCTATCGGCGCAGGACCCTCAATTCGCGAGAAAGTTCGGGCCCATTGAAATTTTGAGCGAGCTTGAGATCTGGCGATTTAGGGGCCAAATGCAAGCGCGCTACCAACTGGAAACCACGCGCACAAGTTCGGGTGCTTTTATCAGGGAAAACGAATGGTCGGCCAGCCTGTCCTAT
>JAGQZV010000223.1 GCA_020435295.1 Bdellovibrionales bacterium | reverse complement strand
CAAAACCCCCACGTTTCGGCTCGCAAGCCCGGTACTGTGAAAACTGACGTGAACGTCAGCAGGCAGAAACCTCAACGAGCTGAGAAAAGCGGCCGCTCCATCTGCAACACGGTAACTGAGCTCGCCGACAGGAGCCGGCAAGACTACACTGACGTGTGTGAAGTCCTCGCGGACAGGTTCGGGCATGGGGAAATATAAAAGATGATCCAAATCCAAAACGATATCGATGCGAGGAAAAGCGAACGAAGGCACAGAAATAAGAAGGGCCATCCAGACTGAAAGCAAACGCATCCAGACGATATAGCAGTACGCGTCGGGCCAAGCTAGCAAATTTTAATTCTTGGCTGTAGTGGCGGAGTTTGATCGCTTGCTCCGCCAGGCGAGAATAAGAATCGGTGGGATTCCTAGGGCAAACCACCATAAAGAAAAACTATTGCGCGCTTGAGGCGCAGCAACGGTTAGCGATAGAAATTCCGGCTCAATCCCGCCAAGAGACGCATTCGAACGGGCAACCTTCCCAGATAGCCCAGCCGCTAGCGAGCTCAATCCAGGCGACAACGTTGGGGCAAGTGGTTTTGTGACTCTCCCCGCGGCGCGGGGTGGTTTGGCCACTGCAGACGCCACGCGCGCCTCATCCAATGCCGAAGCCAGAAGGTCTTTCATAGATCCATCGGAAAAAACCTCCACAGCAGAAGTATCCAAAACCGAACCCAATGGCCGAGACGTTGAAAGTGAAGGTGCATTGTACCCTCTAGACAAAGTAAGTTTTTGGCGTCCGTTCTGGCTCCGCTTTTCGGACGTCGCTGGATCTGGGTGGGCCGTTGAGTTAGGAAAAAGATCGCGTGTTAAGAAAACCACTGTGCTCCCGTTGGTTGCTATGGGCTTGGGAAAGGTGGGTGTTTCGTTAGCTCCTGAATTCTTGTTTTCTGAGACCTGTCCCGGAATAGGTGGCGGTACGAAGCGCTCAGTGTCTTGGTTTTCTTCCAAGGCAACTTCGATGGCAGAGCCAAAATCCCCGGTGGGGTCTGCGTCTAGCAACCGCGCAAGCCGGACCAGCAAGCGCGTTCGGGCACGCCTATCGATGGAGCCTTTTTGGAATTCTTCTTCGATGGCCTGCCTTGCAAGCGCCAGATTGTCCAAGGAAAGCAAGTAAGCGTCGCGGACACGCGGATCGTTTGGGCGGGCCCGTAAGCTGGCTGCGCTGGCGTTCGTATTGGCGATCGCCTCTTCGGCCAGAGTGGCGACATCTGAGGGCGACGTCCACGCAACACTCCGACATGAGAACACCACAAGTATTACAAATGAAAATTGAGTGATCCCCCGCACACTTCATTGAGGTGCATATTCAAAGCCAGAAAAACAAACCCGCAAAAGCTGGCTGGTTGCTTAAGAGGGTGACACTGGTTAGGACACAAACGACGGGATGTAGCAAATTGCGGCCACTTAGCCCGTACAAAGTTTTTACAGACTAAAGCCAGCGGCTAACTGCGCGGGAGCACATGTATTCATGCCGAATAGGAGGATTTAGTCACCCAATTCGCCAATCCCTTCGTCGGAACTAGGGAGGCAATAACGCTGGTACTCTTCGAGAAAGGCAAGCTTTGTCATGTCTTCAATGCGATCGACAAAGAGAATCCCTTGCAGATGATCTAACTCGTGCTGCACTACGGTAGCCAGAAAATCTTCCACAACGAGTGTTTGCTTTTTTCCGTTCTCATCCAAATAGGAGACTTCCACTTTGCGGGGCCTAAACACAAGACCGCGCAGTTCCGGAACTGAAAGACACCCTTCCCAATAACCCTGTTCCTCTTTGTCGAGCACCTTTATCTTTGGGTTCACAAAAACCGTAAGGTTCTGGCCCGGTTCTTCTGCCGAGGGCGGCAACTCGATAAGCGCTAATTGGACCGACTCGTGCACCTGGGGGGCGGCAATCCCTATCCCGCCGTACTCGCGCATGGTCGCTTTCATGTCCGCAATCAGCCTCTGGAACTCCGGGCTTCGAATTTCATCCGCTTGGACGTCCCGCGCGACTTTTCTTAGAACGGGGTGCCCCATACGGGCGACTTTTCTAATGGCCATTCGCTTTATGCTCCTTCTACGACGTATCCGTATACCATCCCGGCGCAAGGACACAACCCATTGTCGGCCTTCACCCGCGGAACGACGTTAATCTACACTTAATTTCAAATACTTACAGGCACCTTGACACTATTTTCGCTTCCCATATAATGCGTCGCATCAATCCGTTCCTGACGGAAGTTCCTCAAAGGAGAGAATGGTAATGAAAAGCGCGTTCAATCTGCTCGTGGTGGCAATCCTATTAGTACTCTTCGGCTGCGGGGAACCACAGCCTGGAGAAATGCGCGGCCGCCTGGGGGGCAACGGAGCACCAAGCACCACACTCCAGCGGACTGGTACGTCTCAGTCTTTGGTACCGCCTCAAAATTATCGCCCGCGCGCCCAGTCGATGCGCTTTAACACGGGTGCCGCCAAAACCCAGATCGATCGCCGTCTGCAGCAGGGGGACTTCAACAAAGATAACGTCCCCACTCTTGCCTCGCTTCGCGAAATACGGGGCCCAAAGAAAGTCACGCTAAACCTCCCCGGGGGGAGTACAGTCAACGCCTCCGGTATGTGTTTGATGGCTTCCGGGATCGTAGAAAACGATTCTGACCTTTCCATCAGCGAAGGCCCGTGCCCCGGAGATGCAGAAGCAGTGCGCAACTCGGAACTTGCGCTCAAAGCACGCACGATCCCGGGCCGACCGTCGACCGTACGTTATTTTGAGATCCTGCTAAACGGCGTCGCTATCGGGCGTTTTTCCGGCGCGTCAACCTTCGCCAAGCACGATGATGGGACGTTCTTCCCACAGGGTGCACGGCGTTATTGGCTCTTGGATCTCTGCACAACGCGTGACATTCCCGCAGGGGATCCGAGTGGGCTCACGACTCAAGACTACGAACGCGCCTGTCTTGACGCGGGGCTACTTTCTTAAGATCGATAGTTTTTTGAAAATCTCACACCACTAGCGCCCTGTACCGCGTCGCGGCACGGAAGCCTCATAATGCCCCTTAAGTCCTTGTAAATTCTGGCCGAATAGAAGAGGGGTTGCTCTGTTCTGTCTCGCCCGCCACTGAAAAATAATGAAGAGCTTCAAAAAAATTTTTGGCGATCTTCCCGTCACGTTGAAGGTTGTCCTTCTCGCCTTTTTCATTGTGCTCATCTACTTCATCAAAGAAGCGTCGTACATGTACGTCACTATGAAAACAAACGTGGAAAGCTTAGTGGGATCTCGAATGGAGTTCGTGGCGCGAACCGCCGCGCTTGTTATCAATGGAGACTCGCACCAGCAAGTAGTAAAAGCCTATCTCGATCGAGACCCCGATCTCACCAAGCGCGACGACTTCAAAAAGATTCAGCGCATACTCCGACGCATTCAGAAGATCAACGAACTCGGATCGGACATCTACACTCTGGTCCAACCGCAATGGAAGGAAAACTCACTGGTGTTCATCACCATGAGTAACCCAAAGACTTATGTGGGAAACAGCATCCCAGTAAACCCGTCCGCGCTGGAATGCCTGCGCACCGGCAGGCCTACGCGCACGGCTTTGTACAAAGACAGAAAAGGCACTTGGATTTCGGCTTATGCTCCTATACGGAACAAAAAGCGATCCGTAATCGCAATGGTTGCTGTCGACTACAAGGTCGATAATGAATTGCGCGAAGCTGCCCAACGGGTGGCAGAGTGGGCGGGCGTTCCCTCACTGGCGCTACTATTCTTTTTCCTGATTTTAGCCGCAATGGTGGGAAGATCCATTGCGAGCCCTCTAGACGAAATGACCGATGCTGTTGTTTCCGTTGCGGACGGCGTCCCGGGAGGCAACATCTTCACTGTTCGACGAGATGAAATTGGGCGGCTCGCGCAGGCTGTCAACTCGATGCTGGAATCCAGCACACGAAATTCTCTGGACTCCAAAGGGGAGCTGAGTACGCTCCGAGACGAGAGGGAACAGCTCGCCAAGAACCTGCACTCCAAAGAATTGGAACTCAAGCGTACTATTCAGGCCTATCAAGCACTATTGGGAAAACTCGACGAAGGTTGCTTGATTTTTCTAAAAGATGGCAAGGTGCTCCCACAATACTCAAAGATTTGTGAAGACTACCT
>JAGQZV010000222.1 GCA_020435295.1 Bdellovibrionales bacterium | reverse complement strand
CCACCTCTACTATGAATTAGGCCAAACGAGGTTGAAGGCGGTTCACAGCACGCAGCTCACAACATTGGTGGAGCAGGGGATCGTGGGATTTTTCATGCTGATGTTGATTACAACCATTGTCTGGTTCAAAGGCTACTTCAACTTGAAACGCACGAACGGAGTTTGGTTGTTCGCCGCGTTTGCAGCGTTCTATGCGCAAAGCGTGTTTCTTTCTTTGCTCTACACACGCGCACTTTGGTTAGTGCTAGGCCTTTTTGCAGGGGTAGCTCAGCGGAAGGTTTATTCCATCAAGCGAAATCGGAAAAGCTACGTTTATGATGGGGCTTCTGTGCACTCTTCCCGACGTAGAGGATTCAGGCGGTTGAGCCCCGAAAACTCCCGTGTCGCCTAGAATATTCAAATCTTAGCACATCGATTCAATTAGGGACGCATACGCGCGCTCTGCTTGCGCTTCTCTAAAAGGAACCAGCGTTTGCGTGCTCGGAAAGGACTTAGGTCTGAATTGAAGGGCGTGTAGTGCGTCGGCGATTTGTTCTGGATTTCTATCGCGAACCAGAGTTACCTGCCCCAGGCTTTTCTCGAGTTCTCGCGGTCCCCAGTCGCAGTCTGTAGCGACCACGGGAAGCCCTAGCGCACGCGCTTCGATGAGTGCCGTTGGCAGGGCTTCCGTATGAGAAGTCATCAACAGAACATTGGCCAACTTAAGGTACGGAAGAGGGTTTGAGATGGAACCCATGACATGCGCGTGCTCACTCAGCCCGAGATCTTTGATTGCCTGTTCGGTTTTGGATCGAAGCGAGCCGTCACCTAGAATTAAGAATTTACAATCGAGTCGTCGTCGCAATGCCGCGACTGCTTTTATGGCGAGCAGCGGATCTTTTACCGCTTCGAGCCGTCCGACCATGGCTACTACAAAATGGTTTTTGCATTGTGTCCAAGGGAGCGAGACCGTCTCTGCGGCACGTGCTTCGAAGTCCGGGCGAATGACCGGGTTGTACAGCACCTGGACCGAAGCAAGGGGGACGCCGGTATTTCTGGAGATTTCGCCCGCGAGGCCCTTAGAAACCGCGACGACTTGATCCGCGTACCGGTATGTCTGCTTTTGCAGCCATGGCAGTACCTTTTCAAGCCCAGACCGGCCGCCCTTATGGGTTAGTATGGACCCGTGTTCGACTACTGCGACACGAGTGGATTGATGCGCTAATCTAACAGCTAAAATGGCGAGCACGTTGGCAGGCGTCAAACAGGAAATCAGAACGCTGGGCTTCTGCAGTCTGATCTCGTGGATGAGTCGGATCAGGGCGGAAATGGTGCCATGCGCTCTAAGATCTGTGGTTGGGATTGTCGAGGGGATTTGATCGGATAAGAAGCCTTCTCGGCGGATCGCCCAGAGTCTCAAATCAAACTGGGAGGCTAGTTCGCCGTTCAATAGATTGAGCGTGACGCGCTCCGCTCCACCAAGATGTAAAGTGGGAAGCAGAAGGACTACTTTCTTCCTCTGTTGAGTTAGAGGCATTGTCTTGTTGGGAAGAAGCATCAAATCCATTCTAGCATGATCGGTACCTTAACCGGCGGCACGATCTCCATCCATCGATTTGACTGGTTCGAGTACATCACGGTTCGTCGGAGACCAAATCGAATACTTTTTGCGCAACGCAAATAGACCGACCGCTACAAGAGAGCCCTCTATTGCGATCCATAAAAAAGAACAATAGCGAAAGACTTTCATCTCTGTGAGTGACGGTCTGATAGACGCTATGAATCCGATACCTACAGCGAAAAGCATCAATGAGGAAATAGTCCGAGCCGCTAGGATAGGAGTGAGTAGGCCAAACACAATAGCGGTCGCGTAGAAGTATCCAAACAACCACCTCGCGGCCTTTCTGCTGACAATTTGCCACAGCAAAAAGGGCCGGGTGAGTAGTCTTAACGAGAGATTTTCGACTAGCGTCCACATTCCCCGTAGAGCCGTTCGTACCTTACGCTGAAGTTCGCCGTCGCGAGACGTGGTAAAAGCCATGTGCGCGCCTGCATTGGGATCCACGATGACGCGGTAGCCAGAGTTAACCACATTTAGGGCACATCCGAAGTCGTTGGCATGATAGCTAGGGAAATTCGGCACCAGTTCTCTCCTGACTAGAAAGCCCGCGCCGACTGCATTTACCGTAGAATACACTTCGCTTTCCCACAATCGCAGACGGAGATCGAAACCTAACTGAAGATCCTCTCCACTTTTCCACCTTTTTGAACCCGCTGTATCGGAAACATTCGTTCTGATGAAACTACTTGCGCATCCTATCGATGAATCAGAAAAGTGTCTTGCTAGCTTTCGAATGGAGCTCCTCTCAAAGGAGGCGCCCACATCTGTAAAAAAGATTAGATCCGATGTGCATAATTCAAGCCCTCGATTCAGGGCGTGGTTCTTACCCTTCCTCTCTCGAAGGCATTTGAAAGTTATTTTCGCGGCCCAGCGTGCGAGGATCTCGGGAGTCGCATCCGTGGAAGCATCCGAGACGATGACTACCTGCAGCTTACCGTGCGGGTATTCCAATTCAAGGCAGTTGCGAATCTTAGATTCGATTTCTCGTTCTGCGTTGTGAACGGCGAGTAGTATAGACACGGAGGGCTCCGTTCCGCTCTCTTCCCACGGCAGCGCCCTGGCGGAGCGTCGTAGATAGAGCAAAACGGGGTAGATGCCCCAGGGGTAAAAAAGGGCGACGAGGCTTAGTGCCCAAGCTATAGTAAGAAGGTTCTGTATTTCACTTCCACCAAGCATTCCGCAGGGAGTGGTAGTGCCCGGGTGGCACCCCTTAAGTACATGGCTCCTAGTACAGGTTTCGGAACAAAGACGTGAAATGTTGAGGGGAAAGCAAACTGAAAGTGCGTGAACTGTCTAGGGTGCCGAAAGCTTGTGAGACTTTGTGAAGGATGCGAGACTGCACAGGGCCAACACTCGGCTTGCGCGGCCCCTGGTTGGGTTCGCCAGAAACTCGTTCCAAACTTTCAGAGGAAACTTCGAATCGATCCCTATTGTTGTCCACGACTCACGCGTTTCCAAATGCGAAAGGAATAGAGGGCGAAGCGGGCCTTTTATCCAAGTCGCCCAAGGGAGACTAAACCCCTGTTTCTTTC
Organism: Bdellovibrionales bacterium; assembly: GCA_020435295.1. Taxonomy (GTDB): domain Bacteria; phylum Bdellovibrionota; class FAC87; order UBA2466; family JACKAF01; genus JACKAF01. Next base: position 1,061 of record JAGQZV010000222.1, on the reverse strand, counting down.
GTGCATAGATTTCTTTGGGTATCTCCGCGACGGCGTCAACTAGCAGTGGTTTGGGGTATCTTGCGGGACGCTTCCATTTCCCCGGGATTCGGATCGCAAATTCTAACAGGTCCTTTGCCAGAAAAGGAACTCTGAGTTCCAATCCGTGTGCCATACTAAAGTTGTCGCTATCACGCAGGAGCACGTACCGGAGATAGGTTTGTAGCTCAAGCATTGATATCTGGCTTTCGGGATCTAGTCCCGCGACGTTGCTTTTTAACCGTTGAATCAAGTCATTTGCTATCCCGGTGTTTTCACACAGCGATGGATCATTGGCGACAAAAGTTTGGTGATGCTCTCGCAAAAAAAGTTCGCGGCGTAACAATTGCAGATCGACGATGTGGTTAGGGCGGCAAAAAACGGTGGCGAGTTTTTCCGCATGTGCGGACGGGAGCTGCCCCGCAAGCGATGCAAAAACCTTGCGTCCGGGGCCAAACAATCCGGATAGGCGCTGCAGGTTCAAGGCCAACGGAACTTGCCAAAAGCTGGGATAACCGCCGAAGATTTCGTCTGCACCCAGTCCGGATAGAACAACCTTCAGGCCGGCTTCATGCGCCGCCTTTGAAACGAGGTAGGTATTAAATCCGTCGATACTAGGCTGATCCATAGAATCTAGAAAGTGAGGGAATTCGTCTAGGAGATCGGCTTCTGTTCGCTGAAATATATGGTGCCTCAGGCCGAGCGATTTTCCCAACGTCTTGGCGTAGGCGGTCTCGTCAAACTCTTTTTGTTCAAATCCCAGCGTGATCGCATCCAGCCCTTTTTGCGCTCGAGAGGCAAGAATAGCCAGAGCGCTTGAGTCTATGCCACCGGAAAGAAATAATCCAACCGGCACGTCCGAAACCAAATGACTCTCCAAGGAACTTTGCAAAAGCTTCCCGACATTTTGAACACATGTGCTGCGATCGCTAGGTGCATCACCGTTCGCGTGATCCCGTAAGTTCCAATAGGAACCGGAGCGCAGTATGCGCCCGGTGCGATCTGCCAAAGCGTAGGATGCGGGTTCGAGAGATCGGACGCCA
>JAGQZV010000221.1 GCA_020435295.1 Bdellovibrionales bacterium | reverse complement strand
CCCGTTGGATGGAAGAAAGTAAAACCGGCGTTTGCTTCTCTGCGAAGCGAACCACGTCGCTTAGCGAGTTTTGCAATTTTTCGGCGCCCTCGCGATCAGATTTGTGGATCACAAAGATGTCTGCTATTTCGAGAAGGCCTGCTTTGATAGTTTGGATGGAATCGCCTGCTTCCGGGACGAGCACGACCAGCGTAGCATCGGCTAGGTTACGGATATCCACTTCGCTCTGTCCAACACCAACCGTTTCAACAATAACGTAATCAAAACCAAAAGCGTCGACGAGATCGATTACCTGGCGAGACGCCACGGAAAGGCCACCCAATTTCCCACGCGTACTGAGACTGCGAATGAAAACCTTTTCGTCATTGAAATGATCAATGAGACGGATGCGATCTCCTAGTAGTGCGCCTCCCGTAAACGGGCTCATGGGATCGACCGCGATGACAGCTACAGACTGTTTTTTTTGTCGGATATATTTCACGAAGTGGCTGACCAGCGTACTTTTCCCGGCCCCCGGGGGGCCCGTGATGCCAAAAATACGTGCCCGCCCTGTTTGATCATACAACTTCGCAAGCATTTCCAAAATGTCTGGGTCGCGATTTTCGGCCCCTGAAATTGATTTACTCAGTGCGCGTAAACTTTTTTTATTGAATTCTTCAAGCAATGACGTCATTTTTTGCCGATCAGAGGAAACTTTTCTTTTACAAACGACAAGGCCTGATCTCGTGTGAGAACGTCACCTTCCAATATCGCATCCTCAACCGCTCGCAATATCTTACCCATCTGGGGGCCAGGCACATAGCCCATTTTTGCTAAGTCTTCGCCGCCAATGAGACGGAGAGGGGGCGGGGGTAACTGTTGGAATTCCTCATACTTTTTCTTGCAAAACTCGTAGGCCTTTAGGTCCTTGTGGCTTGCCATACAGTCTAGCCGGTGCAGTTCCAAGTGCCATTCAAAGTGGTCTTGGCCGAGAAAGCGCTTTAGCGTGCTTTGGCGCATCTGGAACGCGTCTTTGAATTTCAAATGATCGCGGACTAGGACACAAACAATATCTATTTGGTCATTAGAATAGGTTAAGCGCTTCAGAATCTTGCGCGTCATCTCCTCGCCTACCCGATCGTGCCCGTGAAAACGGATGCGATCTTCGGCCCGTTCAAATGTCGCCGGTTTGGCGATGTCGTGAAAAAGGCAACCCAGCGCCAACTCCAACGGGGAATAGCGAGGCAGTCCCTCAAGCAACAACAGCGTGTGCACGAATACATCACCTTCGGGGTGGTACTCGGCCGGTTGCTCAACGCCTTTGAGCACGAGCAGTTCCGGCAAGAAATGTTGAAGCAGTCCCAGCTCATCGAGTAAGCGAATGCCGAGCGCCGGTGTGGGAGAAAGGAGCAGCTTAGAAAACTCTTCTCGGATGCGTTCCTGACTAACCTTGGCGATAAGTGGGGCGTGTTTCTTGATAGCTTGTTCGGTTTCGGGATCGAGTGAGAAGCCCAATTGAACGGCGAAGCGGGCGGCCCGAAGCATGCGTAGGTGATCTTCCAAAAAACGGTCCTCTGCTTTTCCAATAGATCGAATCAGTTTTTTCTTAAGATCGGCCTCTCCTCCGACAAAATCGAGTACCTTTTGCGAACGTAAGTCGTAGTACAGTCCGTTTACGGTGAAATCGCGGCGTTTGGCATCGTTCTGCACATCTGTAAAATTGACACTCTTTGGGCGCCGGCCATCCTCGTATTTTCCTTCTGTTCGGAAGGTCGCGACCTCAAAGGGGATCCCTGATTCAACAACGAGAATGACGCCAAACTGAACGCCGACCGGAATGGTTTTTGGGAAAAGTTTTTGAATGTCCGAGGGCCTCGCTGAGGTGGCGATGTCGTAGTCTTTCGCCGGTGAACCTAGAATCTTGTCCCGTACGCAGCCGCCGGCAAAGTACGCATCGTGTCCCGCAGCGTGGAGCGTTTTCACGATTGCTGTTGCTAGCTGGAGCCTTTTGTCGGAGTCCTGAGACATCCGCGTTACCTAGAAACGAAGTCGGCCGACCGCGATGGGCCAGCTTACGAAAAAGCTGTCCAGCGGTGGCGCGAAGTTAAAACGAAATGTCGTGCCGATGGTGAAGTCGGGCGTGACGTCGTAATCAAGCCCTGCCGCCATCATGAGGTGGACACCAATACTATCTCGGTATAGCGAGGCGATGGCCAAGCCGAGAGCCCCCTCCACAAATGGTTGAAGTTTGGGACGACGGGTAGGGAACGTGTACCGCAACGATCCAGATATGGTTGCCAAGGTTCCCGATGCCAGCCCCAGCTGAACCAAACCGCCATAACGAACGGTACTGTCGTGTATGTACTCAAGCTGAGGAGTAAGTAGAAAAAGAGACCCGTCGAAGATTAGACCGATTCCAGCGCCTCCCACCCAATCGCCGGGTTTGGGCACGGCCCAGGAAAGGGAGGATACGAACAATGCCAGGTACACGAAATACTTGCGAAACATGCGAAGATTTTCATGAAAAAGGCTGGCAGGGTCAAGTTTTATCCGGGCAGAGCGGGAAGGGGGAAGGTATAGGGGGAAGGTATGGCGTCACTTTGCGTAAGGACTACGCAAAGTGACGCCATACCTTCGTAAAGTGACGCCATACCTTCGTACCTTAGAGTGCTCCGATATCGACCAAACTGCACGCCGCAATAGGGTTTAGCCCGAGCGACTCGGCTTTTTCTAAGAGTTCGTCGCTCTCCGAGCCCGGATTAAACCAGACTTCACCGACTTTTTTGCGCGCCACCTCTTCAATGATCTTCATGCCAATGGCCGGCGCGACATAAAAGCTGACGCGATCTATCTCCGCCGCGGGAACGTCTGTGATGGACTTGAATGCGGCGATGCCTTCAATAGCGCTTTCCTTGGGGTGGATGGGGTAGACCGTATAGCCCTTTTTTGCGTAGGCTCTTACGGCTTTGTTCCCAAACTTGTTTCGGTCGGTGCTCGCACCAATAATTGCAATCGACGGCATACTCTAACTCATCCTGTAGCAGCCTAGGGCAAAAAGTGCCCAGGCAATCAAAAAGCTCATTCCACCTATGGGAGTGATCGCACCCCACCAACGTTGTCCTGTGAATACGAGTAGGTACAAACTTCCGGAAAAAACCAATACCCCGAAAATAAAGGCATACCCGCTGGACTTGAGCAGCGTGCTCTCGCCCCTAAGGAGCAAGACGCCCACCAGCGCGATGGCTAGGGCGTGGAAGAACTGGTATTCAACTCCCGTTTTGAATACGCCCATTTGGTAGGCATCCAATTTTTCTTTTAGCGCGTGTGCGCCGAAAGCTCCCAACGCGACGGAGAAAAAGCCAAACAAGCCAGAGAGAGCGAGAAAGCACTTTGCCATGGCGCTATCCTAAAGCTTCTTCGGTTTTCTGCAACCACTCTTTTACGCGGGACTCCGGATCGGCACTCTCCAGTACATCGGAAACCACGGCGGCACCCTGGGCTCCAGCGCTGTAGACAGCACTAGCGTGTTCGCAGCGCAGCCCTCCAATGGCAACCACGGGCACATCGCTACTTTGCGACCAACATTGAAGCGTCTCAAAACCCTGTGGGCCAAAGCGCATGCTCTTGCAGGTGGTGGGAAAGATTGGGCCCAGGGCTACGTAGGAAGGTTTGTAGTACAGAGCGGTCGCAAGCTCCGCATACGAGTGAGTACTGATCCCAAGGTGTGTTCCCGCTTTTTGTAGAGCATCCAAATCTGCCTCAGGAAGATCTTCCTGTCCGAGGTGCACGCCGTAGGCTTCTGCTTCAAGGGCAAGCTCCCAGAAGTCATTGATGAACAGCTGGGTACCCGTTTGCCGACAAAAGGCAGAGGCTTGCTGGATCTCGCTTCGAAGCGCTTGCCCCTGTAGATCTTTGATGCGCAACTGAACGGTTTGCGCCCCGGCTCTGACCATTCGTTCCACCCATGAGGCGCGCGGGACAATGGGGTAAAATCCGATGGTTTGTTCGCAGCGCGGAAAAGGCGCCCGATCTACGAATGTCTCTGTGTGAAGTCGCGGAAAATGCTCCGCCGTCACCGGCCACGCAGAGTGGTGCAGGTGAAGGGAACTTCCACACGGCCGAGACAATCGAAGGGCACGGTGCAGGTACGCTTTGGCGATCACAATAGCGTCTACTACACTGTAGCCAAGAGCACAGGCGGCCGTGACGGCAGCGGAAAGGGTACAGCCCGTGC
>JAGQZV010000220.1 GCA_020435295.1 Bdellovibrionales bacterium | reverse complement strand
CTACGTCTCGGAAAATGTGGACTGGCTGGAGCTGCTCGAGTCCTATCGCCTCTTTGACGTCCGACACGCCACTTCGGTTTCCGAAATGACTACACTGCTCGACTCGGCTTACCCCGACGTGGTTTTTGTGGAATCCTGGCTGACCTGGCAATCGCCGGTGGCCCTTATTCGGCAGCTCGCAGAAATGTACGAGGTCCCGATCATCCTGTCATTTCGGGAAGGAAGCGATCCCGAAAGCACTCGCAAGCAGATCAAAGAAGCCTATGCGGCCGGCGTATCCGACGCCCTCCAATGCCCCCTCCATCGTGAAGAGCTGAAAGAGACACTGGAAGTTCTGCTCAAACTCCAAACCCGATTTTCACTTTACCACTAGGCAAGAAATGCAGTGATCCGCGTCTACGGCCAGCGCCTTAAGATCGGGTTCTTCTGTGCGGCAACGGTCCTCCCTCAGAAAGCAGCGCGGATGAAAATGACAACCCGATGGCGGGGCGCTTGGACTGGGCAAATCCCCCTCCAAAACAATCCTGTTTTTTTTCACATTCGGGGTCGGATTAGGGACCGCAGATAACAGGGCCTGAGTGTAAGGGTGCTGTGGGCGTGCGTACAGAGAATCCCTCGCGGCTGTTTCCACTACCTTACCGAGGTACATCACCGCCACGCGGTGACTGATATGTTCCACTACCCGCAAGTCGTGCGAGATGAAGAGATAGGTTAGCCCAAGGCGTTTTTGCAAATCCATGAGCAAGTTAATTATCTGCGCTTGGATGGAGACGTCCAAGGCACTCACGGGTTCATCGCAAACCAGAAACTCAGGCTCAACTGCAAGCGCTCTTGCGATTCCGATCCGCTGCCGTTGCCCACCGCTGAATTCATGTGGGTAGCGCAGCATTGCCGACGGATTCAAGCCAACCAGTTCCATGAGTTCTTCGACCCGCTTGCGTCGCCCGGTCGCATCCCCATGCATTTGATGGATGATGAGAGGTTCCTCTATAATTTTGCCAATCGTCATCCGCGGATTGAGCGAAGAAAAAGGATCCTGAAAGATGATTTGCATGCGGCGACGGTAGGCTTTTAGGGCTCGGCCATCCAACGCGGTAACCTCCGCGCCGTCGTAGATCACCTGCCCTGACGTCGGTTCAATCAGACGGAGCAAGCATCTTCCCAACGTCGTTTTCCCACACCCAGACTCACCGACAAGCCCCAGGGTTTCGCCTCTATTTATTGTAAAGCTTACTCCCTGAATCGCCCGCACCCAACGTTTGGTACCCAGCAGTCCGTCTCCAACTGGAAAGTTCTTCACGAGACTGTGGACCTCTAATAGCGTGCTCACTATGCCGTTACCTCGAAGCAACTGACCCAATGCCCGTCCGATTTTTTTTCGAGCAGCGGGTCTTCTTCCCGGCAACGAGGCCGCACAATGGGGCAACGGTCCTGAAACGCACAACCGTGGGGCAATTGGGTGAGAAGCGGAACTTGGCCGGGGATAGTACTCAAACGCTCGCCTTTTTGTTGCATCGACGGGATTGATGCTAGTAGCCCCCGACTATATGGATGCAACGGGTGCGCAAAAAGTTCAATAACCGGCGCTTTCTCGACAATTTTTCCCGCATACATCACGATTACCTCGTCCACCATCTCAGCAATAACACCCATGTCATGGGTGATAAGAATGAGCGACATACCCGTTTCACTCTTGAGCTTTGACATCAGCTCCAAGATTTGTGCCTGAATGGTCACATCCAACGCCGTTGTCGGTTCATCCGCAATGAGAAGTTTGGGATCACACGCTAAAGCCATCGCGATCATGATTCGCTGTCGCATGCCACCGCTCAGCTGGTGGGGATAATTGTCAAACCGATCGGATGCATCGGCGATACCGACGCGGTCGAGAAGTTCTAGGACCCGCTGCTTCACCGCTTGCGGTGCTTTATCGGGGAAGTGATTTTGGATAGCTTCTGCAATTTGAAACCCAACCGTATAGACGGGATTCAGAGATGTCATGGGTTCCTGAAAAATAACTGCCAAGTCTTTTCCGCGAATGGCCCGCATCGCCTCGCCGTCCATACGCAGCAGATCCTTGCCCTCAAAAAGAACTTCACCGCTTGCATGGCGAGCGGGGGGAGTGGGAAGCAATCGGAGCAAGCTCATTGCCGTCACACTTTTTCCGCAACCCGACTCTCCAACAATGCCAAGCGTTTTCCCGGTGGTCAGGTCAAAGGAAACTCCGTCGACCGCTTTGACAACGCCTTCTTCGGTATCAAAGTAGGTGCGAAGGTCCCGGACTTGGAGCAACATGCCAAAATTCTAACACGATTGATTTTAGTGCGTGGTCTTTTTTGCTTCAGAGTCGTTTACTTCACTCGAGCCGCTCGCTTCCCGGTGGCGGACGAAAGATAAACGCCCGCGACGGAAATTTTTTGGAAACCCATTCCACATCGCGCCATTCCACTCCCATCCGGTGTCCTGACTTCGGCTCTACCAAACTAACCGACTTAGCAAGCAAAATGTGTGCAGACGAGGGAGCATTGACCGAAGTTCCACCACAACAACGTTCGGGGCGCTCATACTCTAGATCAAAAGAACTAAAGGGCGAACTTCCATGAATCTCTTTTATGGTGGAGTTGGACGGATCGATGAAAATTTGCCAATCAAGTTCCCTGTCCTTTAGGGTGCCACGGTACATGCCTTTGCGGCCGTCCCATTGCCAGCTGTCAAAACGACTTCCAAGTTCGGAAGGGATCGCCCCCATGAAAAGCGTAATGAGCTTGGGAAAGGAACGGTCAAAGCCCACCATGCGCTTTAGGTAAAAACGCCCCGCCTCTGTGTCTTGAAAATATCGCTTCTGCCGTGGGTAGAGTACTCCAAATCGTTTCCCGTTCAGTATCGCCAGGTAGTGCAAGCGTCCAAACGGATCCCGAAGCTCCATGCGAGTTTGATCTGGAATATCGGCGATAATTTGCCCCTTCCCCGCCCCCTGCTGTCCCTGTCCCTGATAGGAGAGGTAGAGGTTACCTGAAAACTGCTGGCTGACGCGGCGGCGGCGACCCTGCTCTTGCCAAAACTGCCCTTCGTTGTACCCTTGCGGCTCGGGTTGTACGTGGGAGCACGCGGCAAGCAATAGAAGCAAAAATAAGGCTAACTTTTCCATCGAACCTTTTCTTTCAAAAAGCGAGCTATCTCGCCGTTCACTTCATCCGGATAATCCATGTGGGCGTTGTGACTCCCTTTCTCTACCTTATGCAGGCTAGCATCGGGAATCAACCGCGACATTTCTTCTTGTAGGTAGAACGGGGTAATCCAATCTTCGCCGCCCGCTACAATCAGAGTTGGCGCTTTCACATGTGGTAGCAGCTTTCTCCCGTCAAACTCGTTGTAATCCTTCAATAGGTTATGGAAAGTTTCCACCGGAGACTCGTGGACTCCCTGCATATAAGCACTAATGTCGTGCTCATTGCTCTTTTCCGGATTCCAACCAAAGCGCGCCGTCATGAAATAGCTAAACCAGTTCTGCTTAGTAAACTCGTACCAACCGCGCCCTACCAATCCGGGCGCTACACCGTAGAGCTTCGAACTAAGTTTGAAGATCGCATCCAGTTTGTTGGAGTGGAACATGTGCTCGAAGGGGCGGTCAACAGAGCCACAAATGAGCACCAGCCCGGCCACGCGCTCCGCACAAAAATTTGCCAAATACACGCACACCGGTGCCCCAAAACTGTGACCCAGGCAGACTGCCCGCGAAAGGTTCAAATGATTCATCAAATCTTCCACGTCCCGCGCACACCATTTGAGGGTCATGTTTCTGCCATTTCGCGGACTGCCGGATCGGTGATGGCCACGGTAATCAAGCGCGATGACCCTGTAGTTCTTTTCAAAAAAGCCCAGTTGGTAGCGCCAGTGCTCGATACGGCATGTCAGGCCGTAACAAAATATGAGTGGATCTCCCGCCCCCCGGCTCTCGTAATACAGAGGGGTACCGTCACGACTTTTGAAGATGCCACGTTCGAAGTTGAGCGCATTCGTGGAGGAGAGCATAGGGTTTTGATAGCATAGGCCGCTCACCTCCCTCAAGGAAATCAAAATAGCGGTGGGACTTCCATAGCCGCCAGCTCCTTGTCGGACGCGCTGAAGAGATAAATCATTTCTGCCCAGGCACTACGTTTACCGCTTTTGTCGCGGTATAGCCGGCTATGCTTTTCCAATTTAGGAAACATTTCTTCGAATTCATCAAAGCTTTGAGGAAACCAGATTGAGGTCGCGTAACTGCTCTGCCATGAAATAAGGTCCCCTTTCAA
>JAGQZV010000219.1 GCA_020435295.1 Bdellovibrionales bacterium | reverse complement strand
TGGCCATAGCGCGCGCTTGCCGTCAGATCGTAGCGGTAGCGCTTGGCGAAAGTGCCCAGGTGCACGCCCACATTAGTCCGCAGCTCCAGGAAAGCGGCTTCCAATACGGTTTGGAGTGGGGTGCTCCCTTCAAACGGAGAGTCACCAAAATCCCCTTCCAGATAGGTCGGGAAATGTGCTTTTTGTTTGCGATGGTAAAATTGCCCCTCACGGAAGAGGCGGCTAGCAGCAGATGGGCCAATTCCTAGGAAATCCCCGCCCGTCCAATACAACAGGTTATGGCGACACGACCGATCCGGGAGGCTGAAATTGGAAATCTCGTACTGTTCGAAACCTCTCCCCTTCAAATAATGTACTCCCGCTTCGTACTGATCCGCCGCCACTTCAGTGTCCGGAAGGGCCGACGCCAGCGGGTGCTCAGCTTTGAGCGAAAGGGTATAAAAACTCAAGTGCGTCGGGGATAGCGCCAGCGCCTCGCCAATATCTTCGAGAAAAGCTGCCGTGGACTGCCCGGGAATGGAAGCAATGAGATCCAAGTTCAGATTCTCAAACCCAGCGGAGCGCAGATGAGAGACTGCGTGCCGAATGCTCTCAACACTGCCGAGCCGCTCTAGCACAGCCAAATTTCGAGGTTTAAAAGACTGCGCTCCAAGACTGACCCGATTGACGGACGTTTGGGCCAGCGCCGCGCTAAACCCCGCGTCCACGGTTTCTGGATTCGCCTCGAGCGTGACCTCCACGGCCAACGAAAATCTGAAGAGCTCGGACGCGTCCCGGATGAGGGTTTCAAGCAACGCGGGAGGCAACAGAGACGGTGTTCCCCCGCCGATAAATAGGCTCGTTACCTCCGGAAGCGCCCCCCAACGCCTCGTGCAAAATTCGTAGGCCTCGCGGAGTTCGCGCCGCATCCTTTTGATAAGCCCCTCAAAGTCGCTCGCCGTGTAGCGGGTAAACGAGTAGAAATCGCAGTAGCTGCACTTGTGGACGCAAAACGGAATGTGAAAGTAAAGCCCAAAGCCGTTTGTCAGATTCGGGCTTTGGGGGCTAGACTGTTCCTTTGCAGAAAGGGCCCTCATGCTGAAACGATATACCCTAAAAAACGGCATTCCTCTATTTGTGGTTGAGAGCGCGTCGGCGCCGGTGGTGAGCATCCAGGCGTGGGTGGCTCGGGGAAGCACCCATGAGTCGGCAAAGCTAGCGGGTATCTCACATTTCTTAGAGCACGCTCTTTTTAAGGGAACCAAAAAGCGCAAAGTCGGCGAAATCGCCCTGGAGATCGAACGCTGCGGGGGCGAGGTGAATGCGTTCACCTCGTTTGAGGAAACCGTTTACTACGCAACCCTCGCTAGCCGGTATTTCGAGGAAGGTTTTGATGTCATTACCGATGCCGTCCAAAACCCGTCTTTTGACGCACGGGAAATGGAGCGGGAAAAAGAAGTCATCCTTGAGGAGATAAAGAGAGCCCACGATTCCGCGACTAAGACAGTGTTTATGAACCTCTGGGCTCTCGCATTTAGTGGGACACAATACGGACGCCCCGTGCTTGGGTATGACTCCACGGTCTCCAAAATCAACGCAAAATCGTTGCGTCAATACCACCATGACAATTACCACACTGGTAGCGTCTCGCTCTTTGTCGTGGGAGACGTTGATGCAGACAAAGTCTTCGATCTTGCGCAAAAGAAGATGGCGCGCATGAGAAAGCCAAAATCTAAGCCGCTCGTCCCGAAGTTCCACTTACCAAAGTTACCAACGATTCCCGTTTCCACTGCGTCTAGGGACATCAAAGAATGCCATGCGTATGTAGGCTTCCGCACGCCTGCCATCTCCGACTCCCTTATCCCGGCGTTGGATCTTTTTTGCAGTGCCATTGGGCAAGGCGAAAGCAGCCGGATGTACCAGAAGCTAGTTAAAACCGACCGCATAGCTCTAGACGCAGACATGGGACTCGTGGCGACCAATAGCTGCGGTATTGCGACCATTGGTTTGTCTACCGCACCAGAAAAGCTCTACGATGCCACGCGGGCCGCGTACGATGTCTTGGAGGAAGTGGCACGCGAGGGAGCGAAACCCGAAGAAATAGATCGCGTAAAAAGCGCGATGGAATCTGAAATTATCTACGGCAAGCAAACTGTAGAAGGCTATGCCAAGCGACTCGGCTACTACCACCGCCACTTCGGCGATCCCGAATTCGAGAAACGGTACTTAGATATGATCATGGGTGTCAAAGCGGAGGACTTGCAGACCGCCTTGAAAATTGTAACTCGCGAAAAACCCGTAATTTCGCTGGTTCACCCACAAGGATTTGAGCTCGACAAGAAAAAGCTAGTCGGCCTATACCAACGCCCCAAAGTGAATCCGGTTACCAAAAGTGATACCGGCATTGCGTGCGAGAAAGAAGCTGGCATTACGTTTATCACGAAGAGAAGCTCGGAACTTCCCGTTCGTTCCCTTCGGTTAATCTTCCTTGGAGGCGGCTCGCGCGAAGAGGAAAAAGACAACCTAGGGATTTCCAATCTTTTCCAATCACTTTGGACTTCCGGCACAAAGTCGTACAGTTCTCTGGATCTAGCTCACACGTTGGAGTCGTTGGGAGCGTCGATCTCATCTTTCGCTGGAAAAAACACCTGTGGGCTTAGTGTGGACTTTCTAACTAAACACTGGCACCGCGTAAAACCCTTGCTGGAAGAAGTACTTTTGGAACCGACTTTCCCGCAGGAAGAACTAGATACCGAGCGGGAACTTACCTTGCGTGAAATCTTGTCGCAGAGAGATTACCCAAGCACGGTCTGCCAGCTAAACTTTCTTCAAACTCTATATGGAGATCACCCGTACGGGCGTTCGCATTTGGGAACGGAAGAGACCGTAAAAAGTTTTACACGGGAAACGCTTTCCGCCTGGTATCGCGAGTACGTTCACCGTGGACGCTTAGTTGTTTCTACGGTGGGAGATTTCTCTCATGAGGAGTGGGTGGCGGAACTCAGAGAAATGTGCAAACACCTACCCGTATCTGGAAAAGAGAGCAAATCCCTCATCCCGGTACGGCGTCCGAATCAACTCCAAGTAATAACGGCAGAAAAACAGCCGCTTTTCCAGTCCCATGTTCTAATTGGCTTCTTGGGCGCGCGTCTCGATGATGAAGAGCGCTTCGCACTTAGGGTGTTGTCGTCCTGTTTGGCGGGCCAAGGGGGCCGGCTCTTTTTGGAGTTGCGAGACAAGCTCAGCCTTGCCTATACGGTGGCGCCCATGAATTCGGAAAGTATCGAAGCCGGGGCGTTTGCGTTCTACATAGGTTGTTCGCCAGAAAAACTGGAACGGGCGATCACGGGCATTCGCAACGAGATAGACAAAATCCTCACAAAGCCGCTTGGCGCCAAGGAGCTGGAACGGGCCAAACAATACTTGGTAGGGCGCTTTGAACTCGACATGCAACGCAACTCGGCCCAAGCCATGCTGTTTGGTCTGGACGAGATATACGGGATCGGATACGACCACGCCCTTCGGTACCCAGCTAAGATCCGAGCCGTCACCGCTAAGGGCGTACAAGCGGCCGCCCAGAAGTTCCTGACCCCGGAAACCGCGGTACTGTCAGTCGTGCACCCTACTCCGATCGACGAAGCGTTCGTCCGCCGGGCCTGGGATCAGAAAGGCCCCGGCACTAGCGCAAACCGCCCTAGAAAGGGCCTCGCCGAGCTGAGCGCTTAGTGGCTGTAACCACGTAATATCGAATACTTAATGAGAACCCGCCAGGGTACTGGCATAAATTGGATTTATTTGGTATAAGAACCCCACTTGAGGGATAGAGGAGAAGTGTTTCTTGTGTGGGGTTTTCTGTGCGCGCATTTCTCATCGCCTTTTTGTGCCTTTCTCTAGTGTTGCCGCCCGCCGTGGCTGCGCCACCTTCCCCCATTTGCCTGGCGAACATGGAACTCATCGCGCAGGCACAGGCCAAGGTCAACCAAGCCGGCGAACCGGTAGCCGAACTCCCCGCTGGTCCTATGAAATTGCCGGGCGACGACACGCTTGCTCAAACCGAAGGCCACTGGGCGATTACTAGCCTTCCACACGATTTCCTGACCCACCATTATAAGGAGATTAGAGGCGAGGAGGGCTTATCGCACGTTCCGATGACCGGGGCGATCCTCTTGGGAAGCTATCTACTCTACCGCATGCTCGGTGGGCACAAGAAAGCTGAAACAGCGGCCCCACATCAAACCAATGGAAAAAACCTGCTCGAGTCCGAAGCGTTCGCGCAGCACCAGACGGCACTCGGGACCTACGAACAAGCGCTAAAGCAGTATG
>JAGQZV010000020.1 GCA_020435295.1 Bdellovibrionales bacterium | reverse complement strand
ATGAGTTGCGGATAAAGGACTTGGTTAATGCCGCTAAAGACTGGTTTTAGATAGCGGTGCGCGTCGGGTTGCAGGATATGTATTCCAGTAAAAATCCCGGTTCTGTTCGGTGCGCGCGTTGTCTTACTGGGAAGCTGGCAGAGTCGGCCCGCCTCATCCGTTCCCACGTTTGCGTAGCGGCGCTTTTTTTTCGCGTCGTCCAAGAGAACCATCGTTGCCAGCGCCTCATGTGAAAAATGAAAATCTATGGCGGCATTTAAGTCGAGATCGGTGATGAGATCGCTGTTGCATAGGACAAAAGCCTCATTGCCTAAGAGTTTCTCCGCGTGCTTCACGCCCCCCCCGGTGCCCAGCAAGGTTTCTTCAACCGAGTAGTGAAGCTGCACCCCCAGAGACGTTCCGTCTCCTAGGGCTTCTGCTAGTTTTGATCCCAAGTGAAAGGTATTGATGACGATTTCTTCAATTCCGGCATGCGTCAGCAATTGGATATTATGTATGATGTTGGGAATGTTCAAAATGGGAACTAGCGGCTTGGGAATAGAATCTGTCACCGGGGCCATCCGAGTGCCAAGTCCGGCCGCCAGGATCATGGCTTTCTTGATGGAATGTCCCAATTTTTTTTCTCCCACTCGATTATCTTTGGAAGCCATTCTTCTACCGGAAAACATGCGCGTAGAGTCGGGGCCACCGATTGCAAAGACATTATATTATCAAAACACGGATGGAGATACGGCAGGTGCGTTTTCTTACCGTAACGTGTAAAAAACGACGCGAACGATCCGGCCGCCTTTAACGTACGCTGGTACGCCACGCGCCTTAGCTCCTCACGGAAATTCGGCCAATCGATTTTTTTTGAAAGAGCAAACCGTTCTAGCTCCTTTTGATAAAGCTCCACGAGCTCTTCGCGAAGATCGGCTTCAATCGGGACATACGCATCGTAAAGGAGGCTGCACAAGTCATACGCAGCAGGCCCCATGCGCGCGTCTTGAAAGTCGATCAGATAGAGTGTCTCATTGTGAACGAGTAAATTTCGAGTATGGTAATCGCGGTGGCAAAAGACTCGCGGTCCAATCTTTTCAAGAGATTTGGCAAAGGTATCTATGGGCTTCAGATCGGCTGGGGCGCTGACGCCCAAAAGCCCTACGCGCAAGTGTTCAATGGTGAATCTCAATTCCCGCCCGTATATTTCACGATCAAAGGCGCGACCGAAGGCAGGAAGTGTTTCAGGGACTGGGTGTGTCCTGCCATGGAGCTCTGCCAATAAGCGCACGCATTTTTGTAACCATTCCCGCTTTTCTGCTCCTCGGATGCGGCTCTGGGCAAGCACGTCGCCGAGATCCTCCATAATAAGGAAGCCTGCGTCCGGATCCTCTTCACCAAAGCGGGGAACGGGCAGACCGCGCTCGATTAGAAAGCTTTGATGTGCCGCGTAATCCTTGGTAAAACGCCAGCCAGGATCATAAAGGACGACGCGTGACTCGCCTCCGAACAGGAGACGGAAGAATTGCCGCGCCGATCCATCACCAGCCAGGCGAAGTAAGCGCCAGTCAGGCGGTAGATCTCCGCTCTGTTTGGATAGCCAGCGATTCGCCCACTGGGTAACCGGTGCCGGAATGCTTGTGATATCAAGGGCCATGATGAGTACTCATAGGATAACCAAATTATTCTTTATTATCAATGCTTTACTTGCTCTTTGGTCTTGTGAAAGTTTTGCCGAAAGATATACTGTAAACAGACACACCTCTAATTCCGTCTTCTCCCTAGGGACCGAATATTCCGTGCAACGCTTGAGGAAATGGCTACAACCCACGTTACCGAAGGCCTTTGCGGTTTCCGCGTTGGCCGTGGTGTACGCCTGGCTTGATTCTACCTCGACGCCAAAAATCCCCAAAGTTCGAAAGCTGACAGCACCGGTTGTGCAGCAGCAAAAGGCCGCAGAGCCCCCCGCTTCGCTTTTCCTCGATGCCGGCGCTGCCGAGCAGACACCGCCCAAGAGAATTCACAAGCCGAAGGGAAAAGTTGTAAAGAGCGCCCGCAGGCGGCGTTTGCGAAACACGCGTAAAGAAAAGTCCGCACCGGTCGTGATTTCAAGAAAGCGATTCGTTCCGGCGGCAGCGCTTGCTGAACTCGTAGAGAAAGAGCTGCTCAGCGACTCCGTATTGCCTTCACTCGCTGCCCTCAATATCACGGGACCCCTCGATAACCTTTTGGAAGAAGCATTGGACGAAGTGCCCAAGACGCCACTTTTTCACCGCGACCAGCTTGTTGCCTCGGCGGAAATGGATGCTGACTTCTGGCTCGAAGACACCATTCCGACTTATCGTCCGGTGCAGTTGGCTGTGATGTCAAAAGTAATCCCACAGCAGTTCGAAGAGAATAGAGAAACTTTGGAGTCCGCGAAACAGGGTGCTGCAGATATAGTGGCTATCCAAGCGCCGCCGAGCGTAGCCCCCCCGGAACCCAAGCTTGAAAAAACATCGACGCCGGAGCTGGCGAAGCAGGTAGTGCCGGCAAAAAAGAAGAAGACGGTAGCAGTAGCCGTGGCTCCATCTAACGCCGATGCACCCGCACACGTTAACGAGGAATTGCAGTCCCACACACAGCGGCCATCGCGAACTTCCGAGGTAGACTCATCGACCGTCGCAGAACTGGCAAAAAAAGAGGTTCCCGTCGCCTCCCTTACGACGGAACCAATACCACCCTCCTCCGCCGCTGCGGATGAGTCTGCGAAAGATATTCTTGATGCGACAAAGAATCAATTGGCGCTACCAACTGATGCCCAAGTGAATACTCAGCCCGTGACTACTCAAATTCCGTCAGTGCCCGCACCTGTGATGGCTATCCCCGCCCCGGTTCCAGCTCCTTCTCAAGCTGTAGCGACACTTCGTTCACCGCGCATGGCGAGTAAGACGGGGAAAACCGGAATTATTGACGGCAAGCTCGAGGGGCGGTTCCGGGTAGGCCCTCGCCTGAAACGCTGGCTCACCGAGTCCGGGCACGCAGAGATCTTCCTTCACCCCACGGGTAGTCGCGATCCGCAGGACAATGTGCATTTGGGAACGATCCGTGCTGGGGAAAACTTCGAGCTGGCGCGGCAGGATCTGGTGGGAGAATACCGGCTCTACGCGAGATTTTTTTCCAGAAAGAGTAGCTCGCTTCGTGCAGAAATCGCCTATCCTGAAACTATAGCAGCTGACAACTACAAAGCTCTGATTGATTTTTATGTTTCTGATCAGGAGTACCGTAGTGCACTCATCCGTCGAAAGCAAAACGGTTCCAAGTCGAGCGTCATTACGATTCCGGTTTTTGAGACCGCTGGTGGTAGCGAGGAAGATCCGTTGCGGGGTGATTTCCGTACACCTCGGCCCGTTCCTCAAGCTCGTCTGACGGTTCTTGGCTTCGAAAGTTGGGGAGCATTTGAGTCGGACGCGAATGGAAACGTTCGCATCCCGAATGTGCCGTCGCGTTCAGAACTGCTCATCCGTGCCGAGGCAAAAGGCTTTCTGCCGACGATGAAACTTGTTACGGTTGCCGACAACGGAACGCACGTTCCCATCTATATGCTTTCCCAGTCCAAGCTTCCGGCAATCCGGTACTACACGCAGACGGAGCAGCAAAAAGACAAAGCCCTTGTGCTAGGGCGCAGTTTTGATCCAAATTCGCGCACGCCCCTTTCTGGCGAGTCACTGAGAATGTCTTTCCGCAAGAGTCAGGCGCTCTATTTTTCCGAGTATCAGCCTGAGAAAGCCGCGGAACTTGGTATTTTTAATGCCTGGACCGCGATGTTCCTCGGAGCTATTCCGGACTTGGCGCTTAAGGCTACTACCGATCTTGGGCTCTTTGCGTTCTTGAATGTCACGGCATCCTATCGCGCGCTCCTCCGCGACGACAAACGAGCGCTGTTTACGTACCTGTACCCAGGCCACCTCAACTATTTCGAGTTCGGGCGGGGTGGAAATGGAGTACTAAACGGTAGGTTAGTCGATCCCTTCGGGGGCAAGATTCCAGAAGCGCGGGTCCGTGTCGTGGGAGATAAGTCCTATGAGGTTTTCACAGATGCTTCCAATAGGTTTCGTATCGAAGGTCTAGACTACGCCGGGCAGTTGACCTTGGAAATTGAGGCGCCCGGCTACCCCACCATTTGGCAGGATGTTTCGTATAATCCCTCTGATTCGGATCGTGAATTTGAGTTCTATATTCTTGAAACTGATCTCATCGAGGAAACGGCACGTAGAGCGAAAGTGAGACGAGAACCTGCTGCGGGTACCCTCGTGGGAGGCGCGGAAACTTCTTTCTTTCAAGGTGATTCAGGTTGTGTTCGAGTGGAATTGGAAGATCTGCAAGGCAATGCTGTACTCGCTCAGCAAGGCCCTTTTCCTTTCGGTGCGGAGGGGCAGCTTAAGGCGGACAAACTGTGCCTCACAAAAGCGAATCCAGGTTTTGTCTATTTCAACCTTCCCCTCGGGCAGTATCGCCAGAAATTCTTGGCGGAAGACGGCTCTCTGCTCCGCGCACACGTCCGCAACGTTGGTACCAAGAGTGTCTCGATTTCCGTGAATTAGTCCTTACCGAACTTGACAAAGCTCGTCATCAAAAGGAGCAAGATGCTTGTACACCTTTGCGACATCGTCTGGGGAGATTTCCAGGCTAAAAATCTTTTCTTTGTATGCTTCAACCAGCGTCGCTGCCAATAATTCAGAATAAAAATTACGTCCCGCGAATCCTAGCCCCTCGCTGTTCATTCTTGAATATAATTGCTCGTAGTTTGCCGCTTTATATTCCTTGAGCAATCGTCCTAGAGTACCCACCCCTGAATTGTATGCCGTCACAGTTGTTCCCCAATCAGGCAGGACCTTTCTGTAGTTACGCAGCAGCCGAGCTGCGGCCTTAGTTTGCAAAATCGGATCGCGCCATCGCCTTTTGTCCGTACGGTGAATGAGTTCTTTTGCTGTAGACGGCATTATCTGCCACAGACCAGTTGCTCCAACCTTGGAGTAAGCGGACGGATTGAAGCTTGATTCTACGAAGGGAATGCGCGCCAGAGGAAGCGGCAGCTTGAAATCTTTAAACACCGATTCAATATGAGTCATTAGTTTCTGCGATCGGAGGATACCAATCTGAAACTTATCCTTTTGCCCTGTTTGGGTCCTTAGCGATCCTTTTAGCTCATAGATGCGCGAAAAAAGTCCCAGGGATTTCAAGTATGACCGCAGCGGAGCGCTTTCATCAGGAAGATGTGGGCTCTGGGTGGACTCGTACTGCGCATTTTCCAAAAGACTGCCCAAGCGATCTAGGATTTCTTTTTCAATGCGGCGGCTTTTTTTGTGCGCAATAACTGGGCTGCGGCGGTACTTTTGGTACAAGGGGCGAAGGTCAATGTAGCCGTATATGATGCCCACGTCATCGCGATCGTGGACGATCCGAATCCGGCTATCGTAGCGCGCATAGACGTCCATCCAGAAAAGGACGCGACTGGAAAGGACGGAGGGTACGGAGAACTGGTTGTCCACCCGATCTTCCGGGTCATTAATTATCTGGTGAATGTCAGCGAAGGTCTTCGAGAGTTTCTGATCCGATTCGTCCGGGGTTTCCGAAAGGTGGTCCCAAAACGACTGGCTTCCCCATCTCGGGTAGAAATAACTCCATGAAGAATTTTTTTCCTTAAAGGCCGGAAGGTCTCCGGAGTTCTGAAGGTTCCCGACGTAGATCGCCACACCGGCGATACAGAGCAACAAAAAACCCAAACCCAAGTAAATTAGCGATAACCTTTTGAGATTGTCGCGTAGCCTTTCCTTGGTAAAAGGCTTTGGTTTTGTGTTCTTACGACCCATTTGCTGGAGCGCCCTTTTTTGTCACTGCTATACAGTTTGTTTACATACGCT
The DNA here is from genome assembly GCA_020435295.1 of Bdellovibrionales bacterium. Taxonomy (GTDB): domain Bacteria; phylum Bdellovibrionota; class FAC87; order UBA2466; family JACKAF01; genus JACKAF01. The sequence goes on along the minus strand of JAGQZV010000020.1, from coordinate 23,054 downwards.
GGGCCTAGTATCAGGAACTTAGCCCGCTCCCACCCTATTAGAGCAAATTGAAGGCCACTTGAGCGGTGCGCGATTACTTAGTTGGCTACCCTATACAGGGTGCGGGATCAGGTCGTAGCGACGGAGTTCGGACATGGCTCTTTTGTAGCCGATGTTCACCACTTGCTGCAGGGCAGCCGGCGCCAAAGTAAAGTGATCCCCAAAAAACATTTCCCGATCTTTTGGCTCGGGATGAATAAAAACGTAATTGAGTTTTTCTTTGAAATCCAGGCGTTCTTGCAATATTTGAGTTAGCTCCTGAAGATCCTGTTCAGGATATTTCTTGGTGGCGAAAAAGTCTCGAATCGTTTGCAGTGCAAGGCTCTTGTTCTCGTGAGCCCTTTTTGCTCCGTAAACCTTCTGCTCGATGCTTTGGTAGATAGTTTGTATAAGGATTGCTGGTAGTCCGTAGAAATAGAGCGAACCGATTTTTTCGCTGTAATGGTAAGGTTGATGAGTATAGGAGCAAATAATGAGATCTGCTCCGTTCTCCTTGGCCACATGTGTAGAAAGCGTTTCGCGGATCTCACCGTCAATGTAGTACCTGTCTTTGCCTCCCTCATGGGGAATTAGGTGTGGGGCGAAAATGGGTGGCAACGACATCGATCCCGCCACAGCATCCGAAATCTTAGCAAACGAAGCGTACTGGCAATATTCATCCGTACTTTTGTCGGTAGCGTAGCGACAAAAGATGATTTTGCGCGAGTGATCTAATTGGGTGCCCACCACAAATAGATTTGCCTTTAGTTCGTGGAAATACTCAGTAGGCAGGACGTGGTTTTGCAGATATTCGGCAAGCCCTTTGGTTGTGAATATTCCCGGTAGCCGCAAGTTGCGCAAAACCAGGGACTCCATCGTTTTGGCGAACAACGGGCTTTTCTTGAAACTCTCAATGATCGCCGATGGGCTCGGCCATTTGGGCGTCAATACATCCTTGTACTGGATCCGGGGTAGTTCTTTGAAAATACCGGGGGCTTTGAATTCCGAGTCTTCGCTGAACGAGTTAATGAGCGATTCCACGCTGATGCCGGCAGCTAGCATGGTGACAATGAGAGCGCCAGCGCTGGAGCCGACGTAGGTATCGATCTGGTGTGGGTGGTACTTGGGCGCAGGAAAGGCGCAGCTGTCCCGAGGAACGGGTGTTTCCACCTTGCCGCCGACAAAGGAAAAGCCCTTGTCCCGAAGCGCCAGGCAGACCCCCACATGGAATGCTGCCGCCTTGGTGGCGCCACCACTAAAGACAAGGGCCGCCTTCGAAAACTCTACTTTGGTTCGAAACTTATTTTTGGGCATAGGGATCTTCCCCTACGACGACAACTTCACACTCCAATTGCACTCCAAATTTAGAGTATACCTCGGTTTTTGCGATTTGGATAAGATCCAAGATATCAGATGCCCGCGCGTGGTTCTTGTTTAGAATAAAATTGGCGTGTTTTGTGGAGATCTGTGCGCCTCCAATGCTACGCCCTTTGAGGCCGACTTTTTCGACGAGCCTGCCTGCAGAAAAACCCTCGGGGTTTTTGAACGTGGATCCGCAGCTGGGGAAATCCAGGGGTTGCTTGGCCGCGCGCTCCTCGATAATACGGTCAACTTCCGCCCGCATTTCAACAGGATTGGAGTCTTCAAGCGAGAATTCTGCCCAAGCCACCAATGTTCTAGGGGTGATATGAGACTGGTGACGGTACCCAAAGTGCAGCTCATTGCGGCCGTATTCTCTGCCCCCCGTTTCAAAGTCAAACAGGCGCAAGCGGGTCAAGATATCTCCGTAGCACCCATATTTGGTTCCCGCGTTCATGAAAATGCCGCCACCAATGGTGCCAGGCACGCCGGCGCTAAACACGAGTCCGCCGAGGCCGCGCTCAACGGCCCAGTTGAGAAAGGCCGGTTTATCTACGCCGCCTCCGCAGCGAACCAAAGTATGGCCATTCTTTTTTTCTAGAATTTGAACGTCTCTGAACGTTTCCCGGATCGAAATGGTAACTCCCCGGATACCGCCGTCCCGCACCAGAAGGTTGGTGCCGGTTCCGATTGTTGTGATGGCTAAGGCGTATTCACGCGCGGTAGTGCTAATCCAAGACAATTCATCCTCGGTTTTCGGAAAAACCAGCACATCCGCCGGCCCGCCCACTCCGTAGGCGACATGCGGCGCGAGAGGTTCATCGAATCGGGCTCGATCTCCAAAGCGCTCGCAGAACTGCTTTCTCAGTGAAGGAGAAATTTTAGAAGAGCTCGCGATAGACACTTGGGATATCTCCGGCTCCTAGAGTGAGAATAACGTCGCCCGACTGGCTTTGTGCGCTCAAATGAGCAACCCCGTCCAATGGAGATTTTACATAGGTTGCTTGTGTGATGCCCCGACGGTGCATGTTTTCGACCAAAAGCTCTGAATGCAAGCCCTGCTCATTGCTTTCGCCCGCAGCGTAAATATCAGTGACACAAACCGCGTCTGAATCCTTGAAGCATTCGCTGAACTCGTCGAACAAGTCCTCAACACGAGAAAAACGGTGTGGTTGAAACACGGCTCGTATCTTCGCTCCCGGAAATCGCTCGCGTGCTGCCGCAAGTGTGACACGGATTTCAGTGGGGTGGTGCGCGTAATCGTCAATATATAGAACCCCATCGCGTTTCCCTTTTTCCTGAAAACGTCGTTGAACCCCTGTGTAGGCGTAGAGAGCTTCGCTGCTGATGCTGCGTGGAATGGCCAGTTCGTCGGCGACGGCTAGCGCCGCTAAAGCATTATACAGGTTGTGGATACCAGGTACGCGCAACTTAAGGCGCTGCTCGCCATTTCCAATTCGGATTCGGGACTCTGTCCCGTCAGGGGTTACACTGTACTGCTGGATGCAATAGTCGTTCTTGGGTTTTTTCCCGAACGTAACTTTGCGACGCGTGACCCGGCGACGGAGCAACTGCAAATAGGGGTCGTCTCCGTTGAAAACAGACAGGCCATAGAACGGAACTTTGTTAAGGAAAGACAAAAACGATCGCTTCAGCTTGCGCATGGTTTGGTAGTATTCCATGTGCTCCCGATCCATGTTTGTGACGACTGCGATGGACGGGGTCAGTTTATTGAAGGATCCATCGCTCTCATCCGCTTCAGTAACCAAAAACTTCCCGGTTCCCATCCGCGCGTTGGTGCCGCCAATATTATCCATTCTGCCGCCAACGATAATTGTTGGGTCGAGCTTCGCTTCCAGCAATATCGTGGCGATCATCGAAGTAGTGGTGGTTTTGCCGTGGGCTCCGGCTACGGCAATGCCGTGCTTCAGACGCATCAATTCAGCGAGCATCTCCGCCCTACGAATGGTCGGAAGCCCGAGTTCGCGCGCATAGCTCAGCTCTGGATTCGAGGGTCCGACGGCGCTGGAATAGACTACGAGTTCGGCGCCCACTACGTTCTCCGCTTGGTGGCCCAAGAATACCTGGATCCCCAGCGATCGTAGGCGTCGGACCGTATCGCTTTCGCGTAAGTCTGATCCCGTCACGGTGTAGCCATGAATCTGCAGCAGTTCCGCGATGCCGCTGACGCCGATCCCACCGATGCCGATGAGATGGATTCGATGGATTTTATTGTACATTGCGGGGCTGCTCCTTCGAGTTTGCTACGGTTCCCACCAAGTGGTCGCCGATGGTAGCAAGAGCGTCGAAGGCTCGCAACTGAGAATAGTTTTTCACCATGTTTTCATGGGTTTGCGGGTTCATGGCGCTCTCCAAAGCCGCCCAAAAGCGTTGTTCAAACTGCGGTCCTTGTTCCACTACTTTGCCCACCCCAGCTTCTTCCAGAAGGTACGCATTGGCTGTCTGATCGTTTTGCCCTTTTCTTGGGTAGGGCACGAGAATCGCCGGGCGGCGGGCTGCAATGAGTTCTGATACCGTGAGGGCACCGGATCGGCACACCACCAAGGACGCCATCTTGTAGCAGGCGGCCATGTCGTCGATGAAGGGAACAACTTCGACTTGGTCATATTGATTTGTGTACAAGGCCCGGATCCGCTCATAGTCCGCGGTTCCAGTCTGGTGGATAATCTTCAAGTGCGGACACTTTTGATGAATTTTAGGTAACAGCTCCACAATCGCCGAATTGATCGCGCGCGCTCCCTGGCTTCCCCCAAAAACGAACAAGCAGGGTGGGTTCCAGCTGGCGTCTGGAAAGGGTGCCTGAGCAATTTCTTTTCTCACCGGATTTCCGCTTACCAGAGATCTTCCTTTTGGAAAGTAGGCCTGTGCTTTTTCAAAACCCAAAAAGACGCGTTTGGCAAATTTCCCCAAAAACCGATTGGCAATGCCGACGGACGCATTTTGCTCTTGGAGGTATAAGGGGATACGTGTAAGGAAACTCGCCACGCCAATGGGAACAGAAGCGTAGCCGCCGACGCCAATAACAGCTTTGGGCTTTTTGCGGCGGAGCAAACTGGCAGCCCGCAAGCAAGAGATTGCCAGGGTAAACACACCCAGCAGAATGCCAAACGGATTCTTGTTTTTTACCTGTATGGATCGCATTGGTACAAAGTCGTAGCCTCGCGAAGGCACGATGCGCGATTCCATGCTGTCGGGACTGCCAACATAAAGAATGCGCAAGCCACGGGATTTTAGCTCGTCCGCGATGGCTAGGGCCGGGAAGATGTGGCCGCCGGTACCCCCTCCAGTGATGACAATCAGGTCGCCTTTTTGTGGCATAAGCTACCTTCTATCATTTTTTTCGGAGTCTTGGGCACTATTCCGCCCGGTCTGCTTCTCGGGCGTGGGAGGTAGGGCTTGCTTGCAAATGTTAAGCAGAATTCCCATCATCGCTAGATTGACCACTAGTGCAGATCGTCCCCAAGAAATAAACGGCAACGGCAAGCCCTTAACGGGGATCACACCTGTAACTCCACCTAAGTTGACGACGATCTGGAGCAAAAGTGACAAGGAAAGTGTAAAGGCAAGGTAGCGGCCGAAGAGGTCCGGGGCGAACCGAACGATCTTAAACAGAAGATAGCCTAGATAGGCAAAGGTGCACATCAGAGCGAACGCCCCTACAAAACCCAGCTCCTCTCCGACTAAGGCGAAAATAAAATCAGTGTGGACTTCTGGAAGATAAAAAAGTTTGCTATTTCCGTTCCCCAGCCCTACTCCAAATATTTTTCCCGAGTAGAATGAAAGGAAAGACTGGATGGACTGGAACCCGCCGCCTTGCGGATCCGCCCACGGATTAAGAAACGCCATTACTCGGCGCTGCCTGTAGTCCGAGTTGATTAAGGAGAGCGCAAAGCCCAGAATCCCTATACCAAGAAAACCCATTACATAAATAGGACGGGCGCCCGCAATGAATAGGACGGCTATGATTGTGACGGACAGAAGAATAGTCGACCCTAAATCGGGCTGTTTGAAGATAAGCCCTAGTAGCAAGAGGATAGGCAATATGGAAAGCAGTTTTCGTTTTGGGGTGAATGCCACGTTGTCTTTAAGCGCGAGTATTTGGCAAACGTAGATCATGAGTGTGATTTTGGCGACCTCACTCGGCTGAAATTTCATGAATCCCAGGCTGATCCAGCGGTTTACGCCTTGAGCGGAATGGGCGAATCCCGGAATGAAGGCCATGGTAGTTAGCACAATTTGAGTGGCCATTAAGATCGGCGCAATGCGGCCTAAGAATTGGTACCTCACTTTTGAGAACAAGAACATGAGAGCGAGGCCAAGAGCCGCTCCCGTAAACTGAGCAGATAGGTAATAGAACTCGGAGTTTTGGTTTTGGAGACCCAGGACCCCGGTTGCACTAAATAGCATCACGTGGCCGAAGACCAGTAGGATTAGGGTGGTGGTTGTGATGCGCCGTTCGAGTCCCACAGGTGCCGTTGCCATAGCACCATTTTAGCACGGCGGACTGTCAGAGTGCAGAACCAAGGCTCCAGACTAGGATCGGAACTCCTCCGGATTGATCCCGTATTTTTGAAGTTTCCGAAGTAGGGTCTTCTTGGGGATGTTTGCCTGTAGGGCTGTCTGATTGATCTTGCCCTTATATTTCTTAAGTGCAGCGATGATGAAATCACGTTCGAAGCGTTCTTTGTGAGTGCGATAATCCAGATCCCCACCCTCATTTGAAAGCACGCCGGCAAAGCTGACATCGTTGTTGTTTTCTGCACCGCCAAACACGGGCGCGGGCGCAGTCTTTGTAGCCTCGAGTAATGTCTCGGGAAGGGAAGCCGCACTAAGTTCTGATCCATTCTCAATCACAAAAGAGTGTTCAATGACGTTTTCTAATTCGCGGATATTACCCGGCCAATTGTGTTTGAGCAGAGTATCCATTGCTTCTCGTGTGATTCCCGAGATCGTATTGCCATGCAACTGATTGAATTTTCCGATAAAGTGATGAACAAGCTTTTCGATATCGTCCTTGCGTTCTCTAAGGGGCGGCAAATAAATGGGAATAACGTTCAGGCGGTAAAAGAGGTCCTCTCGGAAAGAGCCGTCTTTAATCATGGCCTCTAGGTCCCGATTGGTAGCCGCAATAATTCTCGCATTCATGTCGATTTCCCGGGTCGCACCTACCGGAATAAAATTTCGTTCCTGGAGTACGCGGAGGAGTTTCACTTGCATGGCAAGCGGGAGATCTCCGATTTCGTCGAGAAAGATAGTGCCTCCCTCAGCGTACTGAAATTTTCCGATTTGCCTCTGCGTGGCGCCTGTAAAAGCCCCTTTTTCGTGGCCGAAGAGTTCGCTTTCGAAGAGGGTCTCCGGGATGCTGCTGCAATTGATTGCGACGAACTTCTCGTCCTTGCGGGCGCTGTTAAAGTGGATGGCGCGGGCCACAAGCTCCTTGCCGGTACCGCTTTCACCGCGGATCAACACGGAAGTATCGACTTTGGCGAGCTTGTAGATAATCCCGAAGATTTTCTGCATTTCACTAGAGCTGCCTACAAACTGCGCGCGGTCCAATTCCACCACAGGCGCGGAAAATGCCATGGAGTGAACCATCTTTTGGGCTTCCAGCGCCTTTTCCACCATGTCCACCAACTCGTTATGTTTGATGGGCTTGGGCAGGTAGTTGTAAGCCCCTTCTTTGGTAGCTCGGACTGCGTCTTCGATATTGCTGTACGCAGTCATAATGATGACAATTATTGACGGATCGAGCTCCTTGATTCGAGACAGGCACTCCATGCCGTCCATTTCCGGCATGTTCACGTCTAGCATGACAAAATCGGGACGTTGCACAGCAATGGACCGCAGGGCCTCTACGCCGTTCGTGGCCTGGGTGACCTCAAAATTGTTTAGTAGAAGAGCCTCAGAGATGGTTGTCCGCAACTCCGTATCATCATCCACTACTAGAACGTGTCTCTTTTTCATCCTGCACTCCTTCAATCTAAATCGGCAATGAAACCGTAAACGTGCTTCCCTTACCCAGTTCACTCTTCAAGTCGACGAAACCCTTGTGAAGCTCTACGAAGTACTTGACCAAATAAAGCCCAAGTCCGGTACCCTTTTCCTGGTGGGTGAGCGGGCTCTGCCCTCGATAGAACTTGGAGAAAACTCTTTCTTGTTCCTCGGGCGCAATTCCAGGTCCTTGGTCTTCAACCGAAACTCGAATCCACCCATTTTCTTCTTTGGAAAGAACGGTAATTGTACTACCCGCAGGTGAATACTTAATGGCATTTTCTATGAGATTGGCAATTACGCGCCGAATGAGTCGTAGATCAAATTTGAAAGAAAAAATGGGTTCCAAGCGGGTTTGGATCTTTATCTCTTTATCCGATGCCATCCCTTGTTTGGACTCGACTACTTCTATGATCGTGGCATTGATGTCCTTGCTGGCCTTATTCAAGGGCATCTGAGAACTTTCGATGCGAGTTAGATCTAGGATGGCCTCCACGTGTTGGCTAAGATTTTCGGTTGTATTCACGATTGCTGACAGAATCTTTGTTTCTTTGGGAGTTTTGGGGGAGGCCTCATTTAGAAGCAATTCGGCGTTTCCTTGAATGCGGGCGATCGGAGTTTTTAGATCATGAGAAACCAACGAAAGAAAATTGGACTTAAGTTGTTCGAGTTCCGACATGATTTCAGTTTTCTGCTGGTAGTGCCACCTTTGCCGGTATTCGTTAACCAGGCGGTACGGGATTACGAGATAGTACCCGAAACAGGCCACAATAAAGGGGTGAGCGACGTCGACCCACCGATTAAAGAGCGTGAGTGAAACAAGGCTAAACAAAAAGAGAAATGCAATTTCACTAACGACAGAGAGAATCCCCCGCACCGGTGAAAACAGAAGGACCATGTTCACCGTTATGACCCCGATGACGAGCGACAAAAGCCAGTTGAACCAAGGGGGTGATTTGTGAATGGCGTTGTCATCCAAAAGCGTACCGAGCGTTTGCGCGGCGCCTTCCAGTAGAGTAGTGCCCATCGGGCTTCTATCATACGGCGTGAGAATAAAGTCTGCGCTCTGACGAGCGAGTAACGCGCTTCCAAAAAGCACGATTTTGTCGGTAAACGTACCGGGGGAAAAGCGATGGGCTGCCAGGTCCTGAGAGGGGTGCAAGGGATACGTCCCGCTTGGACCCTGCCAGTTGATATAGAGTTGCAGCGGACCCGTATCGGCATACCGGTGAGCATGCTGAAAGTTTGGGATGTCTGCCTGGCCTCGGTAGAGCCTAGCCAGTTCAGCGTACACGGTAGGGAGGCCGCCAATGGTGATCATGGCCCTCCGGGTGACCGAGTCCGCGCCGTAGCTGAAGTTATCTCGCGAGATAAAGGCCGGCAAAAAGGTCGTCTCCGGCAGGTATGGGTTTGTCTGGACTTTGCCGAAGCTTTCATCGTCGATGTAACCTACAAGTGTTTGTGGGAGTCTTTTGAAAGCGGCCGCAATCGCCGTCATTTCTTCGGGGCTATATATGCGCTCGTTGATCGAGCCAATGAAGGCGACCGCCTTGGGTTTTTCCACCTCAAGTGCGCCCAAGACTTTTTCAATTTCCACAACAGGGATTTTTGGACTTCCGTAGTACCGATTGCTGCTTTTGTCGTCATACGCGACGAGGGCGATAGCGGGGTGAGGTCGTTTCCAAAAAATGGAGCGGAATTGGGCGTCGATAAGGATTCCGTTCAGCCCATCCAGTTCGAACTGAGAAACACCAATGACAAATAGGGCGGCTAAAAAGCTCGCGGAAAGGTGGGAGAACAGACGCGACTGCCTCGAATCTTCCTCCCCTGCATTCTTGTGTAAACGGATTTCCAATACAACAAACCCTACCCCGAGTGGTGTCATTCCGACACCGCTTCGAATTTTTATATTTGAATCAAATTTTTTTGTCTAGGGCTTTATTGGCCATGGCGTCCGCCTCTTTATTGAGTTCGCGCCGCACATGCTCCACGTTGGAGTTTTTGAATTGTCGAAGCAAATCACGAGCTTCCTGGAATAGCGGTACCAGGTGGGGTGACTTCACTTTGTACTGACCATTTAGTTGTCTAGTCATGAGTTCAGAGTCCGTGCGTACTCGCACGGCGGCAGCGCCCAACTCCAAGCAATGGCGCAAACCGTGAATGAGGCCTTTGTATTCTGCAACATTGTTCGTGGCGATACCCAGGCATTCTCCTGCTTCCGCCACTTTTTCGCCACCTTCCAGGATGACATACCCGAAAGCGGCGGGCCCGGGGTTGCCGCGCGCCGCCCCGTCACAATAAAGAACCAGTTCACGCGCCATTCGTTGGCATTCCCGAAGCGGGGTCCATCGCGGCCTTGGGTGGCGCGGGGATTAGGATCTTCCCACAACTAGGGCATTGTTTTACCCCGGTGAACCCCAGGATCTCGTTGTAGAGCTGTGGCCGGATCTTAATGCGGCAGCCGGTGCACATCCCTTGGCTGACCTCCACGACGGGCGGTCCCGCCACGCGCGAGGAGACACGAGAGTACAGTGTCGCTGCTGCGGATTCCAGCTTTTCAGCTACTCCTGTTTTTTCATCTTCCAAGGCCTTAAGTTGCTGTTGCAAGTTTTTGTTTTCAGCATCCAACTTCTGTTTGTGCTCGCCGAAAGTTCCTTCTTCCGATTTGAACTGATCTTGAGATTGCTTAAACTTTTCTGTTTCCTTGTCGAGGTCAGACATCAACTTGAGCATCTCGTCTTCAAGCTTGGATTTTTCTCCCTTTTGGTTGTTGATCTCGGCGGTAGCGGCAGTGTAGGCCTCGTTCGTCTTGACCTCCATTAACTTGTCTTCTGCCTTTTTTATTTTGTCTTCGAAGACTCTCAATTCTTGTTCCGCTTCGCGCAAACGCTTGGTGTGCTTATCGTAAATCGCTTTGGCTTCCTCAAAAACCAGCCGCTTTTGGCTAAGTTCTTTTTCGTGTTTGGAGAGTTCAATGGGGATGTTGCGGAGGCTGTTCTGTAAACGGAAGATTCTTTCGTCGAGTTTCTTGATGTCTGAAAGGACCTGATATTGAGATTCCACTCCCTGACTCATAAGACCGATCCTGCTAAAGTGCCTGCCTGCCGGCTAACAGACGAAATCTGTGTGGGCCCACCAGGACTTGAACCTGGGACCTATCGGTTATGAGCCGACTGCTCTAACCAACTGAGCTATGGGCCCCTGCAAAGCCGTGCTCGATCGCGGTGAGCTTTGGCCGCACTCAATGTATCGTTTTATCGAGGGAAGTCCAGTTCTAAAAGGTGCCTATCTACTTTTAGAACCTTAGTTCTCGATGAACGCCTTCAGACGCTTGCTACGGCTGGGGTGGCGCAGCTTGCGAAGCGCTTTGGCCTCAATTTGACGAATACGTTCACGCGTGACGTTGAAATCCTGTCCCACTTCTTCCAGGGTGTGGTCAGAGCTCTCGCCGATTCCAAAGCGCATTCGAAGCACTTTTTCCTCACGAGGCGTCAGCGTAGAGAGAACCCGACGAGTTTGTTCCGACAAGTTAATGTTGGCCACCGCCTCTGTGGGAGAGAGCATTCCCTTGTCCTCGATAAAGTCTCCAAGGTGCGAGTCTTCGTCCTCACCGATTGGAGTTTCCAAAGAAATGGGTTCTTTGGCAATTTTGAGGACCTTGCGGACTTTATCCACAGGCATTTCCATTTTTTCAGCAATTTCGTCCGGATTGGGCTCACGTCCTAATTCCTGCACCAAGTAGCGTGATGTGCGGATGAGTTTGTTGATGGTTTCAATCATGTGCACGGGAATGCGGATGGTCCGCGCCTGATCTGCAATCGCGCGCGTGATGGCTTGGCGAATCCACCAAGTGGCGTACGTGGAGAATTTGTAGCCGCGTCGGTACTCAAACTTGTCCACAGCCTTCATCAAGCCGATATTGCCTTCTTGGATGAGATCCAAGAACTGCAGGCCGCGGTTTGTGTATTTCTTAGCAATAGACACGACGAGACGCAAATTAGCTTCCACAAGCTCGGCTTTAGCAATCTCCGACTTGCGCTCACCCGCCAAAATGGCTTCGTACATTTCTTTCAATTCACGGGCGCGCAGGTTGGTTTCTTCTTCTACGACGCTGACTTTCTTGGAGGCGTTGCGGATGGCGTGATCCAGTTCCAGAAGTCCCGCGTAATCCATGCCGAATTTAAGCTTGTACGTTTCCTCGGACTTCTTGTTGCGCTTGGCTTCCTTGAGCATCTTGCGCAGCTTGCCGATGGTGGTGACGTCGACACGGGCCAAGTTTCGTTGGATTTCACGCTCAGCATCTTCGATGCGCGTTACCTGGTTCTTAAATTTGGCGACAATTTTATTGATCGTCTTTCTGTTGAAGTTGATTTCCTGGAAGACCGTAACGATGCTTTTGCGGTTGTCAGTTAGTTTTTCACGGGTTTTCTTGCGCTCTACCGGATCCAATCCTGCTTTGCGGAGCTTGACCTCCATTTGCAGCAAAGATTTTTCAAAACCCTTTACGAGCTTCATCCCTTCAAGGATACGCTCGCGGCATTCCTGTTCGTTGACGCCCCCGTCTGAGGCTGCATTGGCTGCGTTGCCGTCCTCGTCATCCGAGGAATCGTCCGACGGATTTGCAGCGTTTTCGCCGTCGCTATCGCCGTCACCTTCTCCAGCACGGACTACATCTCGTGCACGGAGTTTGCCTTTTTCAATTTTTTCTCCGATAGCTAGAAACTCTTTCACGCCCATGGAAGAGTTGAGAATCAAATCCAAAACTTCGGCTTCGCCTTCTTCAATGCGTTTGGCGATCTCGATTTCGCCTTCACGCGTAAGCAGGGCGACTGAGCCCATCTTCTTCAAATAGAGGCGTACTGGATCGAGTCCCCGTGTTGCTTCTTCCTCACTTGCGGCGGGGGCTTCCTTTTCTTTCTGGTCCTTGGCCTGCTTCTTGAGAAGCTTCCACTTTTTCTCGCTTTCTACGATTTCAATGTTGTTTTCTTCAATGAGCGACATTACGGAGTCGAGATCGTCGGACTCCACAATCTCCTCAGGGATCGCCTCATTGATTTCTTGGTAGGTGAGAAAACCCTTCTTTTTTCCCGCCTGGATGAGTTTTAGTAATTCCTTACGTTTGGAAAGTTTGGCCACCTTCAACAACTCCTTGGGGTTCTTTTAGAGCGTCCCATGCTGGCAAGCAGACACACAAACGCGGAACAGTAGCATGAGAAATGACATGATGCAATAGTGCAAAATCATACCTGAGCCACCTGCCTTTTTCATGGCCCTCCGCGCAAATTCTTCAATTTTTCCAGCAGTTGCAGTTGTGCCTGGTCATTCTCCCCTAGCCTCTGGCTCAACCGCACCTGCTTAGAAATCGCCCGAATTTGGAACTCCCGCTTGCGATCTTGAACGCGCCGCAACAGCGTTCCGAAAACAGAAGCAGAGTCCTTAGTTTCCAAGAGAAGGGCCTGGGCCACCTCTTCTTGGAACTCAGTACTACTATCGCGAGTCTGGATGCCGAGCAACTTGGATTGTAAGGCAGCAGGATCGGCTGTTTGATGCAACTCGGCCAGATACCCGCGGAGTGTTTCTCCCCGGATTCCCTCCAGCCACTCCGCCGCCTCACTTTTCAAGAAGAGTTCGGGTGCGGCAACGGCTGCACAAAAAAACTGCAAATCAAGCGCATCTAGGTTGTGCTGAGGCTTGGCTGGTTCCGCGGGGCGCCGGGGACGTTGCGACGCCGGTGGGTTAGCCGCTGCAGCCCGGGTGGCAGGGCCACCCTGGGACAGCTCTTTTAGCATCTCTACGGAGACGTTTAGTACCAACGCCAGAGAATCCCAGATGAGGGCTCGATCCGGCAGGCGCCTGCTTGCGACCAAGACTGGGGTTAGGCGTTCTAGCCAATGGCCCCGCTGCTCTTCACTTAGTGTCCCTTGCGTTGCGATCTCGCGTAACAATTTGGTTACCTGGCGGGGGGCTGCCTCACACCGCTTGTAAAACTCCTCGGCGCTGTACTTTTGGACGAATTCGTCCGGATCCAATCCGTCGGGGAGCTCTAGATCTTTTGCAAACATGCCCGCACGCATGAAAATGTCCACGGATCGGTGCCAGGCGTCTTTTCCTGCAGCGTCGGGATCGAATACGGTCACAACCTTTTTGGTCTGCGCTCTAAGCGAGCGGCAGTGCTCTTCTGTCAGCGCTGTTCCCATGGTGGCGATGGCGTTAGTAACTCCCTTCTCAAAAAGTCCGACGACATCCATGTACCCTTCCACGAGTATCGCCTCGCCTCTTAAGCGGATCTCCCGCTGATTTTCATATAGGCCGTAAAGTTGCAGGCGCTTGTTGAATAACGAAGACTCCGGCGAATTCAGATATTTTGGCTGATCTTTTTCTCCGGTGAGAATGCGTGCTCCGAAACCGATGACTTGTCCTTTGGGATCGCGAATGGGAAACATGAGGCGTTCCCGAAAACGGTCGTAGTAGCCGCTCCCCTTTGATTTCGGAATAGCAAGTCCGGCCTGCTCCAGCTCGGTCATGCTAAACCCGCGCTTTTGCATTAGTTCGGAAAGAGTGTGCCATCCGGAGGGTGCCAACCCGAGCTTGAATTTATTGATGGAGTGTTCCGACAGGCCGCGCCCTTTCAGATAGGCACGGGTGCTACTGCCCACTTGAACTTCCGTGAGCAGGTAGTGGAAGTACTTTGCTGCCCATTCCAGCGCCTTTTGGGCGCGGGAGGGTTCCGTGGGGCCCTTCTGGTGTCCTGCCTGACGACGCGGGGATTCTTCTTCGATCCTGACTCCGGTTTTGTCCGCCAGTTTTCGCACGGCATCGGGAAAAGAAATGCCTTCGATTAGGCGTAAGAAAGTGAACACGTTGCCGCCCTTGTGGCAGCCAAAACAATGAAAAACCTGTTTAACGGGATGAACATGGAAGGACGGCGTCTTTTCCTTGTGAAACGGACACAGTCCGGAAAAGCCAGTACCGCTCTTCTTTAGCGGAAGGTATTCGCCCACGAGGTCCACAATGTTCATGCGGGCGCGGATTTCCTCAAGTGTGTTATCGGAAAACATTGGACCTCATCGTGACACCCACGGCGACGTTTTGTCATAAAAACGGAGCAATCGCTCTTTGGCTTTGCTGATGCCGATTCTCGGGGACTGGGCTACTTGTTTGTCCCCCAGACTTTCCCCCAAGTCCACCAGCTTGAAATCCTCTCTGTCAAATCGCTTGCCGTCGAACCGTAAATCAATGGAAAAAGCTTGGGTTAGCTTTCCCGGGCCGTTGGAGATTCCGAAATGGTTTTTGTCACGTAGCTTCCGGTTGCGCCGCATTTGGCCCTCGCCCGCGAGCGGTTCGAGCGCCCGCAGCAACACGGCTTCTCCCACTCCTTGTCTGCCGGTCGCCACGTTTACGCAGTAGTGAACACCATAGGAAAGGTACACATAGCACGTGCCACCTTGGAGAAACATGCTAGCGTTACGTTTGCTGAGTCCTCGGAAGGCATGGCTTGCGGGGTCGTCGGGCCCCAAATAGGCCTCGACCTCAACGATTCGTCCCGCCAGTACCGTATCGCTTTGGACGCGCACGAGGACTTTTCCCAAAAGCTTGCGTGCGACCGTTTCGGTCTTCTGCAAGAAGAAATCCTGTGGCAGCGGAGCCAAATCCAAAAGAAAACGAGCGAGTGAGCTAGGTGAGTTTGGACTGGACGATTTTGTTGATTCTCTTGCCATCCGCACGCGCTGCAACTTTGGGCATCACCGCTTGCATGACCTTGCCCATCTCTTTGACCGAAGTAGCCCCCACTTCAGAGATTGCAGATACGACGATAGATTCCAGCTCCTCGTCCGAAAGCTGCGGCGGCAGGTACGTTTGAAGCAACTCCGCTTCTCGATTTTCCTTGGCTGCCAAATCTTCGCGGGCACCTTTTTTGAAGGCCTCCTCAGATTCGCGCCGCTGCTTGATCAACGTTGCCACCATTTTCAGGAACTCATCTTCACTGAGGGGCGCTCGCTTGTCGATTTCGCGTTTTTGCAGCTCTGCTTGTAGCATGCGGATGACAGAAAGCCGCTCCGTGTCCTTGGCCTTCATCGCCTGGACAAGGTCGCCTTTTACCTTTGCTTTGGGATCCATGAACTATCCGCGGCTACGTTCGCGCTTTAGCAGACGCTTGCGAGCGGCAAGAGACTTCTTTTTCCTTCGCACGGAAGGCTTTTCGTAGAACTCTCTGCGACGAACTTCCGACAGTACGCCCGCTTTTTCGACTTGTTTCTTAAAACGTCGAATAGCGACTTCGTAGCTATCGTTTTCTCTCACTTTTACGCCAGGCAATGAAATCACTCTCCTTAAACCTCAAAGACGCAACATGCTAGCGCGGTGGTCCTGATGGGTCAACAGTGAATTTGCGGGGTTAAAAATCAAAGGAGCAACATGGCGTCGCCGTAACTGTAAAACCGGTACCCGCTTGTAATGGCACGCTTATAGGCTTTTAGGGTTTGGTTCCAACCCAGAAAACTAGCGACGAGCATGAGGAGCGAGGACTGGGGGAGGTGGAAGTTCGTGATAAGCCCGTCCGTCCACTTAAAAGGGTGACCGGGTCGGATGAAAATATCGGTTTCCCCGCAAGTTTCACCCGTTATGCCGTAGGATTCCAGAACGCGCGTGGTGGTAGTGCCAACGGCAACCACCCGCCCACCGGCGGTCCGTGTTTCTTTTATTGCTCGTACCGTTGACTCAGGAATGCTGTAGCGTTCATGGTGAAGGCTTGTGGCGTCGGGGGCAACAGGGGCAAAGGTTCCATAGCCGACGTGTAACGTTAGCTGTGCAGTTCGGATCCCGTGCAAGCGGAGCGTTTCCAAAAGCTGTGCGGTAAAATGCAGGCCGGCCGTTGGGGCGGCCACGGAGCCGGGGTGCGTGGCGTAGACCGTTTGGTAGCGTTCGCGATCGCAGCGTTCTGCAGCCCGGTGCAAATAGGGAGGTAGGGGGACATTTCCGAACCTGTCTAGCCAGCCCACAAAATCTCCAGGAGCTTCGATGTGCAGGACTAAGCGCTGTGCAGCCTTTTCCCGAACGGTTGCGGTGCTGCCGTCGTCAAAAAAGACGGTGCTTCCAACTTTCAGCTTCTTGCCGGGGCGTCCGAGTGCTTCCCACGTGTTGGGGGTTTCGGAAATCTGACGTACGAGTAGTAGCTCTACGTGTGCGGTATTCACCTTGCCGTACAAGCGTGCGGGCAAGACTTTCGAGTCGTTGAGTACCAGACAATCTCCCGGTTGCAAACGACTCGGAAGGTCACTGAAGCGCAGGTGGGAGAGCTGTCCGCTTTTGCGATCGACAGCCAGAAGTCGCGATCCATCGCGTTCGGCGGCCGGGTAGCGCGCAATTAGCGCCTCGGGTAGCTCGAAATCAAATTGACTCGGATCCATCACAGCGCTTCTATAGCACATCCAGACGCGACTGCGGGTAGTAGTGGGACAGAATGGCTTTGAAGGGGAGCCCACTTTGTGCGAGGTAGCGCGCCCCCCATTGGCACATCCCCACTCCGTGCCCCTGGCCCTTGCCTCGGAAGCGGATTTTTCCTGGGGTATGGGTCCATTCAAAGAGCGTGCTTTTTAGCCGGGCGTATCCCACGCGGGCGCGGAATTGATTCGATCGCAGACGAGTCGGCTTTTCATCGCTCCAAAGTTCTAAGTCTGTGACTCGCCCTGAGGGGGCGCGGATAGACTCGAAGCGGTAACGGGCAGAGGCATCTATCTTGAATATTTGTTTCAGCTCCGTTTCAGGGAGCTCAACGCTCCAATTCAAGGGGTAACGTCGACAATAAGGGCACGGGATGTTCTTGCTTTGTCCCGGTTCGCGCGCCTGCCATACTTGTTCCGGGCGAGCCGTGGTACCCCCACATCTCGAGTGAAAGTACGTTTTCATGGGTTTCCCTGAATAGGACAAGTACAGGCCGCTCGTGGCCCGTACAGCTTCTCGTGTGCGAGGAGTTTCGGTTGCTAGACCGCCGTATACTTGATCCGCCACGCTACTTTGTACGTCGTAAAGTTCGTGACGAGGTTGCTTTAGCCGATGCAGCACATAGGATCTTGAAACAACAGCCTGTGCCTTAAGCGCATCCATTTCCCAGCTTGAGCTCATTTCGCTTCCCAATGTTCCTGCGAGGTAATCTTCAAGGGAGACCCGGTTGACGACAGTAAAAGCACTACCCGTTTGGTGGAGCCATAGGGCACCATGGTAGAAACGCCCCGCGTATTGGAGTGCACTATTTCGGTAAAGACCTTGGATCCGCAGAATTTTGTGCCGTATGCGCTGGCCGTTCGCTTCGAAATAATTTTTTCCCCGGTCGGAGCGAATGCGTACGAACGCAGGTAGCTTAAACCACTTTCCAGCGATTTGAATTTTGGCCTGGGGGTCGTCAGAACGCAGACGAATTTCGCGTACGCCCTTCGCTAGAAGAACCCGGATCGCTATGCTACGATCAGAAGAGTTAAACCTTTCAATCGAATCAATGCCGCGCGGTATCGCGGCGCACAACACAGTCGGTAACCAGAATAACGCGACCAGAACATGTTTGGGGGCTTGAAACATGGGTTGGTGTTGAGGGCTTGTGGGGAAAGTATCTAATTATTTTACCATGAAGTGGGGATCAGTGGTGGCCGCGCTGGTGTTCACATGCTTTTCCTCCTGGGCCGGAATCGAACGCCCGGCTGCCAACGTGGCGTCACGTTATTACACTCCGTTGGGGGCGCGCGCGTATTCGATTGATCCGAGTTTTCCTAAATTGGGTTGGCCGTTTGGCGAACCGGACGAGGAGGTTCCTGATTCCCTCGTGCCCAACTTCAAAAGGAGGTTTCGCGTACTCTTGGATCCAGGGCATGGTGGGCATGACAAAGGAGCGCGATCGGAAACAGGGCTACTTGAAAAAGACCTATGTTTGGAAGTAGCCAGCCGCGTGGCTGCCGCGCTAAATGCGACTGCGAAGATCCGTGGTGTGCCCATGGATCTTAAACTTAGCCGTTCTTCAGATCGATTTGTCACGCTACGGGATCGAGTTCTCACCGCGAACGAGTGGCAAGCGGATCTCTTTATTAGCATACACGCCAATGCGGCTCCCTCGCCTGCGCCGAGTGGCTTTGAGATATATTTTCTCAGCACGGAAGCTTCCGATACTCACACTCGTTATCTTGCGGAAAAAGAAAACGCCGGTGAGGAAGCTGTTCCTCCGGGAGTGTTATCAATTCTTTCCGATCTTCACCGTACGAATCACATTCAGGAAAGTGGTCAGTTGGCCCGCCAATTTTTTCGCCGTTTATCACGCAGTCTGCGTCCCAACGTCCGCGGCGTGCGCCAGGGGCCGTTTACGGTACTGAACGGCACGGAAATGCCTGCCATCCTCATCGAGATAGGCTACCTCACCAATGAACGGGACGCCGCTGAGCTCGCTCGCCAGGGCTATCTTAACCGTCTAGTCGGTGCTATAAGCTCTAGCATCTTTCAAACTGTTGCGGAGTTGCGGCGGCTAGGATAGCTAGCGCCAATAATCCTTACGCAGGCAAATACAAGGAGAGAAAGATGCGCGTAGATGGGCGAAAGATCGACGAGCTGCGTCCCGTAAGAATCGTACCCAACTATCAAAAGCACCCTTCCGGTTCCTGTCTCATTGAGATGGGTAATACCCGAGTTATTTGCAGTGTGATGGTTGAAGAAAGTATCCCGCACTGGTTGAAGGGTTCTGGCAGGGGCTGGTTGACGGCAGAGTATTCCATGCTGCCTGGAGCTTCTGGTAGTCGGATAGCGCGCGAGCGATTCAAATTAGGGGGCCGTACTCAGGAGATTCAGCGCTTAATCGGAAGGGCACTGCGTACGAGTTTGGATCTCTCCGAGTTGGGCGAACGATCGGTATTAGTAGACTGTGATGTATTGGACGCGGATGGCGGGACGCGCACGGCTTCGATTACGGGCGCTTGGGTGGCGCTACACTTGGCGGCCAAGAATCTGCGGGCAAGTGTGCCCCAGTTGTCGCAGGCGTTGGCAAAAGATCCTGGTGTTGCAGCGATTTCTGTGGGGCAAGTGGGTGACAACGCTTGCTTAGATCTTTGCTATGAGGAAGATCGGGATGCAGCTGTTGACATGAATGTGGTTATGAACCGTAAGTTCGAATTCATCGAATTGCAGGGAACTGCCGAATCCACACCTTTCGACCATAACCGACTCAACGAGTTTGTTAAGTTAGCCCACAAGGGGATACGGGACCTTTTTGAGTTACAGAGCTCGGCGGTAAATGCGTGAGCCATGTTCTACTGATAGCGACTACCAATAAGGGAAAGCTCGACGAATTTAAGCTTTACCTCAAGGGTGTCGTGGAATGCTCAGGGTCTGGTGAGCCTTTGGATGTAGAGGAAGACGGGACCACGTATTGGGAAAACGCTCTAAAAAAAGCCCTGAGATTTTATGAAACCTTTCAGCGACCGGTCTTGGCAGATGACAGCGGTCTCGAAGTCGATGTCCTAGGTGGCGCCCCGGGAGTGTATTCGGCCCGCTATGGTGGCGCGGATCTCACGTGGGAAGACCGGTGGGCCTACCTCTACTCCAAAATAGAAGCAACGGGCGCCATAGGACCGCATACCGGTGCGTTTGTTTGTGTGCTTTGCTACTACGATGGCTTGAACCCTCCCGTGTTCTTCCAGGGAAAAGCCTCAGGCCAGGTTGTGCAGCCGCCGCGAGGGAATGGGGGGTTTGGATACGATCCGATATTTGAGTCTCGCCTCTTGAGAAAGACCTTTGCGGAGTTGAGCGCCAAAGAGAAGCAAACAGCTAGCCACAGAGGGGAAGCCCTACGCCAATTTTCCGTTTGGTGGAAAACTAAGCATCCGACTGCTTGACCGTGCCTAACTCCCCAGGTAGTTTCTGGTCTGCTTTTGAAACGTCTTGCGGCGACTTTGCCGTTTGCCCAGGTAGCTCAGTCGGTAGAGCAGGGGATTGAAAATCCCCGTGTGGGCGGTTCGATTCCGTCCCTGGGCACACTTCCCTAGCCGACCATGGAGCCGCCTAGTTGCTCCCCTCCCAGCAAATGTAAGTGCAAATGGTATATCGTTTGGCAGGCGTGATCCCCACTATTGAAGACGGTTCTAAACCCGGTGCCCGCGATGCCAAGCTTCGGCGCAATGTGCTGAACCGCGCGAAGCAGGTCCGAGAACACGGAAGCGTCCTCCGCTGACACATCGAGAATATCAACTACGTGTTTTTTGGGTATGATGAGAACGTGGGTCTTGGCTTGGGGGCTAATATCCTTGAATGCAAAAACCCGGTCATCCTCGTAGACCTTTTCGGATGGTAGTGTGCCCTCGATGATCTTGCAGAAGATGCATTCTTTTGATTGTTTTGGGTTTCCCATAGCTTGCCTCCTAAGCGCGTCGAGCGGGGATCGTTCGAGCCGAACCAGGACCATCCTGCCGCCTCTAGCTTTTAGCGAAAGTCGGACAGTTTGCCAAATCTAAGAAAATGGAGAAGCCTGACTAATGTCCTGGAAGCAAACCTTGAAAGATGAGCTGCAAGGAGCCAAAAAAGAGTCGACCGCTTCCGGTCCCGGTACCGCCGCAGTGCTGGTATTGATTGGCCGCCGGCCCGGTCGAGATACCGAAGAAATTCTGCTCACCAAGCGCACGCAGCTTGTGGAAACTCATAAAGGGCAAATTAGTTTTCCTGGCGGCTTTTGGACTGCGGGGGACGAAGGTTCTTTGCAAACTGCGCTTCGCGAGTGCGAGGAAGAAGTTGGGCTAATCGAGCGTGACATCGAGGTGATTGGAGCTCTGCCCCTGGTTCGAACTCGTGGTGCTGTTCCGATCTTTCCTTGGGTAGCCCGCACCGATTTTCCCACCGAACTGCTCGTCAATGAGGGGGAAGTCGATCGAGTTTTGTACCTGCCTTTGGACCAACTCGTGAGGGAGGGCCTACAGCCCGTTACAGTGGAAGCCAGGGACTACAAAGTGCAAAGCATCGGTATAAAGGTCGGTAACGAGCTTGTTTGGGGAGCTACCGCCCGCGTCCTGCAGCACCTGTGTGCACACCTTAAGAAACCTTAGGGCCCTTAAAGTTCTTCGCAATAAAGAAGATTTCTCGACTATGCTTGCGAGTGCTCTCAGGCCGCAGTTTTTTGACTATCTGAAAGTGTTCCTTCAAAGATACATCGTAGGCTTCAAAACTATCCCCCATAAACAACTTTGCTACGAAGTTTCCTCCGGGCTTGAGAACGTGCAGAGCGGTTTGGAGAGCCAGTTCCGCAAGTTCAGCCGAGCGCGCGACATCGGTGTCATGAATACCGGTCGTTTTTGGGGCCATGTCGCTAAGAACGAGATCCGCTGCCTTGCCATCTAGTGCCGCAACGATGTTGGTATCACTGATGGAACCTTGAATGAAATGGACGTTCGGGTGAGCGAATTTGATCGGATTCAAATCAATGGCGACGATCTTTGCCTTTGGCAGCCGCCGTACGCAATATTGTGTCCACGAGCCGGGTGAGGCTCCTAAGTCGACGATTATTTCTACGCCGTGGAACAACTTCTCCCTCTTATCGATCTCTTCGAGCTTAAAAACAGATCGCGCCAGGAAATTTTGTGCCTTAGCGCGCTTGGTAAAACTATCAGGTCTTCGACGGGACAATTCTCTTATCTCCCTTCAGATATTGGCGAATACTGAATCCTTGCATAGACAGGTGACACAAAGAAAAATCAAAGCGCACGGGATCGAGAGGGTCCAGCAGACGCAGGTTTTGAGTGGCCGCCTCAACCACTCTCCAATTGGCTGTCTTGGATTCGGTCCACCGCAACTCTCTTAGAACACGTAGTAGGTGCGTGTCTACAGGGAGGCGCAAAATTGACGGAGAAACCCTTTTCCATTGCCCGAAATCGATGCCGTCATTGGGCCGGACCATCCAGCGCAAGAATAGATTCAGCCGTTTGCAAGCACTACCATCGCGAGGGCTGGAAACGAGGTACTTCAGGCTTCTGGCCCGGTGGCTGCGGTTCTGGTTTTCGGGCAGCGGGGTTTGGTGGATCCGCCGAACGAAACTCGAGAGTACGTCAGCAAAGCTGTCTACTGAAACGGGGTACTCGCCTGCCAAGAAGAAGGCTTCAAGGCTTTCGTGTCCTTCAAGAATTGTCGCCAATTGGTGGCAAAGAATTTCAAGATCTTCACCCGTGGTAAAACGATGGCGAAAAGGCCGGAGCTTACCGGTGAATCGTCGGTTTAGGATCGCGTTGTAGGGAGAGTCGGGTAGTAGATCCAAAAAGCGTCGGATACTGTTGAGGATGGTTGTGACGTTTCCGTACGCCAGCAAAGCAGAGAAGAAGGCGGCGACTTCCCGATCCCTGGCATTTTGGTAGCTATGAACCCAGTGGATAGCATCCGCCGATCGTCGCTCTAGAAGGTGGTAATCCTGATAGGCTTTTTCGAGAACCGCCCGCAAGTGCTTGTCCAGCATGACGGACTCTTAACACGTGCGTACCGGATTGGCTACATGTGCACAGGCGTGAGACTAGGCTGCGCTTTCGGGTTCCGTTTCGGGATCGTACTCGCTGAAGCGCGGGCAGTCTAAAAGCTCGAACTCAAACTTTCCCTTCTTTTCCAAGTTGCGGGCTATTTTTAGAACCTGGCGGCGTGCGCCTAGCACTAGGCCCTCTGCT
>JAGQZV010000218.1 GCA_020435295.1 Bdellovibrionales bacterium | reverse complement strand
CTTAAATACGCCCATGCCCGGTTCCATTAACAGATTTCGGTGGAAACGGCGGACCTCAGAGTGAAAGCTCTTCCAGGATTTGGGAAGAAACTCTGGAGGGAACGAAGCGAAACCTAAGCTGAGCGTATAAAAACACAAAAGCGCGGTTCCATATTTTTTTGTCTTCATGGCTTTAGTCTCGCCGTTCGCAATTTGGTTTTGCTCTTTGAAGTGGGATCGCTTTTGTTGAGCCCGTGTTGTGCCAGGTAGTTTCCCACCATCTCCGCGAAGGCGTCTAGGCCCTCCTTATTGAAATGTATAAAATCGCTGAAGTATTCGGGATGCTCTTCTAAAGAGCTGGCTGCATCCAGAACATAGACGCTACCGGGATCAGCATACTCTTTTAGGATATTGTTGAACCACCGGTGGTGTTCTACAAGTTTCTCGTAAGGAGGGAAGGTGGCAGCTTCCGCGTAGGGCTGTGCTTTCATCGTGGCTTCAAAACGACTGGGGTTGTTCAGGATGGATTCTGTGACCAGGACAGTTTTTATTCTGTTCTTTTTGGCTATTGTTAGAAAGGATTCGATATTTCTTCGGTAGAGTTGCTGAGCCGTCTCATAGGGGAAACTTGTTTGCGCTGAGTAGTGAATGGGCGTGGGAAGTTTTCTCGCTAAACCCTCAGTCAAACGGAATCGTTGGAGAAAACTTGCGAGTGGGTTTGGGTGGCGTGCCTGTGAAAAGTACGGAAGGCTTAGCATATTGGAGTAATCGGGGACAAGGTTTGGATAATACATGACGGTTAAATCGTTGAAGTTGTGGCTGTAGAGTAGAAGGTCCGGTTCCCAGGACTGTACGTGTAGGTTGAGAAGGATTAGAGAGTGAGCGGTTGTGTATCCGGCGAAACCTACGTTGAGTATTTCAGTCGGTTGCGTGCTACTTGTTTTGAGTACGTGGTCCAAACTGGTAGCAAATGTTTTGCCTGCAGTCTGGAACAAAGAGTAATTTTCGATCGTCGAACCGCCGAAAGATACGATTCTATAAGTTCCCGGTTTTTTTTTGAGTGCAAACTCCTCTCCGAAATGGGTGCGAATTTTATCTGGGCCCGATGCGTAGAAAGGAACTCCGGCACCCAAAAACAAGACGCGGGCCCGGTTGTCCACAACCCTTGTAGTTCCTTGTAGGGCGAAGAAGTAGAACCGTACGCCCGCTTCCGCCACCAAGAACGTCGCCGTGGTAAGTCCCACCCCGAATACGACTAAGCGCAGGCAGCGTTTGTTTTGGGCCTTAAGCGGCATGGGGGTTTTGCCTCTGGAGTTGGGTGTGCAAGGCTTTGTAGAGAAACCAAAAAAATGGAATGAGTCCGATGAGGTAGACGATCCATCCAGCGTGGCTGTGAAACAGCCCTTTTACGAACGCCGCTGCGGCCTCTTTTCCGTGTGTTCTTCCTTCCCGAAGGGCAAAGCCCAAAAGCAGGCCTATGCGCAGGATGTTTAGAAAAGACATGTATAACACCCCGAAGAGCAGGGCTCCCCACCGCAGGCGGCGTGGTGCTTTGCTACCATCTAGAACCAAAACGATTGAATACAGGACGAAGAAGAGCATGTATCCTGTAAATCCGCCACACGGTTCTGCGATATTAACCTCTAATAGAGGGTGTAGAATATAAAAGCGAGACGCCTCGATGAACGTTCTGTACTGATCGTAGCCCGCGATCCATAAAACGATGCGAAGGGCAGCGGACATGGGGCCTAGCAGGATGTGGTTCCAGAGAAACGTGCTGAGGTATTGAAGCGCGAGGGTAGAGATAGCGAGCAGGCACAACGGTAGCGCGAGATCCGCGTGCCGTTTGGCTCGCTCCAATAACAATGAGGGGGGGAAAAAAATCGTAATGCTTGAGCAGGTACAAAGTGTCCATAGAAGGGACCACGTCCAAAGAGTTTGTGTTTGTCCCAATTTTCGGACAAGCGTTTCTATCTCGAAGGCTCCTGCTCCGCATGTGGCGAATAAGAGGGCATTGATCGCAGCAAATTTTGGATTAAAGGTCAGCGTGGTGTTTGCGTCAGGAAAAAGTCTTTCGGCAAAAAAGTAAGCGGCTGCCAAAGTGCAGAGGAGGAGCACAGGCCCCAACGAAAACGTGCGGCTCCAGATCCCCATCATTGAAACGCTCTGCACGGCGGGAATTCCAACAAAAAGGGAAAGTACGACACCGCGTGCGGCGGTGTAGGCACGAAGTTTGGGCATATGCATTGGGATCGACTTCTAGGCACGAAAAGTTTATTCGCTGCGCGTTGCCACGCGGATCGTCGGGCATCGGTGAATGGAGTTTTTCTCAAGTTCCTGAAGGATTGTGCCGAAGGGGACATAAGTCTTAGGAGGACTGATGGGAATGCGAGTTACCGGCTTTGTTGCCGCTGCTTCTTTAATGATTGGCACGAGTGCGTTTGCCGTTGCGAGCGGTCCTACGGCCTCAGCGCCAGAAATCCCGACCAACCTAATCCCGTGGATTTTGGGCGGATCGGCGGCGGTGCTCGTGTGGGCGCGTCGGTTTTTCAAGTAGAGTGTGACTTCCACAATTCCTTCAACACCTGTAGGACAATTATTGACAAGCGGCGTCTTTGCCCGTAGCCTGTTTTTGAGATTTTAGATCTCCTGCAACGAACGGGGTTCTTGGGGTCTGCCTTGCAGACTGAACGGGATCCCGTTCTTTTATTTTTTATCCAAGTTGTGGCTTAGTTCCCGTAGGTAGACTATCCGGTCCTTCGTAATGGGGTGACTTGAAAATAGAGCCTGCCATCTTTCATTCAGTCCGAGATTTTCCCGTTCTACCATCTCAAAAAATTCGAGCGTTCCCGCTGTACTACCGAGCGCTTTTTTCACTAGCCTAAGCCCGAATTCGTCGGCCTCCCGTTCTTGCTCCCGGCTATATCTGAGTTCTGCCATCGCGACTGATACTTCGGCAAAGGGGTTGGCAGACTGGCCAAACAACAGCGCCATCGCGGTTTGGTAGACGAGTGCCCGGCCCAGACGCTTCAGCGTGTGGCGGTGTTGGTGGTGGCCGAGTTCGTGCGCGAGTACCATCGCGCGTCCTGCTTCTGACGTTACCTTTTCTAATAGGCCCGAAGTGACCCCGACACCGCCTCCGGGGATCGCAAAGGCGTTGGGTTGCTCTGTTTCCATCAAGAATAGCGTGTAGGGCAATTCCCTTAGCGCGTCTGTGCTCGTGAGCGTTTCCAAGATATGCAGCGTATTTTTGTAGGCCTCGTAGGCGGGATCGCTTGGATTAGGTGGGGTGGCCGCAAAACTCAATCTAGATTCCCAACTTGCGGGGAGGAAGGCGGCGAGGCGTTCTGCGACAAACCCGAAAGCAAGGTACAGGACGGCTAGACACGAGCAGACGATCGCGACGTCTTTTGCTTTGGTTTTCCAGCTCGTAATTCCGGCGGAATTTTCCGCGCTGTCCCCCAAATTGGGTGGTACGTATCGCATTTATTTTTTGTAGTGGATCGCGGTCCCATACGCGATGATTTCCACACACGAGAGACTATTTTGCCGATTGGAGCTTGCGATCGCGGAGGTTTCAAGGCGGCAGTTTACAAAAATGTCGGCGTTAGGTGCCTCCTCCTTCATTCTGAGCAGGGCTTCCCTGCGACCACGATCTAAGAGGGGCGCGTACGATTTGATCTCGCCTCCGAAGATCTGGCGGAAGGCCATCAACACGCGTTTGAAATAGTCGACGCTGACGACAACAGATCCGTGAACCAATTCTGCTTTTTCTACCGGAGCCTCCAATGGGAAGCTAGACGCAGAAACGGCCGGGACGTTGTGCCACTTTTTTTCGCGCGCTCGGATGCGCTTATAGTGTGAGTTTTCAGCGAAGCGGCCGGTAAAAAAAGCGAGCACGATGAGCCCGAACGCGACTAATAACTCCATTATTGCACCTTAACGGCGGTCCCGTAGGCGAGAATTTCCGCTGCTCCCTGCGTAATCGACGCAGTGGAAAACCGTACATTCACAACGGCGTTGGCGCCGGCTGCCGTGGCCTGCTCCACCATGCGACGGATGGCTTCGTCTCGGGATTCCGATAGCAGTTCGGTGTAACCCTTTAGTTCCCCTCCGACGATATTCTTAAGCCCCGCCATAATATCCCGACCGACGTGTTTGGCTCGGATGGTGCTTCCTTGCACGAGCCCGTAGTGTTCTACGATCGTCCTGCCCGGGACCTGTTCCAAGTTGGTTAGAATCATTTCTTTTGCTCCAGAAGACATGAGACGCAAGGCGTCATGACAGATGCCGTACTGGAAGCAATTCTACCTTCATTTAGTGGAACGGGGGAACTTTATGCAGTCAGGAAAGATAGTTGGGGCCTTTATCGCGCCCCACCCACCCCACCTGGTTTATGGAGAAAATCCTCCGCAAAATCGAGTGCGTTCCGAGGGTGGGTGGGAAACGCTCCGCTG
>JAGQZV010000217.1 GCA_020435295.1 Bdellovibrionales bacterium | reverse complement strand
TTAAGCTTGTCGGGGGCGAAACCAAGTCGCCCCACCAAAAACTCACGGCTGTAGGTAATCGGTGTCGTCCCGCTGATACCATCCGATAGATGGGCCGACACGTGTGTAAACCTCAACTGCCCACGCCACGGTCCCTGTGTGACTTCCGCGTAAACCCCTATGAGACCGTCCGTGTGTTCGAGCGGAAAGGTCGCCCCACTCTGGCGCATGGCAAAGTAACCGGCACCTTCCAGACCGAATACCCAGGCCAAAGAATCCTCTTCTGCTCCTGTGCCGGAAATCAAAGAGAAGTAGTTCCCGACGTAAGCGTTGACCCGATTTTGCTGATCGAAAAGCAAAGCCATCCGGATTTCACGAGGATCGGCAAAGGTCAGCGGAAAAAAGCGGCTTTGTGGCAAGAACTCCAACTGCATGGCGTTCAGACGAACGCAAAAGCAGAAAAAGCCTATCACCAGGATAAGTGTCTTGAATCGCATGTATGGGGGATTTCTGCTGAAGCAGGACGATTACAACATTACGTCCATATTGAGCAAGTGTTGCGTATTGGCAGACTGATTGGGAAATTCCACCGCGTAGTGGATTCCAAACTTTCCACTGGAAACGCCTAGACCGGCGGTCCAAAAAGACTTTTGTTCTTCCGGCCTCGCGCGAAAGCCTCCACGAAGGGAGAAATAGTAAGGCGAAACGTATTCGGCCCCCACACTGAGCTGGTAGGGAACAAACTTATCAAACCGAGAATAGGCCGCCAGCGAAAGGAAAAGTACCTGCTCGTAGTTGATGCGCGCGCCGACTCCCAGTTCCCTACTTTGTTCCAGGTAACTTGGGTCGCCTCCGAAGATATTGCGAACAGTCGCCCCAAACTGGATGACCGTGTAGTCGAATAAAAGTCCCAGGTCTAAGTCCTTAATATTTTTTTCCTGACCAGGTACGTTCTCGCCCCACAGGATCTTACCGGCAAGTCCCCACCCTATATTCGGTGTGAGCTTACTCATCAGCGCCAGACGAAGACCCTGATTAAACTTCCCCGGGACAGCGGACGCCATTCTATAGAAGCCCGCGCCGCCTCCCACAGATGAGGTTTTGGTGTCCAGCACGCTAGTGGAAAAGCCCCCGCCACCAAAGTAGGTGCCATCAATAGAGTACACATTGGTAAATACAGCGCTCGCGGGGTTGGAGAACACGCTATCGTTTAGCAAATGCCCCCCGACCATGGATTGCCCGAGGGCCAGTTCATGGATGGGAACAATGCTCGTTCCGGCCGCGTAGCCGAATGAAGAGAACAAAGCGAATACAACTAAAAGCGCGCGTTTCATGCTGGTTTCCTTAAGGCCCCTGAGGAAGACGACCGGTAGGGGCGCATTTGTGACACCGACTGCTTGTCATTTAGTTTACAAGCTATGTACCTAAAAATAAAGGCATAGAGCGTTTGCCGGCCCCACACAAACGGTGTGCGTCTAAGCTCCGACTTTCAGAAAACATTCTGAATACTTACCTGGACTGCCTGAGTCCGCCAACTCCTTTCCTGGCATACACCTTGCTTTGAGTAGGAGAAAGAGCCTGTGCTCCGCGCCGGCGAATTTTTGGAATTTGTTTGTGGAACGTGCCCCCTGGGAAGAAATCCCGGGAATAAGGGGAGTTGAAAGATGAAGTGGAAGTTGATTCAGTTACTGTTGAGTGTGGCAGTGCTTTTCGCAAGCCAAGCCCATGCGGAATCTTATACCTATAATAACTATAGCCCGTACTACGATGGGTACTCCGGTTTGTACAACACCGGCGGAACCAATCTTTACAACCTAGGCGCTTTTGGTAGCCAGCTTGGCAGCTACTACGGCAACTATGGTTACGGGAATGACTATAGCTACTACCCCACTAACTACGGTAGCTGTGGCGGTTATGGTTCGATCTACTCCAGCGGTTGCTCGGCCTACAACAATCTTGGATTTTACGGTTACTCCGATCCTTATTCCTACTACTACGGAAACGGATTCGGATACGGCTATGATAGCAGCTACTACTACCCCAGCAGCTCATCCTACTGGAGCAGCAACTACGGCTACGACTACGGGTACAACAGCAGCTACAACTACAATAGCAGCTACTATTATCCGAGCTACGACTACGGTTATGGCTACGGTGGATACTACGGCGGGTCGTACTGGAATTACTCGCCGGTAAATATCTACGCGCCTACGTACAACATTTATTATGCCCCCCAGTCGACGGTGGGCTCGAATACTTGTAACGGTGTCACGGTCCCTTGCACCACGCCGACCAACCCGGTGGACCCTGTGAACCCGATTAACCCGATTTTTACGCCGCAGACGCAAGTGTCTCAGACGCCTCCCAATCGTATCCGCGTACCCCGCGGCGCGATCGGCCGGGCGACTCACTAGCGCCCGCGCAGAGCTTATACGGATCGAGCACCAACGAGCTATTAGAGGTGAATCAGCTCGGTCTGTTATAAAGGTAGGGGAAAGCTTAGAACTTGCCTCCTCCCCCTTATGTGGCCCCGAAACACATATTGTTCTAAGCGTCCCCTACCACTTTTTCCTCGAAATACCCCAGTAATTTCAAAGTGTTAAATCCTGATTGACTTTCCTTTGGCGTTTCTATTACAACTAAACGTCTTACTCGAATCCGGAGTAAGAGTCCTAATTAAACAGGGAGCAGGTTATGAAGAAGGCGGATTTGGCGAAAGTTAAGAAGTTGCTTGAGGAACAGTTGCAGTCCCTCCAGGCCGATTTCGGCGTGGAGGTCACCAAGCAGCAGACCAATGAAAACTTGGCCGATGTGAACGACCAAGCCAGCCTCGAATCCGAGCGTAGCTTTGAGTTGCGCATCCGGGATCGGGAACGCAAACTCATCGCCAAAGTGCAATCCGCTCTTCGTAAGATTGCCGACGGCAGCTACGGCATCTGCGAATCCTGTGACGAACCCATCTCCACCAAACGGCTTTTTGCCCGACCGGTGACCACCTACTGCATCAATTGCAAGTCGGAGATGGAAGAGGAAGAAAAGCGCGAAGAAGCGTACCTCAATTCGCACAATCGCGCCCAATCCGAACAGCGCATCTAGTCTCGGCGCTTAGCGCCTAGGCCTCTGACACCTAAGTGACAATCTTTGCCTACCAGGCGTGTATTCCCCTGGTCAGGTACCCTTCCCTCGTGCCTGGAATCCTATCCACTCTGGCACAAAGCGTGCTCTCTATATAAGGAAATCGCGCCCAAAATAAAACGGTCAGTATACGGGTGCTAGAGTGGAGCGTTTTCTCATGCTGAAGTGGAATCAATGGCTAGTCGCTGCCTTGGGCGCTGCGCTGCTTTCCGCGTGCTCGACCAACGTCAGTGGTCCTATCCAAGTCCGTTTGATCCAGCCCGCTCCCGGTCACTGCCGTTACAACATCGGGCCCGCGACTATTCAAACCCTTAACTCGTTAACGAACATGCAAGGGCTTATGGGGCGTGTCGGCTATTTCGATCGGAGCGAAACCTTTGTGAAAGCCGATCTGCAATTCGGCCAAGTGGGCGGAACCTACACGCCGATGGACTACGGCAGCTTGTACGCGGCCAGCCTCTATTACTATTTGGAATCAGGATACTTCTTATTTAAGAACCTGCCGACGAACTCGGTCGATATGGCCCAAGAAGTCCCCTCGCTCTCCAGCTCGCAGATCCAGATGGAAACCTACGAGATTAGCAAGGACGAAGAGGTAAAGGACAATGCCGCCTATCTTTACGATGAAGGGAACAACACCTTTATCTCTTACCCAGCGGGCGATTTCGTCAACGGGCTACCGTTCGGAATGAATCGCGGGATCATGATCCACGAGTACACCCATTTTGTAATGCGCCACCTAGTGCGCAATAAGCTGGGCAAACAAACCAAGCAAATTCCTTACGACACGCTTGGGGCGTTGGACGAAGGTATGGCCGATTACTTCGGATTCCTTTCCACCATTATCCCCGGCACTCCCGAGGGGGAAAAAGGCGATCCCGGGTACTTCCTTTGTACGGAAGATAGTTTGGACCGCGATCTCAGCGTCGCAAAGACTGTCAACGTGAGCCGCACCACCGACTGCCGAAACGATCTCGCGGATTACGACTGCTTGCGAATCCCCGGCTCAAAATACTTCAGCGTGCACTCGCTGGGTTCGGTGTTTGCTTACGCCAACTGGGCGCAGGGCGAAAGGGTCGGACATTTCCAGCACGCCGCCACGCTTGTGGACCTCATGCGAAAGATTGGAAACGGCGCTTGCGGAAGCGCGGACAACTTGACCTTCCAAAGTATTGTTAGTTGCCACTCCGGAGGGAACTACTCCGGTACGAACCTGGGGACACTCCAATAATGCGAAGGCTAGCGATTGTCATATTATTGGGTTTGTCGGGTCTCTCCCAACCGTTGTTGGCTGAAGACACGCCCGCGGCCTACACGCCGCCGCTG
>JAGQZV010000216.1 GCA_020435295.1 Bdellovibrionales bacterium | reverse complement strand
AGTCTCAGTGATGTTTCTGGCCATGTCATTAAACGATCGGACCAGGTACTCAATCTCGTACGTAGACTCCAGATCGGGAATTTGGCCAACCCGCCCCACTTTCACGCGCTTCATGGCATTCACTAACGCAACGACAGGCTTCACAATTTGATTAGTAAACAAGAAAATCGCCAGTGAAGAGAGCAGCACGAGGAGAAGAGTCAAGTACACCATCGTGCGGTTGAGCCCACCCACGGCGGCGTCCAAGCTAGTCATCGAGATAAACAACGCAAGGTACCCCCAACTCTCTTTTTTATTCTTCTCCTGCAGATTGTAGAGGAAGCTCGCGTAGCGCTCTCCCCCAAGATCGATCGTATTAGGCTCGCTTGGCCCGCCCGTATCCACTCTTAGGGCCAGTGTCGTGAGCGACTGCAACGCTTCGGCGGGCAGAGCGAAGCTGGCCGCGACATTATCTAATTTCGTGTCAAAAATGACGACGTCGACCTTACGCCGGTTCTTCAGATCCGCCAGCTCGGCCGCCCCATAGCTGTGCTCTTCCTCCAGTACGCCAACCAATCGCCCGTCGTACCGCAGCGCGTGTCGAATCACCGTTATGTACCCGTTGTCCGGAACAAAATAGCGCGAGACGCTCTCCCCTTGGCGAATCACCGCACTCAGGCCTTCTTTGGAAAGATAGTCGATGTCTTGGGCGACGCTCTTTCCAGTTGCCGCTAGAAAGCGACCAGAGGGTGAAAATACTCTCAAGCGGCCAGATTGGCGAAAGGTCCCAAGCGCGTACTCGATAACATCGCGTTCACCCGTTTTCACAGCCCGCAAAAACGCCCCCTGTTTGGCTCGCTGTCTTCCCTCTTCCACCAACTGGTTCCTGCGTGCTTCGAATTCCCCCAAAATAGCATCCCGCTCAGAAACCGCGCGCTCTCTCAAGATGCGATTGGTGTTTTCCTGGAAGACGTGCGTAGCGTAGGCGCTGATGACAATTACGGGAACAACCGTGATCGGAATAAAATACAACGCAAGCGTCCCTCTAAGGGTGTTGCGT
The DNA here is from genome assembly GCA_020435295.1 of Bdellovibrionales bacterium. Taxonomy (GTDB): domain Bacteria; phylum Bdellovibrionota; class FAC87; order UBA2466; family JACKAF01; genus JACKAF01. Next base: position 3,511 of record JAGQZV010000216.1, on the reverse strand, counting down.
TCCGGCTTCAGCGATTTGAAAAGACGTCGTAGCGTCATAAGGCGTAAGGGTTCTAGAAGTACCAGTGCATACCTAGGCCCGCGTAGGCGCCGTTTGCCAGATTGAAGAGTTTGAAGAAATATTGGAGTTCGGCAAACACCGCCATTCCCATGGGGTGCATGAATTGCACGCCTAAGACGGGGTACACCATAAAAACGTCAAATCCGTTTCTTAGGTCCGTTCCCGGATCGAGCATTTTCTCAGACAGCAGGGAAGGAGACAGCGACTGTTCTGTAGTGCCTTTACTCCACCAGCGGGCAATCCCGGCACCGACATAAGGGCTCACGCTTTTTCCCAGCATAAAGTAGCGCGCCTTCACCATCATCGTATTGTAGTCCAGGCCCGTCCCCAATCCTCCACCAATGCTCCACTCCTCGCTGAGGTTGATATCGATCTCAAGTCCCAGGAGCGACAAAGGACCCGCCGCACTAATACCGAAACCAAAGCGTTTTTCCATGCGCAACTGCTGAAGCGAAAAAGACTCGGTTGGGACCTCAGCCGCCCACACACTTGTCGGTAAAAACAAGCCGACAACAAGTACCAAGCCCACGAATAGACGATTCATACTGCCCCCTGATAAGATGAAGGTCCAAACTTCGGACTGTTTTTTGATTATTGAATTAAGACACTAGAAGATCCGCGCCCGGATCCCCTCTTCCTGCAAAAACTTTTTCAAAGTCTCTTTATCGATCTGGTGCGCTCTGTCCACCATTTCATACAGCTTGTCCCAGACGTCTTCCGCCTGCTGGCTGCGCAATTTCTTGCTCACGTATCGCAGATCTGCGGTCAAAGCATTCACGTTGTCGATCAAACTCAGCAACTTTTTCCAGTCCTTGCGGTTCATCATCTCGGATAGCGAATCCAGAAACTCGTTCATCCCATCTTCGTTTTTTTCGAAGAATTCGCTCACTTTGCCAAACAGCCCATACCCCTGCGACAATAATTGATCGATTCTAGGGGGGTCCATCCCCCGCACCGTCGCACCGTCTTTGAGGGGCGCACTCGCCACTGTCCCGGGACTGATTTCGATGTAGCGCTCGCCGATGACGCCGGCCATGTTCACGTAGAATTTGGAATCTTCCCGGACACTCGGCGAAGCCGTACGCGAAACGCTGATGCGAATGTTCAGCGCAACAGGAGCGCTGTCGCTCGTCGATTTCTCAGGTGCGGATTCCGGAAGAAAGGCGATGCGATCGACCTTCCCCACTTTGATACCCGCCACGCGAACAGGGGACCCGACCTCGATGCCACCCGCAAATCCGTAAAGCAAGTTGTATTCGACCGTATGCGAGAACGGTTCCAAAGCACCAAGAAGCCACGCAAAAATTCCCATGAGCACAACAACACTCAATACTAAACAGCCAACCAAGAATTCTTTACGCAGGTTTCTCATGCTGTGCGTCAGTTAATATGGAGAATGAGGGACGTCAACTGATCCCGGCACGTCGCTATTGTGATTTTCTCTTGTGGAGAGAGGAGAACCGATTGGTACAACTACTCGGATTCTATTTAATTATACTCTGTATAATAGGTAGGTTAAAAGGAAATCAGCGATAAAGATGAGGAGAAAACCGCTCACCACGGCGCGTGTTGTCGCCTCACCCACCCCTTCCGCCCCGTAACGCGCCCGAAAGCCATGGTACAGCGCTGCAATCGGAATAAGACTGCCAAAAACAGCGGCTTTAATGAAGCATTCCTGAAAATCGGCAAAGCGCGTAAACGTAAACATGGAGTTAAAGTACTGCCCCGTCGAGTAACCCAGTTTGATAGACGCAATTAACGCACCGCCTAGAATCGCGATCCCGACCGAAACCAGCGATATGGAGACGCAGGCAAACACACACGCAATCCACCGGGGCACGGCCAGGTACTCGATGGGATCCACGGCCAGTATCTTGAGGGCGTCGATCTGATCGGTGACTTTCATGGTGGCCACCTCCGCCGCAATCGCCGCACCCACACGCGACGTCAAAAGGAAACACGTAACAACTGGGCCAAACTCCCGGAGCATGAATACCGTTGAAAACGCGGGCACCAGAGAGTCCTGCCCCAAAACTAGCTTCATATGAAACGAGAATTCGATCGTGAACATCAAGCTGACGAAAGTGAGTGAAAAAACCATCACGGGGAGGCTAAGCACCGCGATGTCGTAGCATTGGTGGATGGTCTCATTCCAACGAAAGCGGCGGCTAAGTACCTGTCTCCCCAGCGCACGCGCCGTAGACATACCCAGCTCGCTAAATTCCCAAATTGCCCGTGCCGCCTGCAGACTGAAACTTCCAAGAGCCTCTATCATAGTAGCCCCACCCTCAGAAATGAGTAGAGAAACTCTGATAACGACGACAGAGTAAAATCCAAGACAATGATCAAAACCAAAATTTCTACGGCAGCCTGGCGAACCGCTCGCCCTACCCCCGCGGCCCCTCCGCTCGCGGTGTAGCCCCGGTAGCAGCAAATCACCCCAATCACGATTCCAAAAACGAGGCTTTTCACCATGCCGGTCCCGACGCTCCAAAGTGAAACGTAGCGCGGAATCTTGTGCACATACTCAACCGCATTGATGGAGAGGACCAGATGGGAAATCACAATACCACCGGCAATACCCACCATTAGGCCGATGACTAATAAACAGAAACTCGACAAAATCACCGCGAGCATGCGGGGTACGACGATAAATTCAATAGGATTGGCGCCCAAACACCGGACGGCGTCCATTTGTTCTGTCACGCGCATCGATCCCAGCTCGGCGGCGGTGTAGGCCCCCACCTTGCCAGAGAGCATGAAGGCAATCAGTACCGGACCGATGTTGCGAATGGTTGTGGAGGTAGCAAGCCCACCCAGCACCGCCTGAGCGCCGTAGTCGCGAAGCTGCGCATTCAACTGTATGGCCAAGATCGCACCCACAAAACCGCCCGCTGTCAGTGTTGTCGGAAGCGATTTCACCCCCACCTGGTACATTTGATCGATTAAGCTACCTACGCGTACCCCGCGTCTAATCCCCGTCCCCAAACTTTCCCACGCAAATAGGGTGGCGCCACCTAAATCGGAAACCCAATCCGCGGCCATGTCTCTAATCCACTTCAAAGAGTCGCTCCTTGGCCTCTTTCATGAAGCCCTCTACCAGCGGGTGTTTACTCTCGAGCATTTCCTCCGGGCTTCCTTGCGCTACTGCCTTTCCGGCATCCAGCATGACAATCCTGTCGGCGATAGCAAGTGCGCAGTGCATGTCATGGGAGACCACAAGAGAGCTGACGCCAAGGCTTCTCGAAAGCCGCTGGATCAGCTCGTTGATGGCCCGCGTGGCGACCGGATCCTGCGCGGTCGTGGGCTCATCAAAGAGTAGTACGTCCGGTGCAATCGCAAGAGTGCGCGCCAAACTCACCCTCTTTTGGACTGCGAAACTTAACTCAGGCGGGAAGCGGTCCAAAAGATCCGCCTCTAAGTTAACCGCCTCCAACCTTCCTGCCACCGC
>JAGQZV010000215.1 GCA_020435295.1 Bdellovibrionales bacterium | reverse complement strand
AGAAGCGCCCAAAACCACACTCCTGTGGTAGTGAATGAGAAAGATCCGCAGCAAAAGCAAACATCGGCAGTAAAAAAACTAGAGCAGTGCCCCTTCTGCGACAGCAAACTACTGTTCACCCACGACCTAAATTTAAGTTACTTGCAAGTGGTGGAAACCAGCCGTTGTCCCGGCTGCGGAGTAACCATGCGGCCTAAAACGTTCACTCTGCACTAACCAAAAACGGCGGCTACTTCCAAAGCCCCCATAATGAACATCACCAAGTAGAGTATCCATACAGCGGGTCTGCCCGTGAGCTGGATTACGCCGTGTAGACAAATTCCCGCAAGCGGCACTCGAAACGTAACCATGGAAAAGGGCGAAGTAAGCAGAACAAACACGAGCATCGCCGCAGGCAGGATCTTGTCCACAAAACTCTTGTTATTAAGAAAGGCTCCGACGGCCCCAATGGCAAGAGTTATGAGAATGATAGTAGTTCCCCATGGCGAGTGGGCCAACGTCTGTTTCACCCCGCCGGACAACGACTGGCTCAAATAAAACAACGCAGACTGCTGCACTTCTGACCAAGCGTAAGAAAAGCTCCCGTAGTCCACAACCACGGCAACAATCACGGGAAGCAAAACCAGTACTGCCCGTTTCCAAACGGTCCGTAGTACCTGCCCTTGGTGGAAATAAAAGAAAAGATACAACAAGAGTGGTACCAACAAGATATTAAGCGGATCACTCAATACCAAGATCCCTAGCGCCATACCGGTAACCCACCATCGGTTTGTCACCGCGCGGTGCACTGCCAAGGTCACCAGAAAACAGGTCAGCGAAAAGCTCGAAACCAAACTCATTTCAAAACTTGTGGGCAGCAACGCCACGAGCGTCGCTGCGCGGACTGCTTCACCTGCGGGGTGCTGCCGACCCCACAACCCATAAAGTTCCAGCAAAAAAAGAAAAAAGAACAGGTTGGTTAAAACGATCAGCGCCGTCACCCTGTCCAAATGAGTCAGGTTCAGAAAACCTCTATAGACCGAAGCAAAAGGTGTTCTTAGAGCGTCCAGAAAGCTCGATGGGTAGTTGCTGGCACTTCGCACTAGGGCTCGAGTAACCGGGCGCTCGGAAACTTCCTCAAAGAAGCGAGCGCTTAAGGCCGAAACGCTTTTTTGCGCCGGCGTAGCCTCCGGTGGTAGCGCCTGGTAAATGGCCATCAAAGCTACACAGAAGAGTAACAATCGGTGGATCGCCAGGAAGCCAAGTATTCTAGTCATAGGTATTAAGGTGTGTGAGTTCTAACTATAGGGCGACTAGACAGTTGAGACAAGCACGGGTTGTAGTTCGCCCATTTTTTCTTTTAGTAATGTCAATGCGACGAGGCTGGCCGTTTCCGTTCGCAGGCGATTGGACCCCAGGCCGAGCCCGATTGCTTTTTCGTTGAGTAGGCGACGCTCACCTTCGCTCCACCCACCCTCAGCGCCCAAAGCCAAATCGCAATCGCCCAACTTTTCTACTTCCGGTTTTGCCCCGCGGTCGTTCTCATCGCAAGCCACGATGGTCCGATCGCTCGCCGCGCCAATCCAATCATCAAAAGCAATGGGCTCGCAAACCTCGGGAAACCAAACCTCTTGGCACTGTTTGCAAACTTCTTCCACAACGCGCTCCCAGCGGTCACGTTTCCAAGCTTTTGCAGGCATCCCAAAATCCGTAATGAGCGGCTGAAAGGCGCTAACCCCTAGCTCGGTACAGCGGCGAACCAGAAACTCGGTAGCCTGGTGCTTGGCTAAGCTAAAGCACAAACGAATTCTGGATGACCGGGGCCGGCTTTCCACGGTAGAGAGAAGGACTTCTGTGGCGTTCTTGGCTGCTTTGGAAACCGTACCCGACGCGATCGCCCCTTTCCCATCCACAAGCTCGACAGGGGCGTGTTCGCGTATTCTCAAGACGTTGAATAGATGGTGGGATTCTTCCCTAGAAAGACAGACCACCTGGCCGGGGGCCATCGAATCAAGATACAAAAAACGAGGCATTGTGTTGACCGCTCACCACGCGGTTACGACCCGCCTTCTTGGCGGCATAAAGCGCTTGGTCAGCCATCTGTATCAAATCTGCTCGACTTTGACCATCTTCTGGGAAGCCACTAATACCAATACTAATGGTCAGGTAGGCCTTCTGCTCCGCCCCTTGGAAAACCGTGGTTTCGATTGCGTTGCGCAGGCGCTCGCAGATTTCCAACCCAACTGAAACGTCAGTTTCTGGCATCACAAGGCAGAACTCCTCACCTCCGTACCGGCAGAGTACATCGATTTTGCGAATATTCGCCTTGAGGATATTGGCCACCCGCTTTAAGGCCTCATCGCCAAGTGGGTGCCCCTCCATATCGTTAAAGAGTTTGAAATGATCCACATCAATCATCGCCACGCAGATAGGGTGCGTATAGCGACGGGAGCGTTCTATTTCATGATCAAATTTCTCAAAAAAGGCCCGCCGGTTAAGCACCTTGGTGAGCGGATCGGTCATCGCAAGCTCACTCAGCCGCGCATTCGCAGTACGTAGCTCCTGGGTGCGCTCCTCCACTTTCTTTTCCAATTCCAGGTTAAGCGTCTTAAGCTCGCGTTCTTTCGTAATCAAAGTCCTGTTTTGCTCTTCCAGCTTCTCAACTAGTTCCTTATTCTCTTTTCTCAGGCGGTGGGTGACGGATGCCTGCTTCAAGGTAGCGATAAGATCATTGTTGTCCCAAGGTTTAGTAACAAAGCGGTAGATCTCGGCACGATTGATCGCGTCCAGAATCTCCTTAACTTCCGTAAAGGCCGTCAAAATGATCCGCGTAGAAAGCGGGGACAGCTTTGCCACCTTTGCTAGCAGCTCAGTCCCGGTCATCTTAGGCATGCGCTGATCGGAGACCACCACTTCAAAATTGCCTTTCCCAACCACTTTTAGGGCTTCAAGGGGATCTGACATCACCACAACGTCAAAGTGCTCCCGAAGCGTTCGCTCCAGGGCTTTTAGGTTCTCGGCCTCGTCATCAACAAGGAGTATACGGGGTAAGTCTTTGTTCATGCTGGTGTACAAACAATAATAAGGGAAAAAATGGAAGGTGAATAGGCCAGGCTCCAGGAAGGCCGAACTGGATACCCAGCACACGCTCCACCTTCCATCCACCAATCAATGCAACCTAGATACCAAAAGCGCAAGTCCGGACACGCTGCAACATACATGTACACTGACCGAATTTCGGGCGGCGCCTGGCCACGCGCTAGACAACACGCCCATACGTTGGCGCATTCTTCAAGGCTTCGCGGGCCCTTACATTTTGCCGAGGATAGGGTAATAATAGGCGGTGACCGTTCTTTTTGGACAACAGAAATGATCATGGCTAAGACCCTTCTATTTTTGATTTTTCTGAGCACTCAGATGGCCTCGCTAGCCGCTCCAGCAACCATCACAGCTCCACCAGATCCCGCGCGCAAACGGTTGGCCCAAGAAATTCTGGACGCACTTCAGCTTGAAAAGAACCGGGCACTCAAGGCGGGTATAGTCATCCAATCGCTAAATACCGGAGAAATTCTGTTCTCCCATGACGCGGACCAGGGCCTTATTCCTGCCTCGGTGAACAAGATCCTAACCGCGTACACAGGCCTGAAGATTCTCTCCCCTGCTTCCACGTTTAAAACGGAGATCTACGCCGTTCAGCCCGTCATCGATGGGGTCCTCAGCGGCGACCTTTATATTAAAGGAGGCGGAGATCCCAGCCTGGTATCCGAACGTATGTGGATGTTGGTCAACGAACTACTGCGTTCCGGCATCAAGCGCATTAATGGCGATATCATCGGGGACGCAACTTTTTTCGATAAAGAACGGACCCCGGAATCCCGTCCGGACTACCTAAAGGACCAAGCGTACAATGCACCAATAGGTGCGCTTTCCTTCAACTTCAATACCACCACGATCTATGTACAGCCTGGATCGCGCCCCAACACTCCACCAACGGTTTATGCGGATCCTGAAAACGACTACATTGACATCGTGAACCAAGCCAAAACTAGCGGTAAAGGAAGTCGTTACACGATGTCGGTGTCTAGAATCAAACACGTCAAAGGTGATTTGGGAGATACGGTCCTACTACGCGGCAAGATCCCGCTCGACCACAAAGAAGTCCGCTACTACCGAAACATCGCTAACCCGACGCTCTACGCGTGCCACATGTTCCAACAGTTTCTTTCCAGACGCGGCGTAACAGTAGTGGGGAATATCCGCGAAGGAGCCGTACCGCGCACGGCACGGCAGCTACTCTCTTTTGAATCACTTCCAATGTGGCATTTAGTTTGGGGAATGAACAAGTTCAGCAACAATTTCGTCGCCGATCAAATCATGAAAAAAGTTGGGGCCGAGGTGTTCGGTCCTCCAGGGAGCCTGGCCAAGGGCCTCCAAGCAATGGAGCGAGAATTGGCGAAGATCGGCTTGCCTGCGGGTACCTATAAGATCGCCGACGGCAGTGGTCTCACGCGACAATCGCATATCTCGGCGCAGCAACTTATGAGTGTGCTCGTGGCCGCTTCCAAAGACTTTT
>JAGQZV010000214.1 GCA_020435295.1 Bdellovibrionales bacterium | reverse complement strand
ATAAGTAAAAGCTATGCCTTGTGGTGCGCCCGAACCTGAAGGAAAATGGAAGCATACGTTCCCCTACTTCCCTTACACCAGGAGTCAAAAAATGAAGCTTCGGCAATTCCTGCTCGCTTGTTGCACCGTGGCACTTCCTGCACTGGCTTTCACCAATGAACCGCTCGTCTCCCATTTTGAATGCAAAGACTTTGGGAACTCACGCTACCGCCCCTATTACTTGAAAGCTATTCATGGCTCGCAGTACCAAGACTTCAGTCTAACTCCCAAGGGCTTACTGGGACAAAACGCAATGAAATCTGTAGACGAGTGTGAACGCGCGCTTGAAGCCGCTAATCATGAATTTGGAGTCATCTGCAGCCGTACGGGGCTTGATGGTTGGAAGCCGACGCTCTACACCGGAACGGTGCCGGGCCGTCCTGACTTCGGTTACCTGGGGGGCAGTTCCATCATGCGGTTTGAAGATTGCCTGACCGCAACACGGCATTCCAGCCAAAAGGGAGTGTGTTTTTGGGGAGGCTCCTCTTGGTACGTATCGCCCATTGATCACGAAGGGCTCATCTCGGGCCCCTTCTCATCTGTTGAGGACTGCGCACAAACGACTTCAGGCCTCGAGAACCAAGACCGTTAATAACCCGAAGTAAAAAGAATTTACGAATCGCTTTTTTACTGTGAACCCGGCCGCCCGAAAAAGTTCCTCCAACTCGACCGCGCCCCTGAAAGGGGGAATCCCGCCCCGAAGAATTTCGATGTTGATGTAAATCCCCAAAGCGATGTCAAAGTCTGAAGGCATCGCCCCGTTCTTTATTGCACCGATGGCAATATTCTTGGCCGCTTGCTGGAGCAGCTCTCTCGTCACCACGTCTCCATTGGGATCCGCGACAATAAGCGGCGCTCCGGATCTCATCATCGCGCGGAGTTTTTTCATCACCTCCAGCTGCGCATCGAACGGAAGGTTATACAGTACGTTATTCATAACCGCGCCGGAAAGATCTGAAAGTTCAATACCGCGCAGATTCAATAGGTTCAGTTCATGCGTGCCATAAACGGCGGCGGGTTCACCAAGAAAACCTGCCACCCGCTCCAACTTTTCATGCGCCAAAGCCAAACCCGCCGGTGACATGTCTACCGTATAAACGTGGCGGTTTCGGCCGCGCAATAACAACCACGCCGAGAACGGGCCCGTGCCGCCGCCTAAGTCAGCAATCTTTCCTGTTTGCGGAAGATTCGCATCCGCAAACCGAATTAACTCTTGGTACTGCGGACTAAAAGGAGTGATCCCATCGTACAGGCGCAGGTAGATGTCCCACAACTTTGGATTAGTCCGAAGCGCTTTGAGACCACCCATGGATGAGAGGAATGTCTGAATCTCAGAATTGAGGGGTCCGGGAACCAGGCTCAGTCCCGCGATTCGATGGATCTCGCTTTCTTCCGTAACAATTGCACCGCAGAGAATGCTGCTCTCCCAGCTCAATCCACTTCCCGCGGACTGCCCCATCACCACATCGCAACCAGGAAGACTGGTAGCCCAGAGACGAATCGCCCCGGCAACAGCAATAAGTCCAATCAGCTTAACTAGAGACTCGTTTCGCATAGCCACGCACCACATCTATATTCTCTTGCTGCCTTCGGGCTTAGGTAGTACTACCGACGAGAAAAAGTTGCAATGGAGAGAGCGGTAATGGCTAATTACTCAAGCAAAATCAGAAAGATAGCTGGTGCCTCCAAGAAAAACAGAACCCCGCTAGTGCTCCTCCCCGGAGGGCCTGGCCTGGGCTCCCACACCCTTGAGGCGCTTGCTGAGCTAAGTTCGGACCGAGATCTTTACCTAGTAGATCCGCCCGACACTGGGGAGGCAGGAGAACCCAAAGACTTCGATTATGGCGCCACCCTACTCGACTTAAAGGCGGCCCTGTCCGCCCTGTCTTGCCCTATGATCTTGGTTGGGCACTCGTTTGGCGGCATCTGGGCAGTACACCTTTACGATACCGGCGCCCTGGATGTGCGGGGGCTTGTCTGCTTATCTGTACCTTTTTCGGAGAGATCTTTTTCAGATTTGCGTGAGCAGTATGAAAAATACGCGACCGAAGAAGCGCGCCAGAGGGAAAAGAAATTCTTGGACAATCCGAATGAAAATACTTTGGGATGTTGGACTCAGGAACTAGGAAGACTCTATTTTACCGAGCCCAACATTCAACGCGGAAAAGAGATGCTGCGCAGTAAAAAATTCTCCGCAAGGTTGTTCCTTGGATGCATGTCAGAAGGAGCCATGACCGCGAGCGCCCTCCTACCAAAGTTAAAGGCAACACAAATACCCAAGATACTGCTCGCTGGAAGAGACGACCTATACACGACACCCGCGTCGCTCACACTGGATGCCGAGGCTGGGGGTTTTGAGTTTGACACCATCCCCGGTGGCGCACACTTTGTGCATTTCGACTCTCCGGAACTAACTTGCAACGCGATCCATCGCTTTTTGGTGGCACACCACTTGTAGACAATCCAATACGGGTTTTGCGGGGGAAGCCGATCATTGCGCAGATGCAGCGGATAAAGACATCTGCATCGCCAATTTGATTTTAACTAAGCTAAATCGGCTGGCCGACACCATGGCAAACCTGAGCACCGCCAATTCCGCTATAGAAAGCGTTCGGATAGGCTCTCAATGCCTCGCGCTTTCGCCCAGTATAGACCGAAAGGCAAAAGAAAAGGTGTACAGCGATTGCTTGGGCCGTGCGGAAGGTTAATGGAAGTTGGGGGGAATTAGCTTCCGGTCGGGTAAGAACTGATAACCTCATCTTTGTCAGTGACGAGGATCTCCCATTCAACCGGCTTGGATTGGACTCCGGCGTCATCGATAAAGATGAGAGTTTCCCGTAAATAATAGACAATTTCATTCTCGCGTTCTTCCGTCTTTACCACCTGACCGGAACCATAGGTAATGGATGTCGCGACATCGATGTCCTCTTCCGACCAGTTCTCCGGCGCGAGCGTAGATTTCTTATTTTTGGACCACTCACCGTCCGGTTTTTCCGGAGTCACGAGCCACTTCTTAAACCGCACGCTGATAGTCCCGTTTGGATTAAGCTTCTGCTCAACGATTTGGTAGTCGGGGTCTTTCAAAATGCCCGCGTGGTGTGCGCCGCGCACTTCCCGGGAAGAAGTCGGTTTGCGCTCGGCACGAAGCATTTTTTCGCGTACTTCCGCAGTTATCGTAGAAACCGTACCACCAGGGACTATCTCGCCACCGGCGGCGCGGTTCTGGTACTCTGAAAGCTTGTTCTCAAGTGGAAATCCTACAGAGTCTATTATTTGAAGTTCCAAAAGCTCGCCGGCACTAAGATGCCCGTTCCGCCACAATCGGGTCACGGCTTCCCGGTGCTTCGGCGCCAACGAGGCTAGCAACTGCTCTGGATTAATCACGGCTCGGATGCCGGGTGATGCACTCGGGTTGATAACGAACGGTGCCGGCCGCGGGTTTTCAGGTTCGGCGCGCGTGACACCCCGCCGTGGGCCCGCCCATTCGGCAAGGGTTTTAGCCGCCTGCGCACAGCGAGCGAGTATTACTGGATCGTCAAAAGCGGGTTTGGGAGGCCCTGCGAGCGAGGATCGGCCTGCCACACCAACCGCGAGCACACCAATACTTAGCCACACTCTTAACGTATACACAGCTTCATTTCCCGTCCCCACGAATCAGTGCAGCATGCGTGCCAGACTATTTGCCGGCTTCGCTATCTTGCCGTATCTTCTATGTGGCTTGTAGAAGTTCGGGGGGAGAATCACCATGGCAAAGCTTTACTTTAGATACGGAACCGTCGGGAGCGCCAAAACGCTGAATCTTTTGGCGGTGGCGCACAACTACAAAACCCAGAACAAGAAAACCCTTCTTATTAAGCCAGAGTTGGATGTGCGGTTTGGAAAAACCACGATCAAATCCCGCGCGGGGCTGATGGTAGACGCAGACTACCTTGTGGCACCCGATACGCAACTCAATTTGGAGGCCTTTGCGGGCATCAACTGCGTACTTGTGGACGAGTGCCAGTTTCTTAGTCCCGCCGTCATCGAACAACTAAGAAACGTGGCAACGGAGCTAAATATCCCTGTTATCTGTTATGGGCTTAGAACCGATTTCAAACAAAACCTATTCGAGGGTTCGCGCCGCCTGCTTGAACTCTCGGACACTATTGAAGAAGTAAAAAACACCTGCAATTTTTGCAACCGAAAGGCTATTTTCAACTTACGCTTACTTGACGGAAACCCGACGCTCTCGGGTGAAGTAATTGAACTCGGTGCCGATGACAAATACGTGCCCGCGTGCGCACCATGCTATGCGCAAAAGACAGCCGAAATCTAGCTGCGCAGCTACTCTCTGGCCTGGTTTCGTAGGGCGGCCCGCATCTTGAATACGTCTACAAGATAAATCCCGCGCAACACGCCATTGTAGGTTTCCATCAAGATCTGCGAGTTGTCATCGTTGAGAAACCTTAGCGAACGTATCCGCCCGACGGATTCGGCTCTCAAACGGACGGGTTCGAACTCCCGCGTTGTGGACCACAAGACAAGTGTGTTTTCCGCTTCGCTTGCGGAAACC
>JAGQZV010000213.1 GCA_020435295.1 Bdellovibrionales bacterium | reverse complement strand
CGATCGGAACGCATGAGTCCAGCGCCGGTAGATTGCTGTTTGCAGCGGGTGCGACCTATACCATGGAAGCTGTGGGCTCGCTTACTTCTGGAATGGCAGATCAAGGGAACACCGACATCCGGATCGAAGCTTCACTTGGGAAACTTTTTTCTTCTGGGTTGGGGTGGCGCGTTATCGATCAGACGCTGCAACTTCGCGGCGGAAGAGGTTATGAAACAGCTCGATCGCTAGAAGAACGCGGTGACACGCCGTACCCCATCGAGCAGATCATGCGCGATTTCCGCATCAACATGATTATTGAGGGGACAAGTTCCATCCAGCGTCTGTTTGTGGCGCGTGAAGCATTGGACAAGCATTTGAAACTTGCGATGGGACTTTTTAACCCTAAGGCAGGTATTGGAGAAAAGCTGACAACATTAGTGAAGGCTGGAATGTTCTACGCGTTCTGGTACCCGAAGCTTTGGGTTTGTTCAATTTGGCCCATGTATTCGTGGGCCGGCGGGTGGGAGTCTCGTTACCTGCGGTTTGTTTCCAACATGAGCAAGAAGGTCGCGCGAAAAACGTTCCACGCCATGGCACTAAATGGCCCGGCACTCGAACGCAAACAACGCGCGCTTGGTCGAATCGTGGATTCTGGTATGTTTATTTTTGCTCTGTCGGCGGTACTTTCGCGTTATCTTACACGCAAAAAGAACGGCAAATTGAACCCGAAAGAAACCGAACTTGTTAAGAAGATATGCCGCTCGCTTCGCATGGATGCGAAAATCGCGCTGGCCAAAGTACGTATTGCCCCTGGCAAGAGTCAGATCGTTGCGATGTCAAAGTCCATCATGAATGGGGAACTGGCTTGGCTCGAAGAAGACATTGCGGATGTTGTGGGTTTGAGTAAGGCGCGTCAAAAGCCCGCTTTGAAATAGAGCCAGCTCTTAACAGCCGTTAAAGTTTAGTTAAGGGTTTCTCTAATTATTTAGTTAACTTGTCCTACTCGTGTTGCTAGTATCATTTTCAGCAACTTCGGTATTACACGTCATTTCATAACGCAGTACTTTAAAAAATAGGGGGCCCTGTATATGCCTGCTTCGAGCAAATTACTCTTGATGGGACTGGTATCTGTGTTTTGTTTTTCCAACCCGTCTTTCGCCAAAAACTATGTAGAAGGACAAGTCATCGTTAAGTTCGCTGACGCCCATAATATGGACGATGCCCGTGTAACGCTCGACAACACCTTCTTTGATGTGGACCAAGCAATTATTCCGGAAAACGGAATTTTCCTGGTTAAGCCCATCACTAATATGACCACTGAGCAAGCAATCCAGCAGCTGACCCATATGGATGCTGTGGTGTACGCTCAGGCGGACCATTACGTCACCAAACGCAATACCCCCAACGATCCTCGTTTCCAGGAACAGTGGGGACTTAGCAACCCCACAGAGGGTGCAGACATCCGGGCGCTGGACGCCTGGAAGTTTGGTTTAGGTGGCAAGGACCGTGCGGGTCGCGACATCGTGGTGGCTGTTGTGGATGGTGGTGTAGATGTGAACCATGAGGATTTGAAGGAAAATATTTGGGTAAACAGTGGCGAAATCGCGGGCAACGGCATCGATGACGATGGCAATGGCTACGTCGATGACGTAAATGGTTGGAACGTTTTTGACGATAACGGTACAGTTTCTGCGGATCGTCACGGTACGCACGTCGCGGGTATCGTCGGCGCCCGTGGGGACAACGGCCTGCACACCGTTGGCGTTAACTGGAACGTCAAGATCATGGCGGTAGAAGGGGCGTCCGGCCAAACTTCCACCGTGCTAAAAGCCTATGGCTACGTGCTCAAGCAGAAACAACTTTATCTCGAAACCAACGGGGAAAAAGGTGCCAATGTGGTGTCCACCAATTCTAGCTTTGGTGTCGACTACGCCAAATGTGACAGCGGTCAATACCCCGCTTGGAATGACATCTACAATGAGATGGGCAAGGCGGGAATTCTTTCCGCGGCAGCGACGGCTAATATGAATGTCGACGTGGATGCTACGGGCGACGTTCCGACTGGATGTTCCAGCGACTATCTCATCACAGTTACGAACACCACGCGTGCTGATAAGAAGTCGAGTTACGCAGGTTATGGCGCGACCACGATCGATATCGGTGCCCCAGGAACGGACATCTTGTCGACGCTTCCAGGGAACCGAGCGGGTACGCTGACCGGGACCTCGATGGCAACGCCGCACGTGGCGGGCGCGGTCGCGTTCCTTCACAGCGTTGCTAGCGAAGCCTTCTTCGCAACAGTCCAGGCGAACCCTGGAGATGCTGCATTGCTTGTGAAGAAGCTCATGCTTAGCAGTGTCGATCCCATTGCGGACTTGGATGGCAAGACTGTCAGCGGTGGGCGTTTGAACTTGGCGAAGGCAGCGACTGTCATTTCGTCTCATAGTTCTGAAGCCTGCTTTCCCTAGTCCAAAGTAGCGCTTTACATCATCTCGGCACGGCCTTAGTTTGGTTTACAAACTAAGGCCGTGTTTTTTTTCATGATACCTGTTGGCATTCGTTACATTCTGGCCGCCTCCGTTCTTTTTTCCATCATGGCCGTGCAGGTTAAGTCTCTCTCCGGAATTCCAGTGCACGAGATTGTTTTTTTTCGCTCTCTGGTTTCGGGGATTATCTGTCTAGCGTCGCTCTTACGCCTTGGGGTGCGCCCGTGGGGCAACCGCAAGCGGCTTCTCTTGTTACGTGGGCTTTTCGGGACAGGGGCTCTGCTAGGGTTTTTCCATACACTACAGGTAGCGCCTCTGGCGACGGCGGTGACAATCCAATATCTGTCGCCAGTATTCACGGCATTGTTTGCGGCGCTCTTGCTTAAGGAGCGCTTGCACCCAATGCAGGTGGCGTGCTTTGCGCTTGCGATGTTAGGGGTGGTTGTCATTAAGGGGTTTGATCCCCGAGTATCGCTGGAGGTGGTGTTTTGGGGGGTGTTTTCGGCGGCGTGCTCGGGAATGGCCTACACTTTGGTAAGAAAGCTTCGCGAATCCGATAGAGCTTTGGTGGTGGTTTTTTACTTTCCGTTGGTAACGGTACCCTTGGTAGGTCCCTATACGGCGATGCATTGGAAAGCGCCGAGTCTGGACGAGTGGGGGATGCTACTTGGCGTCGGTGTTGTTGTTACGTTTGCGCAGATTTGTCTGACAAAGGCTTTTCAAACGGAAAAAGCAGCTACGGTTTCTATCTTTCGCTACTTGGGAACTGTCTACGCGATGTTTTTTGGGTGGGTGCTTTTTGACGAGGCTATTCCCCTGATGTCTCTTGTGGGAATTATTCTCATCGTTGCGGGGGTGCTACTGAGTACCCGCTTTCGCTACACGTAGGACTTGTCTTGCCTCTAGCCAATGGATGCATTTCTTTCCGAGGCGCACGGAGGGTTTCTCGATGAAGGTGAAAGTAAGGGCTGCCAGCCCTAGGCTCAGTGCTACAAAACTGGGAAGCCAGAGAGTGTAGATGGTCTCAAAGGGGAGTCCCGATAGGGGACTTTGCTTGATCCATTTGGCAAGAGCGGGCGTCAGGGTCTCAATCAACAGCGGGTGGGTGAGATAGATTGAGTAGCAGGCAATGCCCAGAGAGCGAAAGAGGCGGGTGCGTGAAAGTCTTCCCACCCAGGAGTCCGGATGCATCGCGGACACAAATAGTATTAACACAGCACCGGTGTTGTATGGAAATGGTTGCCGGCAGAGCGCCACAAATAGAACCGCAGCACCGATGCCAAGCGCTTTACCCCACTCACGCGACTGAAAGATTCCCGATGAATCCTTCCAAAAATGTAGAGCTATGCCAATGGCAAAACAGTACCAGTGCGTAAACGGAAACATCTCGATAAAGTGATTTGTAGTGGGCACGCCAAGGGTAGCCGCGTATTGCAGCCATAGCGTACCGCCGAAAAAAGTGACCAGAAAGAAGTAAAAAGCGGTGCGTCCGCAACGGATTAGGCTAAAGACAAGCGGCAAGAAGAGGTAGAAAGCCTCTTCTACGAATAACGACCACTGCACGTCCACTACTTCTAAGCCAACGTGGTAACGGCCAAAGCCAAAAAGCATGCTGAAGTTAATCCAAAGAGTTTGCCAGGCTCTGTGTTGGAGCCCACCGTAGACCAGTACGGCAAAACCCCAAAGGGGGAAGATGCGAAAAAGACGCCTCAGGTAGAAGTTTCGGACGGGGTGTGACTCAGCTTCCCAGCGTTTTTGCGAAGATCCGAAGAGCGTAAAGGCGCTTACCATAAAAAAAAGCGGAACGCCCAATCCGCCCGTTGTAAGAAAGCCGCCTAAAAAGGGAAATGCCATGGGTGCTTCTAGCTGCAAGTAGAGTGCACGGTATGTGTGTTGCACAACAACCAACAAGATAGCGATGCCACGCAGGCCATCAATGTAGGCGTGGTGGTAGCGTTTTTCTGCGATGCTCTGCAACATATCCGAGAAAGGGGTTTTACGGGAGGTTACAATTGCTGTTCGGATGAAAAGAGCTCGCCGTTGAGACCAGAGCAGGGGGGGGCTGCGGAGCTGCGGTGGTACTCAAACTTCTCCAAGATTGGCAGTACTTTATCCGCGGGTATGGAGTAGGGGA
>JAGQZV010000212.1 GCA_020435295.1 Bdellovibrionales bacterium | reverse complement strand
GGGGTGCACGTCGGAAACGGGATGCGTGGCTTTGAATCCAAATACGGATTTAAGTTTGAATACCCGGAATCTCTAAACTTTCAGTCGGCGAACGATGGGCGTAGCTTGAGTCTAGACAACGCCGCGATGGCGGAAAAGGCCGGGCAAGGGACTCCCGTTTCGACTACAAAGGTTGAGGTGGAGCATTTCCGTGGCATCGCCGATGCGCAAGCTGTCCTTAGGTACGCGCGCGCACGTGAACCGCAGTTGCGGGACCTCGTCGTTCAGCAATTTGGCGATGCTTTCGGCGTGGCGCAGACTTACCTGTCTTCCGAACGCCTCACTTCCACTGTCTATTTTTACACCAAGGCCGAGGCGATGGTACGGATGGTGATTGACGCGTACGGGGCCGCCGGCGGGGTCGAGCTCATGTCCCCGGTATTAAGTTCCACTGGTGGGAGCGGTCACTACGAAAATCCTGAGAACATCTGGCCGGACGCGGGCTGGCAATGGGTGCCCGAAGTCTCCCAAACTCCTCCCAGAGTTCGGCGATTGCGTGGCGGTTTGGAACAGAACGTAGCCGTGGATCTACCGAACTTGTCAAAAGAGGCGGGGGTTCTTGTCCCAACCGTTGGATCTGCGAGCCTCTTGCCAAATGCCAAAGGCGATCGCACGCAAGAAGACTAGCTAATGTGTTATTTCAAAATGGAAGCCGCAGGGAACTTCTGGTTTCACCAGCGTCCGATCCCGGATATCGGCCGGAGTAATCGGGAAGACGCGGCAGATATTGGGACGATCTTCATAGACCCCGCAAAGACGAGTTTCGGGATTCCAGTGCGGGCACTGGAACATCAGGTTGCAGCTTGCCCCACAGCTTACGCACCCCCCCTGGATGCCATAGCGAATTTGGAGTTTTTTGCAGAGCTTGGGCGACAGGCTCAGAAAGCTTCTTCGCATTTTGCCCCATATCAGAAGTCGCCCGGAATGGCTAAGCAAGCCCTGACGCGTGGGTAAGGCTTTAAAAAATGGGGGGAATATCCTGGCAACTACCCAGGCTCGGCGGACGTTTTTCCCAATCCAGTTATCAAACCAACTCATCGTTTTTGTCCAAATAGCCTTGCCCAAACGGGCCGTCTTGAAAGGGGCTTTATATCAGAGTCATCGCACCAGGTCCAAAGGTCTCTCCGCTAGGCTGGGGCGGGTTTTTTGCGCGACTTTGGGGTGGTCCGGATTTCCTGGGCCAGCATTTTTAGGAAAGCCACGAAGACCGCTGCGATAACGGGGCCTAAAAAGATGCCAGGAGCGCCGATGAGGTTGAGTGCGCCAAAAACGCTGACGAGAGCCAGAAACGGGTGCATGTCGCTTTGGCCCTCCATGACCCAGGTGCGGACCAGGTTGTCCGAGAACCCTATGAGAACCCCGCCCAACAACATTAGGGCGGCTTTGAAATAGAAGCCGTGAATCAGGAGATAAACTAAAGCACCGATCCAGATGGGCGCGTTTCCCACGATCGGAATCATTCCCATCCCGATGGCGAGCAGGCCGTAAAGCAGTGGGCTGGGCATTCCCGTAATTGCAAAAAAGATGGCGACGAGCACCCCTTGGGCCCCGGCAGCTGCAAACATCCCGACAACCACCGCTCGGCAGGTGCTTTCGAAGGTTTGGTAGAGCTCGTGGGATCGGCCAGCGGGCAGGGGAGAGAGTTCTGAAAGAAACTTCAGGAATCGTTTTCCGTCGCGCAACATGAAAAATACGCTGAGGATGACTACAAAGCCGCCGATGACGAGATCGGGTGTGTGCGCGAGGCTGTTCGTCAAAGCTTTGTAGAGTTTAGCCGAGCTGCTTTGCAGGAGTGCCAGCCCCTGTTTGTGTAACCATTCGGCGTCCACTGGGATGTAGTGTGAAACAAACTTTAGCGTGGAGGCCACCCAAGGCCACTCTAGGACATTGCCCAGTGTCCAGCCTTCGCTTAGAGCTGTTTGCAGACGGGTCGCAAGTTGAAGCGATTTGTAAACAACAGCGAACAGAATGAAAAAAATCGGGAGTAATACGACGAGCGACAACCCACTGGAAAGCACCAGTGCGGAGGCACTTGGATTCAGTTTGCGATTTAGACGTTCCTGCAACGGGTAGACGATCAGCGCGATGATGGCACCGATGAGCGTCGCCACCACGAATGGCGCCATCATATAAAAGAATAGAAAAGTAATGCCTAGACCGAGCAGGAGCTGGATCCAGCCCTTCCATCTTGATGTAGAAGCCATGGCTAACTATACCGGCGGCCTTCTCTTTTGTGAAGGCGGCTTTGTGAAGCGTGCTTTGACCTCCAGGACAAAAGCGAAGACAATATTTCTGCATGTTTAGGCATCTCCTAGTGTATTTCTTTTTTGGGTTAGCGCCCTCTTTGTACGCGGTGACTCCGGTACTTGTACCCGCTGACAGTGAGATCTACCCGCTCTTTGATCGCCTCGATAGCTACCAATGTCTGCGCCAGACCCTGCGTTTATTGAAACCCCAAACCTACGCCGATCTACGGCGAGGAATTTTTTTGCCCGAGGGGACAGAGTGCCGCGCTCCCGTGCACCTTTTGCAGCGTACCCGAGTGTTGGAGCCCGCCTCTTTGGCAAACACCGTCGGCGTTCGTGCCTTTCTCTCTCGCCTCGACTTGCTGTCCCTTCCTGGGATGGGTGCCGTAGTTTCGCCGACTTTTCCTTTGCGAGATGGGCGGCCTACCGTGGATGGAGCTAACCTTCTTCTTGAGGCCGCCATTGCGGCAGGGGGAGCCGGCAGTCTCGGCTTTAGCGTCGGTGCGACGGCGGGCTACGCGGGTGGCTGGGTTGGCTACGATGCGCTGGTGGGTAACGTCTATCTGAATCAGGCCTATATTAAAGTCCACTACGAGAAGCTTGAACTCCTGTACGGGCGGATCCAACCAGGTTTTGGCGACGCTCGGCACGGGACTCTGCTTTTCTCGCGCGCCACGCATCCGATAAGTATGTTCCGTTTGTCGCTACGCCCGGTCACCTTGGGCGATTTGGGACTCTTTGGATTTGATGTTTGGTGGGGGCAACAGGACAACGAGACTGCCGTCGATTATTCGCACCTGTTGGGCCTGGCTTTCGCGTTGCGCCCTACCCATTGGTTGGAATTTGGTGTGCAGCAGTTGCACCAATTTGGTGGAATCGGCGCGCCGGTGATGGATCTTTCCAATTTTTTCCGTCTCTTCTTTTACGCGACCGATCCAGGCTACTCGGACAGTGTGTTCGCTTTTCACATGAACTTGTGGCTCTTTGAACACTACGCCAAGCTCTATACACAGTGGTTGGTCCGGGATTTCCAGCAAGAGAGTAGCTTCCTCGTGGGCCTGGCTTTGCCCCGCGTGGGGATGCTCGGCTTCAACCTCGAATACGTTCAAACGGGGACGCAGGCCTATAGCCACTCGTTTTGGACCCAAGGTCTAAGTTACAAGCGCACGCCACTTGGGCACCCCTTGGGAAATGGAGCCCGTGGCTTTTACGCAGATGTGGATATTGATACCCGGTCGGAGTGGGAGCCCTCAATTGGTGTGCGGTACGAGGAGCGCGCTCGTAACGTGGCCGCGCCCGAAACCCGATACGGCGCCGGAGCTGCCTTACGCCGAAAGTGGGATCGGTACGATGTTCAGCTTGCGGTGCACTACGATCGTGTCTCCAACCACCTTTTTACGCCGAATCTCAACGACGATGTGTTCACGGCCTTTCTCGTCGGCAAATACATTCTATTCTAGGAATTTGGGGCGAGACGCCTCTGCAATAGGAAAAAAAAAGGGGCCAAAGGCCCCTTGAATTTTTTGGGTAGTCCCAAGAACGCTTAGCGTTTGGAGTACTGGAAGCGCTTGCGAGCTCCAGGCTGTCCGTACTTCTTACGTTCTTTCATACGCGGGTCGCGTGTGACCAGGCCCTCTTTCTTGAGGATGCCACGAAGATCCGGATCGATCTTCATCAGCGCACGCGCAATGCCGTGGGCCACCGCACCGGCCTGGCCATTGACTCCACCGCCATCTACCGTGACTTGCACATTCATGGATTTCTGCTTTTCCGTCAGCATGAGCGGACGGGCAACCATGCGGCGCTGGGTATCCACCGGAAAATAGTCTTCAAAAGCGCGCTTATTGATCTGGATTTGTCCTTCACCACCCGGGTAAAGGCGGACGCGCGCTTTGGCTGTCTTGCGCCTTCCGGTAGCTTGTACGAAATCTGTGGCCATTGTTTCCTCTTTCTTGGCTTACTTATCCTGAGCCGCTGTCATGACTTTGGGTTGCTGGGCTTTGTGGGGGTGTTCAGGCCCCGCATAAACCCGCAGCCGCTTGTACCACTGGCGTCCCAAGTGCCCCTTGGGCAGCATTCCGTAGACGGCGCGCTCAATCACCCGCTCGGGGTGCTTCTCAAACAAATCGCTAGGGGTGAAGCTCTTGATACCGCCCATGTGGTGCGTGTGGTAGTGGTACCACTTGTCCGTGAGCTTATTACCGGTCAATTTGACCTTTTCAGCATTAATTACGACGACAAAATCACCGCAATCCGCACCGCGCGTAAACTGCGGGCGGTGCTTGCCCATCAAAACCTTTGCTATCTTGCTGCTCAAACGGCCCAAAACTACACCCTTGGCATCGACAACGTGCCACTGCGGTTCGTAGTTCTTCTCATAGTGAGATTTGGAAATGAGTGGGTTCCGCTTGGGGGCTGCGCCTGCCTTTTTCGGCTTTTTAGCCGCTGGCGCCCCTGCCGGTT
>JAGQZV010000211.1 GCA_020435295.1 Bdellovibrionales bacterium | reverse complement strand
TCACAACGATATTCTTGCGGCAAACACGGTAATACTCACCGAGCGCCTTTTTAGGATCAGAAAGATGCTCCAGTGTTTCAAATGAGACAATGGTATCAACACTCCCGTCGTCATAACTCTGCAAAGCGTCGGCTTTGCCAACTTCGAATAGTTCGGGGGACTCTTTCCACTCGTCGTAGGACCGGTAGTCAACACCGCGGATTTGCTTCTGGCCCTTAAGAGCCAACACGTAGGTACCGTTCCCGCATCCTACGTCCAGCACTGAACTACCGCCATATTTGAGTATCGCTTCCAATCGCTGCGGGTTTAGCTTCCTAGACTCGTAGGTCCGTTCTGCGCTAATGAGTTCCAACAGCCCCCCCAATTCGGGACGAGATTCTAGCCCATAAGCCGGCAACTCCACGCTTCGGAGAGATGTCATAGCTCTTCACCAATGGAGGCAAGCCCTTGCGTAGGCAAGCGGCCTCAAACTCTTGTTCCACGGACGACAGGCCTAAAAAGGGTGTGAGGCTAAGTACCGTCACGCCACGCTTCTCCAGCACATCCCGAATCTCTTGCAGCCCTTCCCGGTACTGTCTGTAACGGTGCTCGGGGGAAACTCCCTTCCAGCGCGTGTGCTGCTCTCCCGCGTGGTGATTGTTGCTTAAGGGGCCGTTGTCGCAACCCACTAGAAAAATTTCTCGCGCTCCCATATTGGCCGCTAAGTTTACCCCAGCCTGGGCGATCGAGGACCACACGTAGAGATTGTCGCCCGACGGACGTTCCACCCAATCTAATACACGCCCAGAATCACTAGGCTCCTCAGGCGGCTGAGTATTGGGTTTGCCGTGGTAGCTAAAGAAGTAAAAGTTCTCCTCGGCGTATTGTAGCTGCTTCGGATCGAGCCCTCCCCTGCATTTTTCATAACCAGTTACCCAGGTAATGGGGTCCAAAGATAGAGGCCTTTTTTGTTCCGGTAGAAACTCGGGGACATTCAGATCCGGGTGAATCGTGATCCCGTAACGTACCGGGGCCCACTTCCACGCCATGTTGAGCCCAATGGTGATTTTGTCGCGTAAGAACTCAACGGGAAAAATTCGAAGGCTCGCACCGCTGCCAACAACATAGATCGTTTCTCCGGTATATCTGCCATAAAGCTCCGAGACGCGCTTCATGCAAAACCTCCGCTGGCCTCTAGCGCATCAAAGACATCCTTACGGACGTGGTTTGCTTCCACTTCAGCGACGAGGAAGTCCTCACTCACCGCCCCCGTCTCAAGCCCTTCGCGCAAAAGCTCGAGGAAGAATCTCTCTTGGTTCGGATCCGGGTGTTTTTGGTACCGATTCGGGGGCAGGTACGCGTTACCCTTCAAAGCGGATTTCGCCTTCCAAATCCACGATCTGGGCAAGAGGCCCCACTTGCGATCGCTCGCCTTCGGTAGTGCGGAAGAGACAAAATCAACGGGGAGCCCGGTCTTCCAGGGCTGTGTCAATCGCCCAGTATTGTGAAGCAGGCGCGTTTGCTGGGTCAGCTTATCAAAATCGTTCCACTCCGGCTCCATCTCACCTATGGTCCTTGGATCTTCCAATCGCAATGACATCCAGTCACGATAATCTATTTTCTCCGCAAACATGGCACGCAACTGCTCTTCCCAACGCCAATGGACTAGTTTTGCACAGTCTAGGAGCATCACACTCGTGGCAAAATACGCTGGTCTGCTAGCCGTGGCGGGTACCGTTTTGCACAAGATGCTCTTGCCCTTCATGTCTCTGTCCAGAAGATCAGCCACGTCTCCCACTGCAAATACATCTGGATCAGTAATGACGGCTCTACCTTCAAAACCATTTGCCTGCGGCGGGAGAAAGCGTAGCGGCGTAAAAGACTGCAAATCGTGGATGTCCCAACGCACGCGCTTGCCTTCGCGCAGATAGTACTCTCCATGAAAGGATTGGAGAAGATCGTTGTCTTCCGCGCACAGGATTTTTACGTCAAACCGCTCGGGAGACTTTGAGCGGCTCTTCATCGAGAAGGCAGCAAGCCGCGCGCCGAGCATTTGTTTCCGATTCGTATGTATGTATACAGCGTGCTTTTTCACAATCTCCCTTTCAGTGGATCGAGTCCGAAAAAGGCTTGAGTTGCCCACTCAATAACGCAAGCCAATCTCTCCCCACGGCTTGGCCACTGTAGCGAGCTTCAATTAACTTTTGGCCGTTCATTACATCCTTCGCAGCCCGCTCCGGATTGTCAATGTACGTCGAAATCCCCCGCTCCCAGTCATCAAAAATCACGGCGTCCTCAAAAGTTTCCAGCGCCGGGGTTCGTGAGGCCACCACCGGGACACCGTGCATCAACGATAACATCGTACGGTTGGGCGACTTGGCGATCGAAAATCGATTGCAGGGATTGGGGACAAGAGTAAGGGAGCAACTTCGGATCAGATCTCCGATGCGGTCCATGCTCCAATTCTGATACTCTGACGGAATGGGAAGCGGCTTGATCAGCTGCAAGTAGGATTCGTAGCTGTTGCTGACAACTACCAAGCGGATGCTGCGCGTGGCGGCTAATTTCTCCAATGTAGGCGCAACCAACCGCAGATCCGTCATGCCAAAAAGCCGGGGTATGCCAACGTGGCCAAACCAAAGCAGGCGGATTTCACCAGCTACTTTGTTCCCTTCTAGATGGAGCAAAGCTGGAGCCTTGGTTTTTCGAACGGCGGGCTTTCGTTTGAGCAACAGCGCTCCATGCTGAAAAATATTTAACAACACGTGCTTCGGCCTGAAAAAAAGCGAGCGAAGCGCGCTGCCCACAATCCGGGGGAGCACCGCAGAAATGAGCCAAGAGCGACCGTGATCCAGCATCCAGTGCCGCCGCTGATCGTCCAATCGTGCCCGGACATAACGAATATCCTCTGAATCCTCGAGGCTGTCTGGAATGATGTAAATGGGTACCTCATGCCCAACCTCTCGCCGAATGCGTGCGGCTAGGGTCTCGCCAGTGGTAATCACGCCATCGGCAAGTTTCGCCATAGCCGCAAAATTTCTAGCAATGAGAGCGGCTTTGTCTGCTTTACCTTCGCTTTTTTCGACGGTTCTATCAAAAATATTGTCACACATGTCGAGATAGACAGGGATGCCAAGGCGCTTGCTTTTCAGGAGTTGTTTTCTGTCATGTGAAGTAAAACTTTTCACGAAGATGACGGCTTCGGGACTCTCTGCAAAATCAATCGTATCCCGCCGCGCGTACAGTCTAGATTCAACCTCTCCGGCAATGTGGCGCGCTGGAATCAAGCAACGGTACCGCACACTGGCAATCGCGGAATCCGATCGGGCGATTTTCCAAGCGACTTTTCGGTTTATTGCCACGTTGGGCTTTCCCATTCAAATCCCACACAAATTGGGCCCCAGCCTCTGTTGGGTAGATTTCCAGTCCCAAAATAATCACCGCCCTCCACTATCAAGTTATACTCACCGACCACTTTGTCAGAGAGCTCATCATTCAAATGAATCGAACACGTAAGCGCGTATCTTCCGGGCATCAGTTGAAGACTTGGAAGGCGCAATACAAACGCCCCCTCCGATTGCACACAACCAAGGTTCAGGTTTAGTACGTCCGCGGGCGTAGAAAAAATTCGATTCCCGTATTCGTCTTCAAAAATAACATTTACATTTGTAATCTGAGAACCTAGGCCTTCCGGTTGTCGCAGAACATATCTGAACTCCAACGCTGTTGGTTGCCCAACCTGTGAGACATCAACAGAAGAGCCATCGTCCTTGAGACATCGCATCCCGGTAAA
Organism: Bdellovibrionales bacterium; assembly: GCA_020435295.1. Taxonomy (GTDB): domain Bacteria; phylum Bdellovibrionota; class FAC87; order UBA2466; family JACKAF01; genus JACKAF01. Next base: position 988 of record JAGQZV010000211.1, on the reverse strand, counting down.
GCGCACGATGCCGCTTCCCTTTCGCTGAGACTCTGTGCCGAATACCACTTCCGAAGCGGCCGTCTTCTTCGAGACGCTCTTGCAACTTTGCCGAACCGGAAGCTGCGCGAAGCGAAGCCGGGCACCCGCTCTATCCCCGTCACAGACTAGTCTTCCCTCGTGCAGCACCAGCACTCTATCGAACTCAACGGGAATGAGCATGGGGTTGCGCGTGGAGAGAAGCACCGTCTTGTGGCGCAAAATAGCTTCCGTAAGATCTGGAAAGCCTCCCAATGGCACATCGTCAAAAATGAATATGTCCGACGGTACCAACAAACACCCACACAATGTGGGCGAACGCAAAGTTCCCGGTGGGAGATCCTGCACCTTTACGTCCGCAAGGTGATCGAGCCCGCATCTCTCCAAAACTTCTCGCGCGGTCTTCTTCACGCTTCCAAGGGGTGCTCCTAGAACGGACACCAGAGTTTGAGCATAGAGCGACAACGGCATCAACGGGCGTTCGATCCCGATCTTGCTTTGGACCAATCGCACCTGTCCGTGCACCCGAACTTTTCCGGCATTGGCCACCGAGAGCCCTGCAATGAGTCGCGCCACCGCGCTCTTGCCGGCGCCTTCCTGCCCCAAAACGGCCACTCGTTCTCCATCGCTGACAGAAAAAGAAACGTCTTGAAGGGCCAGAAAGTCCTGAGGTCGAAGGCGCATTGAACGCTGTAGAAATGGAAGAAGCATCGCCATGAATTGGCCACGGCGCGCTCTATCTATGTCGGAGTTGTGGCGCTTGCTCACATGGGAAAAGGCTATGCGTTTGACTCTAGACGACATAGTCCAACGCCAACTTTCTCGAAGAGCGGTAAAACCCGAAGCCAAGTAAAAACGCAATGCCCGCCAGAGTCGAGGCGGCTACAAAGCCCCCAAGATGTTCTGTAGGGCCTACTAGTGCCCACTCCCGAGTAGTATTCAAAAGGTAGCTAAGGGGGCTGAGTTTATT
>JAGQZV010000210.1 GCA_020435295.1 Bdellovibrionales bacterium | reverse complement strand
ATGGAGAAAGAGCTCCGGTTCGCTATTCGTGAAGGCGGTCGTACCGTCGGCGCGGGTGTCGTGACCGAGATCGTGGAGTAAAAACGTGCAATCGCAGAAGATCCGAATTCGGCTGAAGGCATTTGACTACAAATTGCTCGATCAGTCTGTTGCCGAAATTGTAGAGACAGCCAAGCGCACGGGTGCGAAGGTGGCGGGACCCATCCCTCTCCCTACTCGCATCAACCGCTACACGGTGTTGCGCTCGCCTCACGTGGACAAGAAGTCCCGTGAGCAATTTGAAATTCGCACGCATAAGCGTCTCATCGATATTCTGGAACCAACCCAGAACACGATTGATTCGCTTATGAAGCTGGATCTTTCTGGAGGCATTGACGTTTCCATTACGTTGTAGAGGACTTATGCCATCGCTCCCTTTGTATGATTTGAATAAGAAGAAGATTGGCACGGTAGACCTTAGTGATGCCATTTTCGCAGCCGAAGTGAAACCGTACCTGGTCAACCAGGCGGTGCGTACACAGATCGCTCGCCGCTATGAATTCCGTACAGCGAATTCCCTGACCCGCAGCGAAGTAAAGGCCACGCGGCAGAAGATGTACCGCCAAAAAGGTACCGGCCAGGCTCGTCACGGGAACACCACCGCCCCGAATTTCGTCGGCGGCGGGAAGTCTCACGGCCCACGCCCGCGTCGTGTTCGCTTCAAGACCAACAAGAAGCAAATGCGTTCAGCACTGATTTCTGTTTTGTCCATGCTCCAGAAGGAAGATCGCATCTTCGTAGTCGACAAGATGGAACTTGAGAAACACAGCACCAAGAACGTTGCTGGCGCGCTCAAGGCTTTCGGTCTTGCCTCAGCTGTTTTCGTAAACAGCGACAAGGCGGATGGCGAAAAAGTATTCAACCGCAGCACGCGTAATCTGCAAAAGACTAAAACTCTACGGCCTGCAGGTGTGAATGTTTTTGATTTGTTGAAGTACAAGCACCTACTTCTCAGCAAGAGTGCGGTGGAAGAACTCTCTAAGAGGCTCCAAGATGTATGACATTATTAAAAGACCGCTAATCACGGAGAAAAACACGCTCCGTGCTTCGCAAATGAATGAGTACGCTTTTGAAGTGGATCGCACTGCGAACCGCAAGCAAATCAAGCAGGCCATCGAAAAGCTGTTCAATGTAAAAGTCGAACGCGTGAACACCATGGTTTGCAGACGGGATCCCGGGCGCTTGGGGCGCGTGATGGGAAAAAGAACCCTTTGGAAAAAAGCCTTAGTGAAGCTGAAGGAGGGCGACAAGTTCGACTTTGTCGCAGGTTAAGCCATGGCAGTAAGTTCTTTTAAGCCAATCACACCAGCCCGCCGTCAATATACCCAGGCGGATTTCTCCGCTTTGAGTAAGAAGAAGCCTGAAAAACGTCTATTGGATAAGGGCAGCAACTCGGGCGGGCGCAATTGCTACGGTCGTATTACCACCCGTTTTCGGGGGGGCGGTCACAAGCGCCGTTATCGTAAGATTGATTTTCGCCGTGACAAACGAGAGATCACCGGGACCGTCACCGCTCTCGAGTACGATCCCAACCGTTCTGCGCGCCTGGCGCTCATTACCTATGTGGACGGGGAAAAGCGTTACATCTTGGCCCCGGACGGCCTTTCGGTAGGCAAGCAGGTCGTCGCTTCAGAGGGTGCGGATATCCAAATTGGAAACGCTTTGCCACTTAACAAGATTCCTGCCGGTACCAATGTGCACAACATTGAAATCCGACCGGGTTCAGGTGCCAAACTCGTGCGCAGCGCGGGTGGCATGGCCCAGCTCGTCGGTTTTGATAAAGGCTATGCACAGCTCCGCCTGCCCTCCGGCGAAATTCGCATCGTCCCGGAAAAGTGCTGGGCGGTAGTTGGACAAGTTGGCAACCTGGAACACGAAAACATTATTATCGGAAAAGCAGGCCGCAGCCGCTGGCTCGGACGCCGACCTCACAACCGTGGGGTTACGATGAACCCGGTGGACCACCCACACGGTGGTGGTGAAGGGCGCACTTCTGGCGGCCGTCACCCAGTGACTCCGTGGGGCAAAAATTGTAAGGGTAAAAAAACCCGCAACAACAAGCGCACCAACCGGTTCATTCTCCGCAGCCGTAAGAGGAGAAAGTAGGGTTTATGGCTAGATCAGTAAAAAAAGGACCGTTTATCGATGACCACCTGATGAAGAAGGTGGAAACCGGCGGAAAAGACCACAAGGTTATCAAAACCTGGTCCCGTCGCTCCACAATCTTCCCCGAAATGGTGGGCATGACGTTCGCGGTCCACAACGGCAAGAAATTCGTTCCCATTTTCGTGAGTGAGAACATGGTCGGACACAAGCTTGGCGAATTCGCCGCTACCCGCACCTTCGTTGCCCACTCCGGGGACAAAAAAACGAAGGTGGAAGGTAAGTAGCATGGAAGTCTCCGCTAAATTGAGATTTGCGCGCATCACGCCGCAGAAGATGCGCCTGGTTGCCAATCTGGCCAAGGGGTTGCCTGTGGACAAGGCGGGTTACCAGCTGAAGTTTTCTCAGAAAAAAGGGGGGCTAATGCTCTCCAAACTCCTCGACTCCGCCGTAGCAAACGCGCGCGAGAAGGGGGGAATTGACGTCGACAATCTCTACGTTAAGAACGTCTTTGTCGATGCGGGTCCGATCATGAAACGCTTTATGCCACGCGCCATGGGGCGCGCTACGCAGGTCCTCAAGCGGACCAGTCACGTAACTCTTATTTTGGATGAGGCACGATAGTGGGTCAGAAAACACATCCCATAGGTTTCCGTCTAGGCGTGAACAAGACCTGGAATTCCCGTTGGTACTCCAACAAGGAATACTCCAAATTCTTGCACGAAGATCTTAAGGCGCGTGAGTTCTTGAAGAAGAAGCTTCGCCACGCTGGTGTTTCGCGCATCGAAATCGAGCGCGTTGCCAATAAGACGAAGGTAAACATCCACACCGCGCGCCCCGGCATCGTTATCGGCAAGAAAGGCACCGGTATCGATCAGCTCAAGGCGCAGGTTAAGAAGTATTTGAAGTCTTCCCCGGAAGTTTTCATCAACATCATGGAAGTGCGCAAAGCAGAGGCGGATGCGCAGCTTATCGCGGAAAACGTCGCAGACCAGCTACAGCGCCGCGTGGCATTCCGCCGAGCAATGAAGAAGGCCATGAGCCAGGCCTTCAAGTTTGGTGTCAAAGGCATCAAGGTTCAGTGCCGTGGCCGGTTGGGTGGTTCGGATATCGCCCGTACGGAACGCTACGCCGAAGGCAGCGTGCCGCTGCACACCTTGCGCGCAGATGTCGATTACGGTTTTTCCGAGGCCTATACCACCTACGGTCAAATTGGGATCAAGGTGTGGGTCTACAAAGGCGAGATTATCGGCCGTCGCCCGATTGGGGGGATTTCCTCCCAGCAGGTGCCGGGATCCGAAACTGGAGCCGCAGGGTAACAAACAATGCTGAGTCCTAAACGAGTTAAATACAGAAAACAGCAAACCGGTCGGATGCGTGGGCTTGCGTACCGGGGTAGCGATTTGAGTTTCGGCGACTATGGATTAGCCGCTACGGAATGTGGATACATCACGTCTCGGCAGATCGAAGCCTGCCGTGTCGCGATGACCCGTGCCTGCAAGAAAGTCGGCAAGGTTTTTATCCGCATTTTCCCGGATAAACCCCGGACCAAAAAGCCCCTTGAAACCCGCATGGGTAAAGGTAAAGGCAATCCGGAATACTGGGTGTTTGTAACCAAACCCGGGCGCATTCTTTTTGAACTGGAAGGTGTGGACAAGGCACTCGCTAAAGAGGCGCTTACTTTGGCCGCCAACAAATTGCCTGTCACCACAAAGATGGTAGTGCGCGGGGAGACGCTGTAATGGAAGCCCAAGAACTGCGACAGTTTAACGCTCAGGAGCTCGAAACTCGGATTCGCCAATGGCGTGAGGAACTTTTCCGGGCGAAGCTCAAGAAAATGAGCAATGAGATGAAAGACACCAGCCTTTTTGGAAAGCTGCGCAAAGACATTGCACGAGCTATTTCCGTCTTGAATGAGAAGAAAAAGGGCGGCGTCGTGGAAGATAAGCCGGTTGCTAAGAAAAAAGTTCAAGACCAGGCGCCCGCCAAGGCAGAGTCGGCTGAAGCGGCGAAAGGATAAGTTAAGTGACTACGGAAGAAGTACAAAAACCGAAGAAATCTTTGCAGACGCTCCGAGGCGTTGTGGTCAGCGATAAAATGGACAAGACCCGCGTCATTGAAATCAACCGACGTCTCAAACATAAGCTTTATCATAAGCAGGTGATTCGCCATGACCGCTTGAAGGTTCATGACGAGAAAAACGAAAGTAAAATGGGTGACCTGATTGAAGTGGTTTCCTGTCGCCCTCTTTCTAAGGAAAAACATTTCCGCCTGCAGACCATTCTCGAGAAAGGCAAGGTCAGCTAGTCATGGTGCAGTCGTTTACCAGGCTCAGCGTTGCGGATAACTCCGGTGCCCGTGAAGTGATGTGCTTCAAGGTTCTTGGGGGCTCCCGCCGGCGTTACGCATCGATTGGGGATATTATCGTTGTCACGGTAAAGGATGCCCTCCCGACCTCAAAGGTTAAAAAGGGTACCGTTCACAAAGCTGTGGTCGTACGCACCAAGAAGGAGATCGCCCGCAAGGACGGCTCTTTTATCCGATTCGATGACAACGCGGCAGTTCTTCTGAACAACGCTTTTGAACCTATTGGCACCCGTATTTTCGGACCGGTAGCTCGCGAGCTGCGTTCTAAGCGCGAAAGTTTTATGAAAAT
>JAGQZV010000209.1 GCA_020435295.1 Bdellovibrionales bacterium | reverse complement strand
ACGGAGGCATTCCGGGGTAGGCTTGCTCGACAAGTTTCACAATGCCGTCCACGTCTTCCGGTGTGGCGTTGCGAATTTCCAGTTTGGGTTTGCTTTGGTTTTCGCCTTTTTGCTTCACGTAACTCCTGATCCTTATTGGAAAGCCTAGTACAAATTTTGCTGGACCGTAACCCCAACCGCGAAAAAACGTTCAATGAGCCTTTTTGTCGCGTAAAAGGCGCAACTGGGAAAGTACTCTTGGGTGATGGGGCACAAACTGAGATCCCGGCTCGTTCCGGTGGGCCTTAGTTGTAAGAGGTCATCGGAGCTTCCCAGGTTTTTGTAGTCCCGGATCTCGCCATTGCAGACGGTGTTTTTTACATCCAGCCAGAAACCCTCAAGGGCTTGCTTGGTTTCGGTATCCGCTGTGTTGACGGACGCGACTCGTACTACCTCACAATGCGTAGGGCTTGGGTAGGAGCAGCCAACGAGTATTAGGCGCGAGAGTTTTGTCCAGAGCGCGGAAGTGTCGAACTCCTCGTCCAGGATGCGCAGGGGGTTTAGAGTCGTTACTTTGATGGTCTCGCGAGGCCTCCATATGCCCTTTCGTTGCACCAAAGTCGTCGATTTGAGTTCGAAGTCGGCGCCGTCCCGGCCTGCGCTGTTGTTTGTCGAGAGCCCGGCCACGCGCTCTAGGGTCTGGCCCGCCCAGCCCTTATTCAAGCGTCCGTTACGTAAAACGGTGATGCCGTAGCTTTGCGCAAGCTCATACAAATTGTGCCCAGCAGGGAGCGCTTGGAGTCTGCCTAGCGCCGTTTTCCGGTCGGGAATCTGGGAGGGCGTTTGCATGGCGTGACTGTAGCATTCCCCGCCAAAGTGGCCAAGAACCGTCATCGTTGGACTTGCGCCGTCGTATTATTGGTGGTTAAACAAAGCGCAAATGCGGTCGTTTTGGTTTTTCGTTTTGGGTCTTTGTCTTTGCTTACTAGCTGTTACCGCGCACGCGAATAGCCCCACCTCCTTTGGAAGCCTAGATGATTTGTCTGGCGGACCGCAAGTGAGCTGGAAGGCGGCGCAGGCCAAAAAAGGTACGGTTCTCGTCTTTCTAAGTTCCAAATGCCCCTGTTCGGCGAGCCACGAAAAGGCGCTGCGAAAGCTTACGAAAGAATTTAAGGATTTTCAGTTTCTTGGAATCCACTCCAATCAGGACGAAAAGGTGGCGGTGGCCTCGGCTTACTTTCGAAAAGCGGCGCTGCCATTTCCTGTCGTTCAGGATACGGGCGCGAAATTAGCCGACGCGTTTCGAGCCTTCAAAACACCGCATGCTTTTTTGATCGATCCCTCTGGGGAGCAACTTTTTTCCGGTGGAATTGACGACAGTAAAGATCACGATAGAGCGAGCCATCATTATCTCAAAGAAGCGCTGGAGGCCGTTCGAGACGGGGGTAAGCCCAATCCCCAACGAGTGCGTGCCTTAGGGTGTGTGATTCAACGAAAGTAGGAGGAGATACAGGGTGAAGAAGTTATTGACTGTAATGGCATTGGTTTTTCTAGTCGCTGGCTGCGGGAAGAAAGTGGGAGAAACTCCGCAACCGGGCACCAGCGCCTGTCCCTTTGGGTTTTCTAACCGTGGGTTTTGTGCGGATATCCAATGGGAAATTGGCCCAACAAGTAGAGAGCGTTCGGCTTTTTCTGTAAAGTTTTGGAATGCCAAGGACAGCAACAAGGTGCCGACGCGGGTGGATGGCGTGGTGACCGCTTTTATACGCATGACATGTTGTGGGACCGTCGCCGATGGCGCTGTATCGGAAAAAGCGCCTGGTGAGTACGAGGTGACGGGTTTGCGGTTCATGCCTGGAGAATGGGACGTATTCGTGCAGATCAAACAGGGAGATGAAGTTGAGAAAGCGTCCCGCCGTTTACAAGTCGATTAGTCTACTGCTTTTGCTTTTTGTTTGGCAGAAGGTGCGAGGCGCCGCCTGTTGTGGGGGGGCCTCCAACATTCCTACATTGCTAACTGGCGATGATCGGTTGCAACTGACAGCTTCAGTGAGCTCCGGTGAAGTGGTTGCGGAAGCGACAACGCAAGGGAATGTGCTGTACCGCGCTTACACCGATGAGGAGTTTCGCCAAAGCGTGCAGCTTGACGGGGCCGTCTTACTTTCCGATCGTTTCCAGTTGGGTTGGAGCTTGCCCCTTTTGCGACGCAGCCGCTCGCGCAATGGGGTTTCGGAAGCAGCGGCGGGCTTGGGCGATGTGTCGGCCAGTCTTGCGTACGAATTGCTTCCTCAGTGGGAGTACTCACCGTGGCAGCCGAAGGTCTTTGTCTTTGCGTCTCTTACGCTGCCCACAGGGGGGTCGACGTATGATTCCGCCACTCTCTACCGGGTGGATTCCCGAGGCCGCGGGTTTGTGACTCCTTCGATCGGGATTGCGGCGTTGCAGATCTGGGGGGACTTTGATGCTTTAATTTCCCTGGAGGGCCACCATTCCCTAGCACGCGATTACGCGAATGCGGCTGGTACCTTTCACCTCCAACCGGGCTGGGGAGCCAGTGGGAGTATTGGAGCGGGTTGGAATCCGGGGAACTTGCGAGTCGGCTTGAGTGTCTCACCGCAGTGGGAAGAAGGTGTACTGACTACAGGGGCGGTAAACGGCCTCGCCTCTTCGCAACAGACGTGGACGGCGTCGGCGCAATTAAGCTATTTGTTTGAAAGTACGCTTTCTGCGAGTCTAATCTACTCGGATCAAACATGGCTCGGCGGCGCGCAGAACAGCGCGCTCAACCGAAGCCTGTTTGTTAGAATTCAGAAACGTTGGGAAAGGTAACGACGACCTAGTAGTCGTCATCATGGCCGCGTCCGCCACGGCCACCACCGCCACCGCGTCCGCCACGGCCGCCGCGCCCACCGCCGCCGCCAAAGCCACCGCGTCCGCCACCGCCGCCGCCAAAGCCGCCACGGCCACCACCGCCGCCGCCACCGAAGCCACCGCTGCGCGGTGCGGGTGGACGGGCTTCATTCACAACGATCGCGCGCCCGTCGATTTCTTTGCCATTTAGGGCGGAAATTGCGTTTTCCGCTTCCTCATCACTCGACATCTCCACAAAGCCAAAACCTTTGGACCGACCGCTTGCGCGATCGAGGATCAAACGAGCGGAATCGACTGAGCCATGTTCGGTGAACATGGATTCGAGATCCCCCTCGGTGATGGAGTATGGAAGGTTTCCTACGTACAGTTTTCGTGCCATTGCTGTTTAGCCTCCGAGAGCTAGCTTTTATCCATTAACCGGGACAAGTTTAAATTTCAGATGCACGTCATCTTTAATCAACTTATCTCCGAGATTCTTGATGAAGGAGCCGGAGCGGTACTTGATGTCGTAATGCGTTCGGTTGAACGTCATTTCGCCCTCATAGCTTTTCCCCTTTTCCGTCATGTTGAATTTTACAGGTTTGGTGATCCCCTTGATGGTGAGATCGCCCGTGGCCTTATAAGTGCCTTTGCCTGAGCTTTCCAACGAGGTTAGCTTCAACTTCGCTGTTTTGTGCTTATCCACATTGAAAAAATCTTCCGATCGGAGGTGGTTGGTAAGACGCGACTTAAGGTCTCCTTCAAGATCTCCCACTTCGATCGACTGCATATTAGCAATAAATTCGCCTGACTTCTTTTTCACGTCCAGGTCTCCGGATTGGAGCTGGAGCGTACCCGTATGCTTCCCTGCTACTTTTTCGCCGGTCCACTGCAGCGCACTTTTCTTAAGATCGAGCTTCTGTGCGACCGCTGCGTTCCACGCGACGAAGAAAGATGCGAGTATCGAAAAGACAGTCAAAGACTTCATCCGCAGGCCTCCGGGTTCCCAATTCAGAGGACAAGCTTACATAAATTCAGCGTTTCCGGCACTAGGAAAACTTTGAGCACCTTAGCGGGCCTTGGTTAGGGTCGCTGGGGTGACCCCGTGGGTCCAGGCCAGTGTTGCGGCGAGTAGCAGCAGTAAGCAGCCGAAGACGAGGTGAAGTTGCCGGTGGCTGCTCCACTTTCTTGTGCTGTCTAGCAAGCTAAGGTAGGTGTTGTCCCCCAAAGAAAGCGAATAGACCGACACGTCCTGCGGCAAGATACCCGCGATCCCGCGCTCAATGCCGGCTACGTCGAGTTTCTTCACTGAAATGCGGAATTTTGCCCCAGGCCGGAGATGATCTTCGGCGATCAGCAGATCAAAGGCAGCTTTGTCGACGGAAAAGGCCGCTTTCGGGTACTCGCGCAGGTAAAACTGGTCGCTGGGGTAGTTGCTACCGCTGATGAACCAATCTTTTAGTGTTCCGTCCAGTTGGACAAGGTCCTGCTCTGATACCGGCCGGCTGACGAGGGCGAAATAGACGAACCCAAGTCCGAAGGCAAAGGTCGCAAGAATTCCCCATAAACTACTGCGTTTGGTGGCCTTTGTTTTGGAGGGCCGCTTTTTGCCGGTGCGCTTTGGGGTCTTCGCTTTTGCCGCCTTTTTAGCGGTTTTCCTTTTTTTTGCCATGAGATCCTACCTCTCCACTGAGCCAAAACTCTGTCTTTAGGAATATCGGCAGGGTTGAGCGAAAGCTTAATGCTCTGCATTATCTGCGGCCAGGGTGCGCTGGGGCCTCTCTCGCAGTATACTGTCGGGAATGTCAGTGAGAGATCCAAACGCCGTCATCCTTTTTGGGGGGGCCTCGGACGAGGCTCGCGTCTCTGTGGCCTCGGCCCAAAACGTGGCAAGGACGCTAGTAGGGGCTCGGCTGTGGTTCTGGGCGCTAGGCGGCGAGGTTTTTGAGCTAAGCCGCCCGGAGCTGGACGCACACGAGAATCCGTTTACGAGCGATTTCAACCCCCAGGGCGATCCGCGGTTTTCTAGCCTCGAGGACGCTGTTGGGGAGCTAGCGGA
>JAGQZV010000019.1 GCA_020435295.1 Bdellovibrionales bacterium | reverse complement strand
AAGGAAGACATACCGCTTCTTGCGGAGCACTTCCTGGCAGCTTGTGCGAAGGAAAAAGGCATCAAGCCGCGGGTACTCACCAAGCGGGCACTGGAGAAGATCTTCGACTACAGTTGGCCCGGTAACATCCGTGAGCTTGAGAATGAGATGGAACGCGTAACTGTGCTAGCGGGAGCTGAGAACAAAATCACCGTTGACATGCTCTCTGCCCGAATCCGTGAGTACGGTGAGCGCAACAAAGTCCAAGGGGTCCGCATACAAGGTAAGCTGCGCGATGCACTTGAGGAACTCGAACGAGAGATGATCCGCGAGGGACTCAAGCGTACGGGTTGGAACAAATCTCGCCTTGCGAAAGAACTCGGAATCTCCAGAGCCGGGCTCATTAACAAGGTAGAGAAATACAACCTGGATAAGCGCAAGGTTTCTCTGGCTAAGAAGCCAGAAGTCGCGTAGTCGCGCTTGAAAAGGGTTGAGAGGTCCACTTTTCGGAATTAGGTATGGCGTCACTTTGCGAACTACTCGCAAAGTGACGCCATACCTAATTCCTTGACCTCACCCCGTTCAGCGCAGTTCGTGGTAAAATGGCTTTAACCCTTTGGTGTTTCCCTTATGCCTGAAGCTCGTTTGGATTATCAGAAAATCAAGAACCTCGCCAAGCCCGGATTCGTGATGGAGGCTCCGTCGATGGAGCGACTGTATATCAATGCGGGCCTCGCTCTGACCGATCTACTCGTCGATATCAGTACGGTCCAGGACAATGAGCGTCATACGATAGTTGTGGAGGCGGCCAATAAAGAAAACCTCATGGCTGCGTGGCTCAACGAGATATTGATGCATTACCAGTCCACTGGTTTTCTCTGCCGGCGGATTGTATTTGATAAGTTCGATGGCAAACGCATTCAAGCGACATTACGGGGCGAGACATACAGCCCCCTTCGGCACGGGCACATCCACGCCATCAAAGGCATCGCCGACACGCTAGAGTTCGGTGAACGGTTCGATACCCACCCGGTCTTCTTTGTAAAAGTTCTATTTGATTACCGTTAGTCCGCTACCAGACAACAGAAAGCCCGTTCAGAGGCAAGACCTCGTCGATTGTGCCCTGGATTCCCGCCGTGTCGACTTCCTCGTCTTCGTCCTGATCAAACGAGTCGTCGAGTGGTTGTCCACTCGGGACTAGGTGAGAGATGGCTTCCGCAAAAAGTTCTGCCGCATCGGCGTCCTCTTCAATCTGCTGGGCGATTTGGTGATACAGCTGTTCGGAGTCGCTGGGATTGCGCAGTGGTTTGTGGCAGCGCCGGCACGTTGATACGGCGATCGGCGACTCGTTGAGGAAATAGCAGAAATGGCAGAGCCGGAAGTGGCTTTTTTCCACCGTATCCAGTTCCGTCGCTTCTGCCGCGCCCGATCGATTGGGCGCCGACACGTTGTTATTGTTCTTCATGGCACACCTCCGAAGGAGGCCAGTCCTACCTATATTTTAGCACACTTATAACGCAATATGACAAGATTTTTGATTGTAAATACTTGATATTAAAGGGGTAATTTTTGGATTGTGTGTGGGAAGGGCTTGGCTGGGGGCGCGTTCTTGGCTGCTGCATTCGATTCCCTCCCCGGCAGAGCCGGGGAGGGTTTCGTATGAAGTTGCTTTAAGGGGATGTAACCTCTTACATCCCGATTAGCGTTGGCCGCTGAGACGGCCTCGGAACTCACCGGTACCGTTGTCGGTACTGGTCAAGCTGCTGGTACCCGATTGCTGTTGGGTAGCGCCGGTGAAAGTCGGGGTGTTGAACCGGTTGAAACCAGTACCCGTCGTTACTTGGCGCGCACCCGTTACGTTGGGTACGGTGCCCACAGAGCTGTTCTGTGTGCCGAGCGAAGCTTGAAGCATGTTTGCATTCATCTCCGCTTCTTCAAAGCGAGCTTTGGCTTTGTCCATCTGCTCTTTAGCAGTTCCAGCCAGTTCCAGGTGCTTGTCGTACGCAGCCTTGAGGGACTTCACTTCTTTGTCCTTCTCGGCGATGAACGTATCGCGCAAGCGCTCAAGCTTGGTCTTCTCAGCTTTCTGAGAGTCGACGACCTGCTTCAGCTGGGCGATCTGGGCCTGTACTCCGTTCGGGTCGAACGCAGGGCCTTGGGCGCCTTGCTGCTGGCCACGCTGGGTTTCGGACTTCACCAACTCTTCGAGTTTCCTCTCGTTGGCGTCCATTTTCTCAAGTGTTTCGGCTACCCCAGGGTTGGCCGACGCGAATTCTGCGCGGAAGCCTTTCTGGTAGGTATCCAAATCTTTCTTCAGGCTTTCAGCCTTCTGCTCGTGAACGTTGCGGCGAGCCTTGAAGGATTCGTAGTCGGCGTTTGCCTTGTACTTATCCTGGATGGCGTACTGCAACTGAATCGCCGGCGGATAAAACGCGCGGAGCGACTTCATCGAGTTACTGAGCAGGTTCTCATCCTGACCGTTGCTGCGGATCATCCGCTGCGTAGCCGTGATGAGGCCTTCGCCGAAATCGAAGCTCGGGCCTGAGAAGGCCGTGTTGTTCGCCGGCGCCTTTACGACGCTGCCAGGCTGCTGCGCCACAAACTGCTGAGGCAGTTGCGGGATCTCCTGACGAGGCGGAATCTGCGGCGTGCCTTCGTCACCCTGCGCGAGCTGAGGCTGCTCGGAAGGAGCGGCCTGCGATGCAGGAGGGGAAGGAGGCGCTGCGGCTGCTGCGGCTTCTTCATTATCATCGTTGTTGCGATCGAGCGCGTTGAGAATATCGTTGATGTCGTTACGGTCGCGACGGTCGTTGTTGTCGTCAATCGCGTTTCTAAGCTGATCCGCCAAAGCTACCAGGTCATTGAGCTGGTCGTCTTCGTTGTCCTGCAGGTTACACGCTGCTTGGACCGCGTTGCGAAGACCCGTAAGGTCGACTTGCTCGCCGACGCCAGGCTGCGGTTGCTGACCCTGAATGGCCTGTAGAAGCTGAGCCATCTTAGCATCCTGCGCTTTTAGCATCTGGTCCAAATATTCCTTCAGACCACTGACGTCATCTTTACCCTTAGTTTTAGGATCATTCTTCGGGTCGTTCTTTGGATCCTGCTTGGGATCTTCATCGTCCTTTTTCAAAGGGTGCTTCTGGAATTCTTCACCAAGCTTGTCTTCGTCTTCGAAGAGCTTAGCTTGGAGTTCCTTGTCGTCTTTTAAAAGGTCTTCAAGTTCCTTCCAGGTATCCGGGCGCAGACCTTTCACGTCTTTGCCATCGGCTTTGAATTTCTTTCCGTCCTTGGCGCTGCTAAGGAGCTTCGCCAAAAGCTTCATGAAGCTTTTGTACTTGCTACCAAAAGCCTTTTTCATGGCTTCGCTATCTTCAGAGAGCCACTTCCAGAGCTTTTCGGATTCGTCTTCGAAGGCTTTCTTCTTGTCGTCATCCGTAGCGTTGGTTTTCTTAGCAATTTCCGCCTTGGTGCGCTCGATGAGCACGGCTGCCATGGCTTGAGCCATCTTGAACGGCTGGGAAAGCTCGTTCTTGGTTCCGGCTTCGGAAACAAACTTGCTGACGAATTCTACGTTGAGCTTTTCGTCTTTCTTCTCAAGCTGCTGCATCCAAGCTTTCATCTTGTCGCCATCGGCTTTGAGATCGTCAGCGGAAAACTTCTCCATGTAAGCTTCCTGCCACTTCTTGTCTTTCCAGACCTCGTGCCACAGCGAAACTTCTTTATCGCTGGGCTCGCCGCTAGGCTTGGCAAATCCGTTTTGAGGGATGGCTACCGAGAAAAACAGTGTCGCCACGGCAACCAACCGGACGAACCGTCGACCAAAGGTATTCTCCACTTTCCTGCTCTGCATTTCCGCTTCTCCTTCAACTTTAGCTACAGCAACTTCACTGCGATTAACTGAACAAACTATTTCACGCTTCTTCATAACAAACGCTCCACTTGCAACTTCACATGCAACTTCAAGTTGCGCCGTTCTGTGCCTAGAACACCACCACACGGATGGTATTCGAGGGGCATAGGAGGGCGCTCCTCAGGGTTCTTTTGAGCAAGTGCTGTGCCAGCTATGTTGCTGTAGGTGTGGTCAATTCGAATACGTCGACATATTAGTGCGTTAAGTTGTTTTCGTGCCTTTTTGGAGTGTGAAAAAAATGTTTAGGATCCTGACACCAAAAAAATAATATTTGGTGATTGCTACATGATTTCATGCGGGTTGGGGGCGTAGAGTTACTAACGTTAGGCTTTTTCCCCCCCCTGACGTAAATTGTCCGTTCCAAAAGGTGCCTATCTACTTTTAGAACCGCCCAGACTCCTGGACGGAAACCGTGGCGCCGGGTAATCTGGGGTCCATGAAAGCATCCAAAGAGAATACGGGCGCTTTGCTCGGAATGGAAAAGCACATCCAGGACATTTTAGAGGCAGCCGGCGAGGACCCTTCTCGGGAAGGGCTTGTGAAAACCCCGTCGCGGTATCTCAAGGCGCTGTCCTTTCTCACTTCTGGCTACAGCAAGTCTGTGAAAGACGTGATTAATGGAGCCCTCTTTGAGGTGGAGACCTCAGAGCTCATCATTGTACGCAACATCGAGATCTATAGCCTGTGCGAGCACCACTTGCTTCCGTTCTACGGAAAGTGCCATGTGGGGTACATCCCTAATAAGAAGATAGTGGGGCTTTCCAAGGTCGCCCGGATTGCGGATGTCTTTGCGCGGCGTTTTCAGGTGCAGGAGAGGCTAACGGGTCAGATAGCGGACGCCTTTATGGAGTACCTAGAGCCCCAGGGCGTGGGGGTGGTCATCGAAGCCTACCACCTCTGCATGATGATGCGAGGGGTCGAGAAACAGAACTCCTCCGCCCAGACGAGCGCGCTACGAGGGCAATTTCAAAAGAGCGATACCCGTAACGAGTTTTTTAATCTTATTAAGTAGTTGCTAAGTACTTGAATGGCCTTGCTTTTTCCACGTACATCTATGGTATAGAGTGCCCATGAAGTTGAAGCCGAGTTTGCTAGAGCCGGGGGAGAACCACTTCTCCTATTCCAGCGCCAATGATAAGTGGCTGGGCCAGATCGCCGATCGCTTGAGCGCCCAGGGCCACCCGGCCAAAGGGCCGCTCAAGGCCCGGATGAAAGTCACCAAGCTAGAGCCGGATTACGTGTTTGCCGGAGAGCTGGAGTATAGCGTGGAATGTACCTGCGACCGGTGTGCCGAGCAGTTTGTACTTCCCATCTCCCACCGCTTTGAGTTAGCTTTTGCGCGGGCCAATAAGGCTGTGAGCGCGCAGGACTTCCAGGAACAGTCCGATCAACTGGACATCGAATGGTTCGTCGGCGATGACATCGACCTGCTCCCGCTTTTTGAGGAGCAGTTTATGTTGAGTTTGCCCTACAAGACGCTCTGTCGGGCGACTTGCAAAGGCATCTGCCAGCAGTGCGGTAAGAATTTGAACGAAGGGGACTGTGGCTGCGCGACGGCGGCTAAAGATTCCCCTTTTAAGATAATAGAGACTTTGAAGGTTTGAAAGGAGACGGGACGTGGCGGTACCTAAGAAACGGACATCCCATACGAAGAAACAAATGCGTCGGGCGCACGACGCGCTCAGCAGGGCGAGCCTGGTGAGTTGCCCGAATTGTGGAGAGGCGAAGGAACGGCACCGTATGTGTCCCAGCTGCCACTTCTACAAGGGCAAACAGGTCGACGAGCCTCAAGGCTAACGGGTCCTCACTCCTTGTCGAGGGTGGTTAGCATCGCCGTAGACGCCATGGGCGGAGATTTCGCCCCAGACGTAAACATAAAAGGTGTGCTGCAGGCCTTGGAGGCCACAGCGTCCCTGAATGTTGCGCTTGTCGGCGACAGAAGTACCATCCTGGACATTCTGAAAAGCCACGGTGCGGGGGAGTCGGTTCGCCTACAAGTGGTCCATGCCGAAGAAGTAATCTCCATGGAAGATCACGCGGCAACGGCGCTGCGAAAAAAGAAGAATAGTAGCCTGCACGTAGGGATGCGCCTTGTAAAAGACGGCTTTGTGGATGCGTTTCTATCTGCGGGAAACAGTGGAGCCGTCATGGCGTGTGCCATGATGATCCTGGGACGCCTGCCTGGGGTCGAGCGGCCAGCCATCGTGGTCAAACTCCCCACTGCCGAGGGGTATGCGATTTTGCTCGATGCCGGGGCGAATGTAGACGCCCGGGCCTCCCATCTAGTCCAATTTGCTCGGATGGGTTCTGTGTACGCCGAGCTAATCGAAGGAACAGCCAACCCGAGGGTGGCCCTTCTTTCTAACGCGGCCGAAACCCATAAGGGGAACGATCTGACACGTGAGGCGGATGCTCTTTTACGAGAAAGTTCTTTGAATTATCGCGGTTATGTCGAGGGCAATGATCTCTTTCGCGGGGTTGCGGATGTGGTTGTGTGTGATGGGTTTGTCGGTAACGTGCTGCTAAAAAGTGTTGAAGGGGTGGCAGATACTTGTTTTCGATGGTTTAAAAAAGAGCTGAAAACTGACCCTATTGCGCTTGCGGGCGTTTTCCTGCTGCGTAAGTTGCTGAAACGGTTTAAAGATAAGTTCGACTACCAACCCTATGGGGCGGCCCCTCTGCTGGGAATCAATCGGATGGTTCTAATCGGTCACGGGAGTTCCTCGGAATTGGCCATCCGCAACGGTGTGTTGACGGCCAAGCGGGGGGTAGAGGAGGATTTTATCTCCAAGATCAGTACGTATTTTAATGATGAATCGGGGGCTCCCGAGACGGAGCAAACGGAGTGAGTGCGAGTAATGGTTGAGACAAGACTACCTTATGGATCCCAGGTATTGGCGACGGGGGCTCACTTCCCTCGCAAGGTGATGAAGAACGTCGAATTCGAGTCCTTTGTCGAGACCAGTGACGAGTGGATCAAAAGCCGTACCGGAATTGAGTCTCGGCGCATCGCGGATCCAGCACTTGGAGAGACGACACTGACTTTGTCGTTGGAGGCAGCGAGAGTCGCGCTCGATCGCGCCGGCGTGCGGCCCGACCAGCTGGAATTTATCGTTGTGGGGACGGTAACCCCTGACACCATTATGCCAAGTACAGCGACCCAGCTGCAGGCATTGTTGGGAGCGCCCAAGGCCTTCGCCTTTGACCTATCTGCGGCTTGCTCGGGTTTCCTCTACGGAATGTCGATCGCTGACCAATACATCAGTGCTGGCCGTATCGGGCATGCATTGGTTATTGGTGCGGAGACTTTATCGACGGTAATAAACTGGCGCGATCGGACAACCTGCGTGCTCTTTGGTGATGGTGCTGGAGCTGCCGTTCTCGGACGTACGGAAGGGGAGCGGCGGATTCTTTCCACTCGCCTGTATTCGGACGGGCAGTATGGCGACTTGCTTAGTATCCCCCACGGGTGCTCCAAGGTCCCCGTCTATTCCCCCGAGTACCGTCTGGACTTGGCCAAAATACAAATGAAGGGGAGGGAAATCTTTAAGCTCGCTATCCGCAATATGCTGGACGCCTCCGCCAGTGTGCTTTCGGATGCTGGCATGACGACTGCGGACGTGGATTTTTTCATCTTCCATCAAGCAAACATTCGAATCATTGATATGTGCGCCAAGTCGCTCAATGTTCCACCCGAAAAAACGTGGGTGAACGTCGACAAATACGGAAACACATCCGCTGCGACATTACCGGCTTGCCTCTATGAAGCGCAGATGGCTGGCAAGGTAAAAGAAGGGGACACAGTGCTGATGGCAACTTTTGGCGGCGGCCTTACGTGGGGCGCTAGCCTAATTAGGATTTAAAGGGGACCGAATGAGCACAAAAGTAGGCATTCTTTTTCCGGGTCAAGGAGCCCAATATGTCGGGATGGAGAAGGAACTGGTCACCAACTTTCCGTGGACCCGACTGGTCTATGAAGAAGCGTCCGAGGCCATCAAGACCAATCTTTTCAAGTTGTGCCAGGACGGTCCGTCGTCAGATTTGCGGCTAACCCAAAATGGGCAACCATCCATTCTCACTACATCGTACGCGTGGTTTCAGGTTCTGCGGCGCGAGCTCGATTTTGTCCCCGATGCGGGGGCGGGCCACAGTTTGGGCGAGTACACGGCGCTACTCGCGGCGGGCGCGATGGAGCTATCCGAAGCCGTTCGCCTTGTGCGGGAACGAGGAGAACGGATGCAAACCGCGGTTCCGGTGGGAGCCGGCAAAATGGCCGCGGTTATCGGCCTGGCAGATGATCTTGTCCAAAAACTCTGTGAAAAGGCAACTGAAGGCGACTCCATCGTCGTACCAGTGAATTTCAATGCCCCAGGGCAGGTCGTGATAGCGGGGCACACCGCAGCCGTGGAGCGGGCGGAGGCGATCTCCAAAGCGAAAAACCCGCCTGAGCTTGCCGCCAGAAAAATAATCGCCCTGGATGTGAGTGCGCCCTTTCATTCTCCGTTGATGGCACCGGTGGTGGAGTCTTTCGGGCCGGCGCTGGATGCGATTTCTTGGCAGACTCCCCGATTTGGAATCGTGTTTAATGTCGACGCTAAGTTCCGCACGGAGCCGGATATTCCCGTGCTCCTGAAGCAGCAAGTAGACCACCCCGTGCGTTGGGTGGCGTCCATGCGGACTTTGCTGAATGCCGGGATCGAAACGTTTGTAGAACCGGGGCCTTCCAATGTGCTTGCCGGTCTGATGAAGCGCATCGATCGCAATGCAAAAATGATAGGCGTTGAAAGTCTGGAAGGGATTTCTGAGCTCGAGGCTCTGTTGAAGGAGAAACGATGACCTTATCGGGAGAAGTAGCGCTTGTAACTGGCGCCTCGCGCGGGATTGGGCGCTCCATTGCAGTCGCACTCGCTAAAGCGGGGGCGGAAGTGATTGTTAACTACGTGCATAGCGCCGACAAGGCGAAGGCCGTTTGCGATGAGATTGCCGCAGAGGGTGGGCGTGCGATGCCGCTACAGTTCGATGTGTCCAAACCGGAAGATATTAAGACCGCGGTAGATACTGTCCTCAAGGATGGGAAAAGCATTTCCATCCTGGTGAATAACTCTGGCATTACTCGAGACGGCCTTTCTATGCGCTATAGCGCAGAAGACTGGGACAGCGTGCTGGATACTAACTTGCGAGGGGCATTCTTTACGTGCCAAGCACTGATGCGAAGCATGACGAAGGCGCGCAAAGGTGCCATAGTCAACGTAAGTTCTATCGTCGGTATCATGGGAAACCCCGGCCAAGCAGCTTACTGTGCGTCGAAGGCAGGGCTCATCGGGATGACCAAGTCGCTGGCCAAGGAGTTAGCCCCCCGGAATATCCGCGTGAATGCGGTGGCTCCGGGCTACATCGAAACTGAAATGACCGATAAGCTGACGGAAGATCAGCGCCAGGCGATGCTAAAGTATATTCCCCTCGGCCGCGTCGCGAAACCCGAGGAAGTGGCCCACGCGGTGGTTTTCCTGGCTTCTCCCGAGGCGAGCTACATCACGGGCCAGACGCTTATCGTCGATGGCGGCATGGGCATGTAGGCGCCTAGGCAGCTTCTAGACACTGCCTAAAACTTAGAGAACGCTCGGAGAATTCTGCGTAACTGCCCGGTTTTTCGTGAAAAATCCATCCCGAAAATCGGGGGAGGGCCTCTTGCGTTCACCTAGTTGCCGTCCTCCGCCTGTTTACGAATGGCTACGTGCGTGGCACGAGCCGTGCAACGTAGTCCGCTGAGGCACGAATATTAAATCTGGGGGGGAGTATGGACAGTGGGCTAAAGCTACTCTTTGCTGTGGCTTTCTTGATGGCGGTCCCTGCATTTTCGCAATGCACCTTGAGTTCCAATGGGCAATCGCTTGTCTGCGCTGACGGTATTTACCAACGTGGAAAGGATGGTACCTACTACCCACAAGGTCGATCCACTCCGTTTACGAACGGCGGTTTGCACGGGCTCGGGGTTCCCTCCTTCCTAGGCGGCTTCGGAGCGTCCACGTCGCTTGGCAGTCCGGTTGGTCCGCTGGTTACCGCACCAGGTTTTAACGGACCTGCTTTTCGCCCTAGTTTTCCAGCCTCACCTGTTTCGGCTGCAGGCAACACGAGTTACCGGGGCCCGGCCACTAACGCGCAAAATCCGGGTCGTGGTTATGAGCTTTACGATTCGGCCGGCAAGAAAAAGCTTTCCGGGTGCCAGCACACATTATTTGAAAGAAGCGGAACTACCTGCTTCAGTCTTACAGCGTCGCATTGTTTTGCTTCGGTTTTGAGCTCGGCGGCCCTACAAATGGCAGAAAGCTCTTGTCAGGAAGGATTGCCCAAAACCAACGGGGACGTTGTTACTCTAGACTTTCAAATGGATTCTGAAGCCACCGGGAAGGTACCGGCCAAAGCCCACATCAATAAACGCTATTTTAGCGGTGCGACCAGCGACGTGGCGGTCGTGGAATGGGAGTGCAAGAGTGCGCCTAGGCAACCGGTCGTTCCTCTGTGCACGACACCTGTGCGCGATGGCGATCGCGTGAGCTATGGAAAAATAATGGGCCAAGCGGGCCTCTTCTCAGGTGTGGTGAAGCTGCGTACAGACTTTACTGGCCCAAACGGTCTGCCTGCATTTCGGACCGCGAACGCCGGTACTCTGGACGTCCAACAGTTTGGGCCCAAAACGCAAAATGGGGACTCTGGTGGGCCTCTCATCAAGCAACCGGAGAATTGCTTGCTGGCTGCTCTAAGTGGCGAAGCGTTTTACCATGACGGTTCTATGGCCCTTTACGGAATTGGGACGGCGGGAGATCAAAGTACCACCGCCGCATCGTTTGCTAGTAAGATCACCGGACGGGGGAATAGCATCGACGATCTGAACTCGATGCTTGTGTCGCGGTAAAAGGGGGGACGTCGCTTAGACGTTCACTTTCTGTGCAATCACCTGAACGAGGTGTTGGTTACCTTCCTGCATTTCTTTGTAATAAAGAACTCGCAGGTCTTTGAGGTGTTTCAGCACCTCGTTCGGGTGGTAGCACTCTTCATAATCCAAAATCGGATTGGGTGGTGATTGTTTCTTGTAGTGCTCGGTCGTATAGGCTTCGAGCAAGAAAGTGCCGCCCGTCACGAGACCCCGACGGATTTCGTTAAAGAAGCGGGAAAGCGGGCGGAAGTAGGCCATGATGACCGTATCGTATCCCATCAAAGGCATCAAAAAGAAATCCAAGTTCTGCGCCTTGGCCTCTATCTGGACGTTTTTCTCCGCAGCTAACTTTTTTGCTTTTTCAACGGCAGCGGGTGAACAATCTAAACCGGCAACCTGGAAGCCCTGCTGTGCCAAGAAGACCGCGTTGCGTCCTTCTCCCATCGCGATATCCAGTGCCTTACCTTTTCGTAGGCTGCCGACGTAGCTCTTTAGAAATGCGGAAGGTTCTTTCCCAAAAAGGTAGGTATCCCCCGCATAGCGAGCTTCCCACACTTCTTTGGCGGGTTTTTTGTTTGGATCTGGTTCTGGGTATTTTGCATCAAACATGCGCCCAGCAGTAACAAAAAGCTAAAGGCTTGTCCACCGCACAGAATCAGGTAGAGTCTGGGTGTCATGCGGTTTTTTCTTCTCTTATTCTTTCTGTCGAGTGCAAGCTGGGCCTGGGACCACCATGACTGGCTTACGGAAGCTTCTTTGCGAAGCCTCAGCCTTGACGAGGCCACAGCAGTATACGAACCGCTTGATTCAGCGTTGCAGCGTTCGGGTACGGGGCTTTCGGTGCGTGATACGGCAGGGCTTATCCGCCATCTAAAGCTTAACTCCCACTATGTTTTCGAAAATAGGTTGGACGAAAATGCGGGACGCGGGGTGTTTGTGAAGTCTGTTCTGGCCAAGTATTCCGACGAGCCGGATTGGGGGGCCGATCAAGATCTCTTTGAACCCGACCAATACCCGGAACTGTGGACGTCGGACACACCCTATGTGAGTCAAAAGTCCGGGCTTGGCAGTCAAGGATTTCGTCATATGTACTTCTCAGGGAAGTTGAATTGGTGGGAACCCATTGGCAGCATTCAAATCCCCCAATACGCCATCGGGGAAGCCCCGGCGCGGGCCCAAATTTATTGGGATTTGTCACAGGCGCTCAAGCGTGCGGGAGCGGATTACTGGGCCTACCGCTTTTTGGCGTGGTCATTGCACTATGTCCAGGATCTATTTCAACCGTTTCATTCTCGACAGACTCCGTCCAAGAGCTTCATTGAATTTCGGCTAATGTGGTGGGTGATTCCCAGCATCGATGTAGAAGCGACGGGCGATCAGATTGCGTACTATCATTTGGGCTATGAGGCTTGGGTGACAAGGGACTTTGAGCACAATCCCAGACTTGGGGAAATTCTCGAGCAGGCGTCACTCCCGGAGCGTGCCCAGCTTCCGATTGACGTGTACTTAATTGAGAATGTCGTCCCGTTTGCGGCGTCCAAGGCTTCGGTGTTGGCTGACAGTCTCGTTCGTGTGCTACCCAAGCCCGGCGCTCTTTCGGGCGGTAAGCCAAAGGACGCGATTGGCACAGACGCGTGGTGGAAAAGGGTGCGGGTGGGCGAAGAGACGTCCAGTTTGGTGGAAACGAGCCAGGGCCTGATGGAACCCCTTGGCAAGGTGACCCGTTTTTTCGTGCAGTCCTTTTAGTTGGCGGCGGCCGGCGGTTTCGGACATTAGATGAAGAAATGTACTCCCGCCGTTACGGTTAGGATTATCTGGCCGTTGATGAGGGCGTTGAGTTCTGCGCTTAGGACGGACTTGCTCATTGGAACCCCGAGATAAGCTCCCACTACAAAGAAGGTTGGTTTCACTTCCGCGGGGTTTCCGATGAAATTGTCAAAAGGGCGAATGTTCAGCAGCTTTTGTTTTACCCCTATTACCGGCGCCAGTGAGATAGTGGGGGCATTGTTGTGGAACTCCAGGCGGTAGCGGAGCGTGGCCGCAGGGTAAAGGTCCCAGTCAAAACTGAGATCGAAAACATGGTTGCGGCCGAGGTACTTTCCCAACCCAATGTGTGCGCCGAGGCCCGTATCTGTGGTGGAGGTAAAGCCCGATCTGCGGGGGACCAGGATGGATAAGTTGGCCTTTACATACCAGGCATTGAGATAACTGACCGTAGTGCGTCGGATAACCAGACGGGACTGGGTCTGGAGGATCTCCATTTCGCCTTCCATGCGTTCTAGTGCGTCCTCTATTTTCGTTAGGCGCTGCTCGATGTCTGCGGCAGGCTTCCGGTCTCTTGAACGCGCCAGACTTGGAGTCTGAATCGATGCGAGCAGTAGTAGTATCGATAGAAACCTCATAGATCTGCCGCCTCGCACTCTGAGTTATTGGGGCAAATCCGGCAGAATTCCTCCGCGCTGGCCTCGTTTTTCTTGCAGGATTTACAGTAAAACGCGCTCATTGAGGTGATGTTCTCCGTCTTTTTTTCTATCGCGCGGCTGAGCTTTTTCTTTGCAAAGTAGACTTTCTTAGCTTCGTTTCTATGGAAGCTTTCCAGTATACCGTCTGCCTGTGCATCGATGTCGCGCTCCAGATGTTCTTTAAATCTCGCTTCGAGTTCCGAAAGCTTCTTTCCGAGATTCTCTTTTTGGATGATCGCAATTTGAACGGCGGAGTGGATATTTGCGCAATTGGTATCCTGCGCGCGTGCGGGAATGGATAGAAATAGGAATAGCGTCAAGAAACCGATAATGATTTTCATGGGGGGGGCTTTCGTAAAACTTAGCTAGCTCGGACGGTGGTGCCCTTGTTTCGCAGCGTTTTGAGCATCACATTGAAGTCGTCCGCTAGATCCTGAAACTCATCTTTATCTCTGAACTTGAGTTCGATATCGCTGCCCGACGCAATTTCTTTGCAAGTTTTGCGAGTCTTATAAATGACGCCGGCAATACGGTGCGAAAAAACGATGCCCAAAACGGTGATTGCGGCAAAAAAGCAAAAGAACGTCACGCCGATAATGGCGATCAAGAATTTGAGTTCCCACATCAAAAGGGAGGTGATGTCGGGATCGAGTGCTGCGTAGTTTACCAGCAGCAAGTAGTTTTGCCGCAGGAAGTACGAAATGATGGCTGCCGTAACCAGAATCGGAATAAAGCTGCTACCGATTAGGAAAGCCAGGTAGCGAACTTGGAAGCCGGGTTCGATAAAATAGTTAACTATCTTGCGCCTATTATCCATTACATTTAATTATACTTTGCAATGCGACGCGCAACCAACTGCAAAAAGTTAAGTTCTCCTACAAGCTGGGCTAGCCTTAAGTAGGGTTTGCCTTGGGTCAGGGCGTCAGGTAAGAAGGTCCCATGGTTACTATCGGAATGAATTACGAAGTGTTGGAAGGCAAAGAACCCGTGTTTGAGCGAGCGTTTGCTCAGGTCCTAAAGGCTATGGAAGGGGGAACCGGACATAGCAAGACGGACCTGTATCGGAACGTGAGCACGCCGCGCACGTACCTCATCGTTTCGGAATGGAGCGATGAAGCGGCGTTCAAGAGCTTTGTTGCGTCCGAAGCCTTCGCCAAAGTCACCAATTGGGGCAAAGAGCAGGTTCTGGCTGGCCGTCCGCGCCACACCGTGTACCACAGTTAGGGCTTTGCTATACTGGCAGGGTGAGTCGATTACTCCTCTTGCAGCATGACTCCATTTTCGCGCGCTACGGCGGTGTGCAATACTATTTGCACGACCTGTGTGCGCTCTCTAGTGAGTTGTTGGGCGAAGAGAACTTTCTTAGCCTGATTCCCTCCAGAAAATTGCCTCGCAATGAGCCGGCCCCTTATCGTTTCGAGTTGGTACCGTATCCGTCCTCCACAGTGCTTTCCAAGCTCTACAACCGAATTCCGTTCTCACTGATTGCCGCCGCTAGGCGCTCGCTAGGTGCGAAGCGGGCGGATCTGCTTCTTTGTTCGCATGTGTCTTTGGCGCCGGTGGGCTACTGGCTTTCGAAGCTCTACGGGATTCCGTATGCGGTGGTCGTGTACGGCACGGACTGCTGGGGAGACTTGTGGGCCCAAGATGAATGGAGTCTTCGCCGGGCCTCCCATTTGTTTTCGATTAGCGACTGGACAAAGTCCATCTTAGTAAAAAGGGGCTATTTGGCGAACCGGATTCACATTGTCCACCCGAGGATGTACGAAGGGTTTGAGTCTCTTTCAACACGTGTGCCGCGTGAGTCTGGGCGCTTTGAAATGCTTTGCGTCGCGAGGCTGGATTCGGGGGAGCAGTATAAGGGGCAAGATCATGTTCTGGAGGCTCTGCGGCGGGTTCGCACTGCTTCCCCGCGCCTAGATTTTCGTTTTACCATCGTTGGCGACGGTGACGATCGCGTGCGGTTGGAGCGCCTTGCGGGCTTGCTGCAGCTACAGGATCGGGTTCGTTTTCTTCCGGCGGTGGGGACGCGCGATCAGCTCACACAATTGTATCGGGAAAGCGATCTCTACGTGATGCCCTCACGCTTTGGAAAGTGGCAAGGTGAATGGCGGGGGGAAGGTTTTGGTATTGTCTATGTAGAGGCGGCCGCGTTTAGTGTTCCCTCTGTTGCGTACCGCTGTGGCGGCGTGATGGACATAGTAACAGACCAAAAAACGGGGTGGCTTGTCGAGCCCGACTCGGTTTCCGACTTGGCCCTACAGCTCGGTGAGCTCATTGGAGACAGAGCTCGGGTGCACAAAGCTGGGGAGCGTGCGCGGGAACATGTCTTGCGTAAATTTACCCGCGCGGCGGTGCGTGCTGAGATGGATCGCGCCCTTGGAAAATCGTTTTCGCCAGAAACTTCAGGGCTAATACGAAAAAATCAAACAGTCTTCTTTTCTACTACCTAGACAAAGGGATCCACGCCATTGCGGAGCGTAGACCATGTTCCAATTCCGCGCACATTCGCGGCGCGAGTGTAATTCTTGTCACCCTCTGCGTGAATGCTGAGTTTCACCAGGGAACGTAGAGAGGCTGGCAACAACAAGCTATTGATGTTAATCGCCGTCATTGATACGCCGTATTCGCTCAAGCAGGCCTGCCAAGCTCCTGGTGTCGGTTTAGTCGCTTCCAATTGGAGCACATCTTTCAGACTGATTTTGGGGCAACGGTAGATCCAGTTTGTCCACCAAAGGTTTAGCTTTGCCGCCTTTTCTTTTTTCTTTTTGTCGTCAGAAATCGCCGAACGTTTGCGCCAATCTACCGGCCGGCAGTGCTCTAAAATCTGGAAAATAGCTTTGTCCAGCGCGTTTGCGATGTTCCCGTCGGCGCCGAACGCAAAAACGGGTTGATCCTCGCTGGAAAGGCGGGAAAAAGCAGCTAATCCGACCACCCAGGCGGAAGTTTTGTTGGGATAGAAAAGCGGATACAAATCGTACTGCTGGATCAAAAAGAACGGCACCTTTCCGCGTAACCAGTTGTTAGCACCGACCACAAGCATCGGTGACTTGCCCAGATTTGAATACTCTTCCAAAGTTTGTTGCTTGGCCCACTGACAAAGAGCTTCGACGGTTGCCTCGTCGTCGTTTGCCCCAGCGCCTACCCAGCGCGAGTCTGTGTCCAGATCTTCTGCGCTTGCGACAATCTCCTCCTCTTGCGTTTTCAAGTTTTTCGCTCGGAATGTTTCGCCGGATCGCAAACGAAGATCGAGTTCCAAAAGCGCCGATTTTTTCAGCCATAGATCGATGACCGTGCGGCGGGCTTCGTCCTTGTCAGCGGCAGCGGCGTGAGCTGCCACAATTTTCATAGTAAGGGGTGCCTGCCCCATTGCGGTGAAGAACCAAAGATTTCCGTTTGGGGTGCCATAGCGCACGCTCTTTAATTGAAAAATGGGCGAGAAGGCCAGGTTGTTGGGCGCCCCTTTCTTGGGTGCCACAGGCGGGCAATACTTCTCTTTTCGGCATAAGCAACGCGGGTGCGGAAACACAATGCACTCGAGCTTGTTTTTCTGCCCATTGTCCATCACTTCGAAGAATGTGTGTGCGGAATTGGAGTGAATCGCTTTGCCAAGCGTGGCCTTAGCGTCACCCTTGAGAGACTCAAGATCGGCGGGGGTGCAACGGATATTGCGGTCCCGAAGCCAGTTTGCGATGCAGTCGGCGCACGGGGCGCCCGCCTCGGGGGCCTGGGCGAGTCCGATGAGATACCCATCGCGGATACGCAGGGCAAAGGGTTTGAGCGCAATAGCCTTAGGCTCGGTAAGCTTCTGCCTGAACAAGAGTCACTCCTAGCTACAAGTTTTTGGAAAAGAATTATGGAACGCCGCATTATATGAATTTAAGTATTTGATATCAAGAGACAATTTTTGTCATCTTTGCCGGGTCTAGAGGAGCCCGGCCTGCTGGTACCAGTGGCTCGCGGCCTCTAGGGTGGCGTCTAGGTCCTGCGCCGCGCTCCACCCGAACCGCTTTTCAAAGGCTGCGGGGGAAATCACCCAGCGGTCCGGCCAGATTTCGCGTGCGCGATCGGGGGAGAGATTGGGGATTTTGCGGCTCCACGCCGGGACAAGGCCCACGAGCGCCGAGAGAGCTCGTACCGCGACTAGCGGGATGGGTAGGATTCTCCCAGGCTTCTCAAACGTTGCGGCGGCTCCACGCAATAGGGATCGGTCAGATACCGGTTTTGGTGCGCATACAAAGTAGTGCCGGTGGGCTAACTCAGACCAACTCGTGGCATCCCGCAGAGCTGTCTCTATCGCTGAAATGAGATCGTCCACCGCGATAAAGCTATAGAGTTTTTCCCGCAGCCCTGGTTTTACTTGGAGCCACTGTTTGCCCAGCACGAAAAGCGGTAGTGAGGCCGAGTCCCGAGGCCCTAGGATCATGGGGGGGCGCAGATACAGACACGGGAGATCGGGGAACTTCTCTTTTGCTGCCCTTTCCATTTCCAACTTCGACTGGCCGTACCAGGTTACGGGCGCGTCCGGGTGATTTTCACGCCGCACATCAATAGACGGGTCACACGGTCCGGCAGCGGCGTGGGACGATAAAATGAGAATTTTCTGCGGTTGATCGAGCTTTGCCAGCAAGTTCACGGTCCCCGCTACGTTCACCGAGGCGTACTCTTCGGGGCTTGAGGCCATTACCACACCCGCGCTATGTACTACGTGCTCCGCGGCCCATCTATGATTTCCCCAGTCGGGGGCACTGGCCTGTTGGATTATCAGTTTCCCAGGAATTTCTTCTACGCCCTCTTCCCGCAACTGCTGTTTTATTTTTTCTGGAGAACGGACGGGAACGAAGATCTCATCGTACTTGTCGTCGTTTAGCAAGCGAAGCAAGTAGTTTCTTCCTACAAACCCGGTGGCGCCTGTAAGCAGTATTTTCATACTAATGAATGGTAGGAGATTCGAAGATGCGGTAGGTTTTGTAGTGTTCTCCCCCCATGACCTTGATGCTCTTTATCAGCACCGTATTGGTTTCTTCGACCCACGAAAGTTCTCCACCGCGGTACTTCTGTTTCCCGCGTATCAACGACTCGTAGTAAAAGAGCGCGGCGATGCCGGTATTTCTATAATCCGGGTGTACGCCCATCGCAGCCACGCGCGCATCTTTGGGGTGACGCGTTTTTAGAAACCACAAAAATTTGATAGCGCGCATCAGGGGACCGGAACCGCGGGTTTGGTGTAGAAACTCGTTGATGTTGGGAATCGCAAGCGAGAAGCCTACAGCTTGCCCGTTCTTTTCTGCGATCATGAGCATGTTGGGTTCGACTATAGGTTTCAAATCCTTGGCTGCGTTGTCCAAATCTTCTGCGGTGACTGGGTAGAATCCCCAGTTACGACAAAGCGTATCGTTGTAGAGATTGCGAATGAGTTTCAACTCCTCGCCCAGTCGTGTGATATCCACGTTTCTTAGAGTTACACCAGTAGATCGTTTAACCCGGTTCACAATTCTTTCGACACGACTGCTCGCTTGCTCGGACGAGGAGATGTAAAACGCGTACAGGTCGCGGGCGGGCTGCATTCCGACAGAATCATACAATTCCATGTAATACGGAGGGTTGTACGGCATGAGCACAAACGGGGCGGAATCAAATCCATCGACGAGTAAGCCGGCTTCATCGTTGATGCTTGGGTTGTACGGGCCCCGCAGACTCTCCAGACCTCGAGCACCGAGTTCACTGCGGGCTTTATCAAACAAAGCCTTGGCGACTTCCGTGTCGTTGATGGAGTCGAAAAAGCCAAAAAAACCTACCTTGTCCTGGTGGTAGGCGTTGTGGGTACGGTTGTGGATAACGGCGATGCGGCCTGCGGGTTTGCCGTCTCTATAGGCGACAAAACCAAGGATGTCTCCGTGCTCACTAAAGGGGGATTTTGGCCCTAACAGCTTTGATACCGTGCCCGGAAACGGCGGTACGTATTGGGGGTCGCTTGCGTGGAGAAGCTCAGGAACCCGCTCGAACAGTTTTTGCTGACTCTTGCTGGTACAGGGAGAAATCGTAACCACTATAAGGCTTACCTCGGCTATTAGTGGTCCCTATATAGGCCGCATCCTCAAAAATGCCAAGTTCCTTTCCTAAGCGCGCAAAGGTCTCCAGTACGTAGTCGAGCTCATCTTCGGTATGTGTTGCGGTATAGCTCGTGCGTACGATCGCCTGACCGAATTTGACGGCTGGATACACGGCAGGGGTCACGAAAATGCCAGCTTCCAGCAACTTGTGGGCGAACAAGAACGCCTTGGTCTCACTGCCAATGAGAATGGGGACCACCGGCGTCTGAGTGGTACCGATGTTGAAACCTAAGGACTTAAAGCCAGCGTGCATTTTGCGTGTATTTTTCCAGAGTTGCTCGCGGCGCTCGGGTTCGTTCAGCATGAGTTCCAGTGACTTGCGTACCGCTCCAACGATGGCGGGAGCGAGCGAGGCAGTGAAGATCATGCAGCGGGTAGTGTGGCGCAGGAAATCGATTACGTCCTTAGGCCCAGCAATAAAACCGCCCATAGAGCCGAGCGATTTGGAAAAAGTCCCCATGATGAGGTCGACATCCTTTTGCAGACCGAAGTGGGCAACGGTCCCCTCGCCTCGTGGCCCGAGCACGCCCAGTGCATGGGCTTCATCCACGTAGGTTTGGGCGCCCATCTCTTTGGCAACCCCCACGATTTCCGGAAGGCGGGCGATATCGCCCGACATGCTGTAAACGCCGTCCATGATGATCATTTTGGCGTCTCCCTCGGGAACTCGTTGAAGCCGCCGGCGAAGCGTCTTGATGCAATTGTGTGCGAAGGGGAGGGTTTTGGCACTGGAGCTTTGGCAGCCCTCGATGATGCTCGCGTGGTTTTCCCTGTCGCAGAGGATCCAGTCTCCTTCGGTGCAGAGCGTATTCAGCGTACCCAAATTGGCGAAGAATCCGGTCGAATGGAGCAGGACGGCTTCCTTCTGGAGCAGCGCGGCCAATTCGTCTTCAAGCTTTTCATGGATCACCGAATTTCCATTCAGAAAGCGCGAGCCCGTGCAGCCGACGCCAAATTGGGAGATGGCTTGTTGGGAGGCCTCAATCACGCGAGGATCATGGGCCAGTCCCAGGTAGTTATTCGAGCCAATCATGATCATGGGACGGCCGTCGTAAACGACCTTATTTCCCTGTAGTCCTTCGATGGGGCGGAAGTACGGGTAGCAGCCACTCGCTTTGGCTTGCTGGGCATATTGAAACTCTCGGCACTTAGTAAAAATATCGCGCTTTCTCACACTCATCGAACGTCGTTCCTCTCCGGTGGGCGGCACTCGGGGACTTACACGGAGCCGCTCCTTAACACCCCTTTATTAAATTTTAAAAAAAGGCAGTCAATTCAGCAATTTAGTGAAGCGTATTTTCTTTTTGAATGGCGTTCACTTTCTGAAGCCCCCTTACAGGCATGGGTTGAAAGCTTTGGCGGATTTGACTATGTTGCATCGAATTGGATTCCACCAAATGGGCGTTAAAGAACGAAAAGAAAGAGAGAGGCGTCAGCGATCGAACGAGATTCTCGAGTCGGCGCGCCGGCTGTTTGAGTCCAAAGGGTTTCTGAACACTACGCTGCAGGACGTTGCTGAAAATGCGGAAATTTCCGTTGGTCTCATCTACCGCTACTTTCAGTCTAAAGAGGACATTTTCGCCTCGCTCGCTCTCAAGGGTGCGAAGCAGTTCGACAAACTTCTAGGTCACAGCACGCGCAAGGCCCGGCAAGCGAAACTGCCCGTACGAGACGTGCTCCAGGAAATCGCTGATGAGTTTTTCGACTTTTACTCCGTGTATGGTGAATATTTCGACATGCTTTTGTATTCCTACAAAGGCCTCAAGGAAGTGCAGATCCAGGCGTCTACGTTGACCCGGCTCATGAGTGTCACTTTGCTAAGTTTGAATAAGTTGAAGAACTTCATAATGAGCAGTGAGGAACTTGATGTGCAGGACGAGGACGATGCCCTTCGTGTGGTGTTTGTGCTGTGGGGAGTGTTGCTCGGCATGCACAAGCTTTTTGACAGTTCGGGGCGCGGGCATCTCGTGGCGTTTAGCCGAGAAGAGTTCGTCCGCAAAACAATAGATACGATTCTTGTCGGAATTGCAGCGAAGGACGAGAAAGAGGTGCCCTCTACCAAGCGCTTGCAACCTTCAGTAGAGTTAAATGCGTGAAACCTAGAAAGCTTAGTGAGTTACCAGCGTCTAGTATCCGAGCCGTTTTTTCCGATTTGGACGGAACGATAACCACGAACGGCACGTTGCTACCGTCTACGTATCAAAGCCTTTGCGCGATTCGCGCCGCAGGGCTCAAACTGGTTATTGTTTCTGGGCGGCCGGCAGGGTGGGCGGACTGTTTGATGCGATTGCTACCTTTGGACGCGATGATTTTTGAAAATGGCGCCGGATTGGCTTTGCGTTCGGGTGACACCATCGAATTTTTGAACCTTGCGGGAACCTCTGCAGCCGAACCAGGAGCGTTGCATCAAGTTTTCGAAGCTCTTAGGCGCGAGTATCCTGAATTGCGACTGGCCAAGGACCAACCCTACCGCCTTTTCGACTACGCCATCGACATTTGCGAGGAACCACCGCATCTTTCCTCGGATGTCGTGGAAGACATATTAAAGCGGCTAGATCAAACTCCCGGTGTTACCGCCAAGCTAAGTAACATCCACATTAACTTCTGGATGGGCGAGTACACCAAACGCGCCGCTTGTGAATTCCTGCTCGCCAATAATTTTCTGGGTGGTCTCACGCAGGACGAGGTGGTTTTTGTGGGGGATTCCCCCAATGACGAGCCGCTGTTTGGGTTCTTTGCGCACTCCGTTGGGACTGACAACGTTCAAGTATACTTTGATCGGATGAAGGATCTTCCGAAGTTTATCTGCTCCCGACACGAAGGCTTCGGGTTTGAGGAAGTTTCCGAGCTTTTGGTAAAGGCTAGAACCAAATCATAGGCGGATTGTGATCTTGAACCGCTAGTTCGGAATAGTTGTGCATGAAGTCGACCAACGTCTTGATGACTTGGTACGATCGGGTTTTCTTATCTAGAACGCACCCGTATTCAATTCCCTCCCGCCCATCTTCCTGAAACGGGATGGTCCGCTGCACCTGCATAACCAATTTTAGGTATGAGCTGGGAGTGAAATAGAAACGAAGCGAGAGTTTGTCCCCGATTTGGCAGGGCTTTTCCGGATTTACTTCCTTAAACCGTAACCCTGAATAGCTGATGTCCACCACCTCGACATGGTGCAAACCACTCTTCTCTGCAAAACTATACACACCCAGGATCCGATTGAAGAGGATGCGTTCGTATTCACGCATGCGCTCTTCATTCTTGTTCTTGCGGTAGCTGCTGAGATCAATAACGTCTTCTTTTTTATCCTTGCCGGATTTTTTCTTCCGTTTGTCCATGACGGTCTTACAAGTCCCCGAAAAAATTAAAAGTTGTTCTCTAAACTCCTGTGAGAATGGCGTGGGTGTGACAGAAATTATTATACCGCGGGGGGGAAAGGGCAGCTAATGGAAATTTGCTCCCTTCAATGCGCGGCGTAATAACTAAACGAGTTGGCGGAAGTACTCAATCGTTTTGGCAAGGCCTTCATCAATGGGGACCTTGGGTTCCCAGTTCAACTCTGTTCTCGCCTTGGTGATGTCCGGACAACGCAGCTGAGGATCGTCTTCAGGCAGGGGTTTATGGACAAGCTCGGAGCGGGAGCCCGTGAGCGCAATGATTTTTTTCGCAAAATCGGCAATGGTGAATTCGGTTGGGTTGCCCAGATTGATCGGAAGATGACTGTCACCGAGAAACGTCGCTAAAATACCTTCTACCAAATCCGAAACGTAACAAAAGCTACGTGTCTGTTTCCCTTCACCATAAATTGTAATGGATTCTCCGCGGAGTGCCTGCATGCAGAAATTGGGGACGACGCGCCCGTCGTTCTCGCGCATGCGAGGCCCATACGTGTTAAAGATGCGAATAATGCGGGTTTGCAGTCCAAAAACCCGGTGGTAGGCCATGGTGAGTGCCTCTAGAAAACGTTTGGACTCGTCGTAACAACTGCGTGGCCCGATGGAGTTTACGTTTCCCCAGTAAGACTCTTTCTGCGGGTGCTGCTGCGGATCCCCGTAGATTTCGGAGGTTGAAGCGACCAGAACTCTACACTTCGACTTTTTTGCCATTTCTAGGACATGCTCACTCCCATAGGAGCCCACACGAAGTGTTTCGATAGGAAACTCTGCATAGTCTACCGGACTTGCCGGACTGGCCAGATGAAAGATGCCGTCAAAATTCCCAAGAATTTCCAGCCGGCCGGTTATGTCTTGTCGTATCAATTCGAACTTGGGATTGTTCTCGAAATTTTTTAGGTTGCGCAGGTTTCCGGTGATGAGGTTGTCGACTGCGACGACCTGGCTCCCGGATTGTAAAAGTTTTTCGCAGAGGTGAGAGCCGATAAAACCGGCTCCGCCCGTGACCAAGTAGCGACCCGTGGGTACTTTTCTTTCACTCATTAATTAGCTCGGATCCGGTGTGCCTATACAATAATAAGTAATGCCATTGTACTGCATCCCTTCGGGATTGTAGAGATTTCTGCCGTCAAAGATAACTGGTTGGTTGAGTTCCGCTTTGAGCATTTCAAAATCCGGCGAGCGGAACTCGTTCCACTCCGTCATGATCGCAAGCCCGTCTGCCTTGTGCGCGGCTTCATAGGCATCGGAGCAGACGGTGACCGTATCGCCAAAAAGCTTTCGGGCTTCGTCAGCGGCGACTGGATCATAGGCTCGTACTGAGGCACCTGCGGCCAAAAGCCCCTCGATCAGTGTGACGGCGGGGGCTTCACGCATATCGTCCGTCATTGGCTTAAACGCCGTTCCCCAAATCGCGAATGTCTTACCTTCTAGCTTGGAGTGATAATGCTTCTTGATTTTGTCGAGAATAACGCGTTTTTGTTTTTCGTTTACTTGGTGAGCAGCGGCAAAAATCTGCAGAGGGTGATCTACGTGCTCGCCAAGCTTGATGATGGCTTTTACGTCTTTGGGGAAGCACGAACCGCCGTACCCGCAGCCCGGATAAAGGAATTTATGACCAATGCGAGAATCTGTTACCAGCACGCGGCGGATATCGTGGATGTCGCCACCGGTTTTTTCTGCGAGTAAGGCGAGATCATTGATAAAAGATATCTTTGTGGCCAGAAATGCATTGGCAGCGTATTTTGCGAGTTCCGCCGAACGGTTTCCCATGAAAAAGATGGGGTTTCCTGATCGGAGAAACGGGGCGTACAGTTCGTTCATTACACGCTTGCCCGCTTCCGATTCGCAACCAATGACGACCCGCTCAGGCCGTAGAAAGTCGTTAATCGCAGTGCCTTCTTTTAAGAACTCGGGGTTGGAAATGACTTCGGTCTTAAATCTACCGGTTTTTAAGATGGCGCGGACCTTATCGGCCGTTCCCACCGGCACGGTGCTCTTGAGCACCACGAACGCCTCTTCTTTGAGATTGTCTCGAACAGA
This sequence comes from Bdellovibrionales bacterium, assembly GCA_020435295.1. Taxonomy (GTDB): domain Bacteria; phylum Bdellovibrionota; class FAC87; order UBA2466; family JACKAF01; genus JACKAF01. The sequence continues at coordinate 4,477 of JAGQZV010000019.1, read as the reverse complement.
TTCAGCCGCCGAAAGCACGTACTTGAGGTCCAGGTCACCGTCAGGACTGGAAGGCGTTCCTACAGCCAAGAAGATGACGCGAGACCGTCCGATGGCGTCCGCCGGGTCGCTAGTGAAGTGCAATCGTCCGGCCTTGGTGTTTCTTTCGACTATCTCGTCTAGGCCAGGTTCGAAAATCGGGACTTCGCCCCTATTTAGCCGTTCGATCTTATTTTGATCGATGTCCAAACAGCTGACGTGGTTGCCGACGTCCGAAAAACAGGCGCCAGCCACGAGTCCGACGTACCCAGTTCCGACAACACAAATTCTCATGTCGACTCCTTAGTTGCCTATCCTACTGATCTTATGTTTTCTCTTCTTTTGGTTTCTAGTCTTTTGATTACGATTCCGGAAAGCCGATTTTTCGTTTGTGAGACTATCAAAACGACTCTAAACTGGGGCCATAGTGAAGTCAATTGAGGTACTTAGCGCGATGGGGCGTCCATGAAGGTAGACAGGAAAGTGGCTGATAAAGTTAAGTTTACGCTGAAATTGGTGGTGGGATTGGGGCTGGTGGTTTACGTGTTGCGTTCCAACATGGTCGACTTTGCCGCATTGGGCGAAGTTATCTTTCGGCCGTTAAATCTTGGGTTAAGCCTTGTAGCGTACACGTTGATGACCGTTGTCATTGTGGCTCGGTGGCACCTGCTGGTGAAGGCTCAGGGCTTAAGCCTTTCCTTCAAAGAACTTTTCTCGCTGACGATGATTGGCAACTTTTTTAATACCTTCATGCCAGGATCCGTAGGGGGAGACCTCATTAAAGCCTGGTATGTGGCAGGGCAAGAACCCAAGAGGAAAACGAAGGCGATTTTCACCGTGTTGTTAGATCGCGTCATCGGTTTGACCATCATTGTCTTCTCTGCCGCCGCGACCTTGCTGCTTTTCAGGGAGTGGCTCGCGGGCCGTGCCGAACTAAAAGTACTGGCCTATTCTCTTTGGGCCTTTACCGGGGCGACGATTTTTTTCGGGGGCCTTTTTTTCCTATCTACTCGGGTACGAATTCCACAAGTATCGCGTTTGATGGAGTTATTGAAAGACGTGAAGTTTGTGGGAAAAGTTTTGGAAGCACTTTTGCTCTACCGCAATGAACTTCCAACTATGTTTAAAGCGGTTTTCTTTTCTTTCTTGAACGTTTTGCTGCTGTCCTCACTTTGGGCCATTCACGGGATGGCGATGGGAATCGATATTACGCTTGCGCACTACTTTTTCATTGTTCCTATTGGCCTGACCGTTTCCGCCATCCCGCTTTTACCTGGGGGGATCGGAGTGGGGCAGGTTGCGTTTTTTACTTTGTTCTCGTGGCTAGGGGTCAAAAACCCGGAGCAAGGCGGGACACTTTGCACTTTGTTACAGGTGCACTTGATTCTTTTTAATTGTTTGGGAGCCTATTTCTATCTTCGTTTCAAATCAGCCCGCCCCTCGAAAAACATGGCTACCGGTTGTATTTCTGATAGCGAGATGTATTCGGTTTAGGCTATGCGCAAATACCAGGGTAAGGGTATTGTCCTGTCACGGAGCTTCTTCGGAGAGTCGGACATGTATGTCCAGTTTCTCACTAAGGAATGGGGAGTGATTTCGGCGTTGGCTCGAGCCGCGCGCAAGAGCAAACGCCGCTATGTCGGGGGGTTGGATCTCTTTTGTCATGACGAGTTGCTGTTGAGGGGAGATCCCAGAGAGCGCCCCTATCTTATTGAGCTCAGTGTTTTGAATTCTTTTGAGGGACTTCGGAGTCATTTGGATCGAATGCTTGCTGCGGGAAAAATTACACAGTGGGTGCGCAAACTAGTTTTGACTGCTACCCCAATGCCACGGCTCTATAGTTTACTGGGCCAAACCTTGGCGCTGATCGAACAGGAAGAAGATCCGGAACGTGTGGAAACGCTAAGCCTGGTATTTAGAATGAAATTGCTCGCTCAACTTGGTTTGATGCCACAACTTTTGAGTTGTGTGAGGTGTGAGTCCTTGGTGCAGTTTCCAGCTGTTTTTGATGTGGCGGCAGGGGGAGCAAGCTGCCAGGCTTGCCAAAAGCCAACGGAAGAGAACTACTCTTTACAAAAAGAGGATCAGGTGTTGATGGAACATGCGGAGCGGACTCGCTTTGCCGCATGGGAAGAAACCCAATTACCTACGCGCCGGCTTCGCCCCGTTTTGTCGTTGATCACCCAGTTTGCATCCTTCCACGGACACACGCGCCTACCCGTTTAGGTACCACGTTCCTTTTGTCACCGCCCTGTGGATAATTTTTTGAGAGCCATGAAGCCTTTGGCGTGCGGTTCCGGAGAGATCGTTTCGTAAGCATCGGAATGGGCCGCCAAGAACTCTGTAACCGCGACTTCTGCCCCCTCAGAGAAAAAGCCATAATCATCGACTACGACGTACGCCCCTGGGGCAGTCCGGGTATGCAGGCGTTCAAGAGCGATCTTGATGGGCTCATAGAAGTCGAAGTCCACATAGGCGAAGCAAACTTTGTCGGGGTAGGCTTTTTCCGGAACTTTTTCGATAAAGCCGGGTACAATTTTTGTCCGGGTCTGTGGAAAGCCTACTGCCTCCAAACGGGCTTTTACGCGGCTTTGCGGGTGCGCCATCTTACCCTCGTAGCTGGCCATGTCACCCAGATCGAAGATGTCATCCAACATCCGATCTTTTTCTGTGGGTTTGGGGAGCCCTTCGAAAGAATCAAATAGCCAAAGCGAGCGAGAGCTTCTGAGCAGTTCGTTTGCCATAAGCGCTGAGTTCGTGCCTTCAGCTACCCCAAACTCGCAGACGTCCCCTTCCACTGCCAGGGAAAGATGCAGGAAGTTCAAGATATAGAAGGCTTCGATCAACGGGTTCCCGATGAGTTCGAGCATCAGCTCGTGCCGTTTCTCCGTGGCCGGAAGCTCGGGAAAAATCGTTGTTCGCAGGACTGTTTCGTAGTCGCGTAGCGTACGCAGAAACGAGTCCTTTAGAAATGGGTACGATGCAGCGCGCTTAACCGTTTCATTTCTTGCAATGGAGTAGCCCGATTTCGAAAAAATCGAATTTATTGTTCTCATAAGTAGGTAGAGACTATGCTACTACTTTCTCGCCTCTCTGTCCGAATTAAGCGTATAGAGTCGTGACAGCGCCTAGTAGATCGACAGGTTTCACAATTCTAAGTTGGCGGAACTCTTAGCAGTCATGGCTGGTCTTCTTCTTGCAGCACCTTCATAGGACGCCGCCTTTTCTCACCCGTCATCATACCCTCCGCATCAAGCACAACGGAGGACGCCCCCAATGAAATGGCTTGAGTTTGGATTAATATTCATTGCGATCCCTTTACTCGCCTCTTGTGGCAGTGCCGTGAAAAAGGCAAAAGACCAGAACTCGACTGATCCAGTGGTTGAGGAACGGAGCCTTTGGCATAACTGGTCCTCAGCCTATGACATCAATGAGGACGGCTATGTGACCCCGCGAGATGTGTTGAACATCATTAACACCCTTAATCTTGATGGGGAACGTGGCCTGCCGGCCTCTGCGTACCATACTGGGATGTACCATTACGACGCTAACCTGGACGGATTTGTAAGCGTCATTGACGCCTATTTGGTGATGGCAGAAATCAATCGAGTGTCAAATGATCAGAGTCCACGCAACCACAGCGAGGATCCAGCAACCCGAGCGTACGAACTTTCTTTCGACACAGCGAAGCTCTTTTACCGATTCTGTCGTGTGGAGCCAGTTGAAGAAGTGAATGGGGCTCGGCCAAGCGGCGGGCGTCGTTGGTTTCAAAGCAAGGTCACGCGCGAGGATGGTTCACATGTGTATTTCGTTGTGATGCCAACTGGGGAAATGTACCGCTTGACGTCCGAGTCTATGAGAAACGTGGATAAGTTTATCGCGAAACTTGATATGTCGCTTTTTGACCACACCGACGATCCTTTCCACACGTCGTTTGTGACCGATGCCCAGGAAAATCCGTACAGTTGCCCTAGGGAGCAGCAGTAGATTACCGGTGGCCCTTCGGGAAAATCGCGGCCCCAGCATTTCCGCTGCTGCGGTGACGGCCGTAAGCAAAAAGAATGAAAGCCACCTGCACCGCCAGGTAGACCAAAACGTAGGCGATTCCGCCGGAGCCGAATCCGTAAGAATGCAACCCCGCGCCGAGAACGAAATTTACGCCGTACCATGCCATAAGTACGCCTAAGAAACTGATGACGGTAACCGCTGCGAAGCCAAAACCGCGTAGCCAGTTGGTAAACCTTCCGTGCAGGACTGCAACATAAAGCAACAGCGCGATGAGTGCCCAAACTTCTTTGGGATCCCATCCCCAGAATCGTCCCCAAGAATAGTCGGCCCAGACACCACCGAGAATGGTTCCCGCGGCGAGAAGGACCACTTCGAATTGAATCGAACGGTACATGTACCGTAAGTACCTCAGAAAACAATCCCTTCAGTCAGGGGTAAAGCCATAGCTGCG
>JAGQZV010000208.1 GCA_020435295.1 Bdellovibrionales bacterium | reverse complement strand
AGCAGCCGCTTTTGCTACCGATTACGCCATTCGCCGCTGGGCGGCCGAACACTTTGAGGACTTGGCGACGTTAGACTTTCACGATGTAAAAATGGCTGCTGTCGGCGAACCTCGTGATTGCGCCTCTGCAATTGCGACGTATCTGACGGCGCCGGCTGTTGCCGCCGCCGTGGACGGTGTTTTCAATGCGTCTGGAACCACTTTACTCGATGCCTCGGTCCGGTGGCGAACGGATGAATCCAACGAGTAGTTTAAGAAAAACACCTCATTGAAGGCTGTACGGTTTTTGCTTTCCCAAAAGTGCCCAATTTGCTAAGTCACTGCGCGAGGAACGCCTATGCTTAGGATTGCTTTTGTTACTATTTTGGCCGCTCCATTGGCCTGTGCCGCGCCTGGGTTTCTGCCCGCGAACCACGAGTCCATCCCGCAGCCCGTACGAGCTGCTTACACAGGCATTTTTCGCATCGTTACTAGAAGTACCCGCCCGACGGCTCTGGTACCGAAGGACAGCTTCAAGCGCTACGAGCAGGCGCTACCGCAAACGTATTCTGGATTTGCCCTTCTCCTTAAGCGTGCGGAGTTTAGCGCCGTTCGGGACGCAGGAGAGGAACAAGCTTACCTTAGTGATTGGGGCGTTGGCACCGCTTTCTTTATTGATGAGCGTACGTTGGTGTCAGCTAAGCACGTGTTTTCTGAAGCTCGTGCCTACCCCCCGGTGGTGGATCGGCAAGCTCCAGTCAGCTTTTACCTTTTTGACAAGCAAAACCGTAAGGTATTCCAATCGAATCCCGACGTTCCTAACTACGAGATCCTATTCAGCGGGGAAATTGAGCTGCATACGCTCTGGGGAGATCGCTACGCCGGGCTCGATAAAGCCTCACAGTTTGAGCTTCTCGACGTTGTTATTCTTCGGCTCCATGGGCAACTTCCCAAGTTGGATCCCCTTAAGTGGGCTGGTTCCAAGCCAGATGTCGGCGAATTACTCTACGCTCCTGGATTTCCAAACAAAAGTTTGTCGCGCAACAGCGAGTTTGGAATTCCAGACTCAGATGGAAACGGATTTTACGTTGCAACGGGAAAACGTATTCCGATTCAGGAAAGCTACCGGAGTTTTCTTTACCGAACTCTAGAGCGTGAGGACGCAAATGCTTATATTGCCACTAAGCTCTTTCATGATGTCGACACTATCGCAGGAAACAGTGGCGGTCCGCTTCTGAATGGAAAGGGCGAGGTCGCGGGAGTCATTGGATCTCATTTTGATCACCCCAAATTGACCCCTGCCGAGCGATACTATCCGGGAGGCGGCTACGCCATGGACTCGGGGTTTTTCCAGCAAGTCTTTACGAATTCGGTCCACAATTGAGTCTTAGGATCCTGTTTAGTTAACCTACAAGGCGGCTGTAGTAACGAGTTCAAAAAACTCTTTTGAGCCGACATCGTGGATTAGCTTCGACCAGTTATCCGCACTAAAGGGAACCGGTTGACCGTAGTTTGTTAGATAAATGGCGACTAGGTCTTTGTCCGGATCGATCCATAGAAAAGTTCCTGTTCCCCCGACCTTTCCAAAAGCGTTGCTAGAAAGCCCGGCGCCACCGTGAGAAAAAGGGCCGGGAAGTTCCCACCCCAGAGCCTTGCGCCCGGCAAAAAGGTACTCGAAATCACTTCGGATCGCCCCTGTATTTGTCGTCTGTTCACCCACCCACGCCCTAAAGCTTTCCGGTTTAAGGAGCTTTTTATTCAAAATCATCTTGGAGAACTTCAGGAGATCTTCGGCAGTAGAAAATACTCCGTCACAGCCGACAACTCCCCCCAAAGCGCGATCCAAGGGATCTACGCACACGCCGCGTAAGCCACGGTTTGAGATGCAGCGAAACTGCTGATCGGCAGACGGACTAAAGGAAGTACTCTCCATCCCCAAGGGCTTCCAAAGTAGCTGCGATGCGAGCCTATCGAGTTTCATGCCCGCTGCTATTTCAATCGCCCGCCCAAGAATCAGATACCCCAAATCGCTATACCTCACTTTGGAGCCCGGTTCGAAGAGGGGTTTAAGATCCAGGACTGTATTCCACAAACTTTGTGGGCTTGCCGAGATATCCAAAGTAACATCATCAGTGTCCGGCAAACCTGAGCAATGGGAAAGAATCTGCCGGGCGGTGATGTTTTTTTTCTCCGGAGTCCGAAATTCCGGGAGCCATTGCTGAAGGGGAACATCCAAGCCCATCTGGTTCTTTTCTGCGAGGAGTAAAACCAGTGGGGCGGTGCACAGGACCTTACTTATGGACTCCAGACTGAAGATCGCACCCATCGTAATTGGCTCGTCTAGTTCTCGCCCCATCGTCCCGATGGCTGCTTGTGCGAGTTCCCCTTTAACGGAAACAAGGGCAACGGCTCCGGCGTAGATGCCCGCCCCGACCTTCTTTTCAATCCAACCTAGAAGACTCGATCTCACTCTGGAGCCCCCCTTTTCGAGCTTGAATACCCCGCACCGGATACGATAAGCCAGAGTAATCTTCTTCGTAGGTGGGAAAAATGCCAACGGGTTTTGTTCGCGTTGGGGGCATTTTTTTTGTTATGGCACTCTTGGGGCTCTCTCTCTGTCGCCCAAGTTACAGCATCGCAGTCGAGTGCGAGCGCGCCCTAACCCTACCGATGTATTTTGAGTACTTTGTAAATAGCTTACAGTGGATGTGGGACCCTAAAAGTGGCGGGGTCGTAGAAGTAAACACCAAGGCATTCTTTGAAGCCACATACGTGGATCAATTGCGGAACAACGGCGTCATCCGGCATTTTTTGTGGGAGACGACGCGGACATTTAAGCCATGGGAAGGGGCGACGTTTGCGCCCTTCGACATTCATACGCAGTTTCCTAGCATTGGTGGGCGCGCGGTTTTTAAGCCACTCCACTACTATTCTGACACCGTATCTGCGGCTGTTTACCATGTCCTTGGCACGCGCGGTTTACTCTCCACCCCTCGCGGGGGCGATGTGTTGCATTCCCATACCCGCACGATCCTTGGCTATGAATACCCCCGTACCGGAGTGCATATCGATGGCTCCCCAACTTTCTTGACGAGCGTCGGGTGTTTTATCGAGCCTTGCACTAGCTACAAGACGGCTGATGGCAGCTGGAAAACGATGGAATTGGGCAATACCTTGCTATTCTGGGGGGGCGCGGCCAGTAAAGACTTGGGTATTGAGTGGACCCGAGGAGTGGCGCATAAGTCGCCCGAAACCACGCTAAACACGCTTCGCGGCTTGGTTCAGACCTTTTATGGTTTTACGCCGGATCCTGGATAAAAACCCTTCGAGCGCGCTTCGCCGCTCTAGGCGCCCCTCGCAGGGGGCGCAAAAGCGGTGTTGACGCCAGGTAACAGCTGCGCTATTCAGCTGCGCTGCGGCGCATCAAACGGGCTTTTGCAGCCCTCCGTCCAAAAAGAGGCGGATTTCGGAGGCTTTACGGATGGTTTTCCCTCGGGTCAATTTTCATTGGCTGCTTTGTGTAGTCTGGACGCTCAGTGCACCCAAGGCACTGCTTGGCTGCAGCTCGCACTATGCGGATCACGGGAGAGTTGTGTCCGTGGTGGCAAAGGTCTCCGACGTTGCTGTGGCGGGGCCGGATTGGCGCCAGTTGATGGGGCATTTAGAGGGGCCCAAGGGACTGCAGTGGGAAGAGCGATTGAGGATTCCAGCGGAGCTATTCAGGCACGGGGGTCTTGAAACTTCTGACTCGTTCTTGCAGATGTTTGCGACGGTGACCTCCTATGGTCCGGGTCAGCTTTGGGGGCAGACGCTTCTTCGGTGGAGCCGGCGTTTAGGGGCGGCGTACGGTGAGCGCTTTGGAACCCAAGCCGAGATCATGGGACCACTCATTTTTTTATCCCTCACGAACCGGGTCGTCGAAAATCTCCGCCGATCTACTCAGCGATCTCACGTTGCGAGTCTTTCCCCGCGAACCGCAGCCGCCATGTTTCTTAGCGCGTTTCCAAGTACGCTTGATTTGCTCCGGGGGGAAGACGGCATGTTTCGACAAGTTCAAAGTACGGATAGAAGAATTCAGGACTTGATCGAGCTCGAATGGAGTTATCTTCTCTCTTACGGTTTCAATCACGTCGCCCGCTATTGCCATGCCTACTCCACGCTGGAAGCGTACTTAAGTGGCTTTGTGTTTCCGTTGTTGTCGGAGCGCGGCTATGGAGTCGGGCGGGAGGCGAGCTCTGTGTTTTTGGTTCCTCCTACGCGACTGCAGCCAAGCATCCAATTCAGATCCATAATTCCGGCGTCCGCAACGGGTCCGTTTCTCCTTGTCAATTTGTACGATTTCCCACCTGCTGCCACTGAAGTATTTGATCGCTACGGCGTCTGGGCGTGGAAGATGATAATAGATGGGCGTCTAGCTGGGGGCGCGCTTGTTGTTCCTCAGGAAATCGCCATTGCGATGGGAACCGAACTTGCGGCCTGGGAACTGGCAGCTCAGTGGTACCGGCAAAAGACGGGTATCGATGAACGTTTGGGCCGAGCGGGCTAAGAAAGCCTTCCAAGTAGCCGAACCCCTATAGTCAACCACAGGGCGAGATTGGCGAGCGTTACTGAGGCAAGCGCATAGCGGTACTTACCCGTTAGCTTGCGGCTCGCGGCAAGCAGGTAGAAAAGGTGTATCAAGCGCCCGAGCACAAAAGGGCTTTCGAAATAGGGCATCCACGTTTTTGCCCCCAGAAATACTAGGGCAATTTCTCCGACCATTTGTGCGAGCAGACCGAGTACCAAGAACATCATCTGACGCCGCAAGCCGGAGGCTTCGGGAAGCCAGCTTGCGATCGCGGCCGGCGCCACGAGCGTGAGTAGGACGGAGCCCAGCATAAAGAACACTCGGTCAGGCATTCGTGGCATTTAACACGGCCGGGCCGGGAGCGGTAGTAAAAGTTTGTGGATGGCGGTACCGGGAGCGGGAAAGTAAATCGTCGGAACGGCGCCAAAAAGGTAGAATAATATTATGTGGCTCTGGCGTTGTTTCCCCGCTGCGGTTTTTTCGATTTTGTTG
>JAGQZV010000207.1 GCA_020435295.1 Bdellovibrionales bacterium | reverse complement strand
CGTTCGCGGCTCTCGGGATTAGTCGCCTTGCCTCCAGAGTTTCGTTTCAGACCGCATGCGCGCTACAGATGCTTTTGATTGCCGGTGTTTTGTTTTTGAAAACGAAGTCCGCCGCCCAGACCGCATTCTACCCATTCGCAGAAGCGGCAGCACGCTTGAAACTGGAGTATGAGCCTTTCGGAATCGTAGACGGTTCGCTCGCCCCCGCCCTAAACTTGCACTTAAGCGGCTGGGCCTACCATGGGCCGGACGTTACCAATGGGGGTAACTTGGGACGGTACAGCCACGAGCGAACGCGCTGGGTAATGGGGGACACGGCCATCGCCTTTCGCACCCACCAAATCCATACGATCGTGGTCGCCCAACCCGATTGCGCAAAACACCTTGAGCGTGCCCCGGCGCTTCCCATCTCCCGCAAACGCTGGAACTCATTTTCCGACGCCCAAGCGTGGTACCCCTGGCTCTGCGTCTACCGACGCCCCCACGATCCCACCGGAAAGCCGGTTGAAATCAGTCGTCTAGACTCCGCTAACGCTTCGCATTAAGTGATGGGCGCAGTTTGTCGATACGGTTGTCGTATGACTGCACGTACTCTCGAACGCGTTCTGGTGTTGAGCGGCCTAATGCTTACGCTGGCCCTGCTCCTCATCAATAACACCTAATAGGCTTTGGCACTCTAGACTAAGCGTAGCCAGCCAACTCACGTTATACTGTGGGAAGTGCGCACGCCCGCGTGCGCGAAAACCCACTCATGAAAACCCAACGCAACATTGCTGTGTTTTTTTTGGCGGGCGCCTTTTTCCCGGTGGCTGCCCGTGGGGCGATGAGTTACGGCTTCCACGTAGGCTCCAACTTTGCGACTGCCCGGGTGGAAGGCTCCAGCACAGATACCGGTACCGGTACAAAAGTCGGTGTGACGGCCGGTGTGGGCATCGACGTTTTTCTTGCCGGTCCCCTTTATTTGCAGATGGAGGCGAACTACGTACAGCGCGGCTTTTCGGTCAACGCTGGACAGAACGTGCTAGGAAGCACCGATCGCGCGCTGGTAGACTACCTAGAATTTCCCATCCTGCTCCGTGGACAAGGCATGCGCTATAGCCCGAATAGAATCTCCTTTCTCGCTGGGCCCATCTACGGGTACCGGTTGCGCGCTGATATCGCCGACACTCAACCACACATCTTTCATTTTCTGCTCGGCCTGGGGTTTGAGTGCGACATAGACAAGACAACAGCTTTTTTTGTTTCAGGGCGATACACCTTCGCGCTTTCCAACGCGCTCTTTGGTAGCCCGAATACACTCATGCAGGACGGCATTCAGGTGCTACTGGGACTACGTTTTGAAACCCTGGGGGACGTTTTCTTCAAGCCAAAAACCGAACGGTTTGAACGTTTCAAGAAATTGCGAACAAAAGGAGCGGACTACTGATGAAGGTCTTGCTGAGGAGCATGATGCTCGTGTGGGTGCTCACCGGATGCGGTCACCGCCATGATTACAGGGCCCTGTACCACCCGGTAGGGTTCCAGGGGGGAATCAACCTAGCCAGTGCCCGTGTAAACAATACTCAACTCGATAAGCAGCAGCGGTACATGTTCGGTCAGAACATGGAGTTTGAGCTAAACGACTACTTCGCGATCCGGCAGGAAACCTGGTTTGCGCAGAAAGGCGCCGCGGTGGCGGATGGGGTCAATGTCCTTGGAGCGACCGTTTCCGGTGCACAGACTTTTTCACCGGATTACATTGAGGTCGACGCCCTTTTGAAATTGCGGTTCGACTATTGGGGGTTAAAGCCGTACGTGCTAGGCGGCCCGTACTTGGCGATAAAAGAAAAAAGTCGGACTTCCTCCGGAGCCCCAACCGTTGATTACACGGCCTTCGATTTTGGTGCCAGCATCGGAGCGGGGTTCGAGATAGATGTCGCCAGATCCGTTGCTGTCTCCATTGGGGGCCGGTACTCGCTGGGTCTCACCAATGCGATCCGCTCCACCGATCGATGGACCACGCAAGGAATCCAAATCTTATTGGGTTTCGAGTTTAACTTGCGCCCCGATCGTAAGAACGTAAAAGCGGCTCGACGCTACGTACGCCATTACAGAGAGTTCAAGGATCTGGACGAATATGATTTGAAGTAGCTTAGCGTTCCTTCTTGGCCCGGTGGGGAATTTCTGCCTGCACATCCTGAGCCAAGTGCGCGCTGTTTCTTTGGATTCCGTGGGCAGTGTGGTGGCCTTTTTTCTTGTCCCGCTCCTTACGCAGCTGCTTCTCCATTCGATCGACCGCCATGTCGATGGATTCGTAAAGATTCGCGGATGTCCCCGTAGACACAAGTTCCTTATGTTCTGCGTGGCACGTGACCTCCGCCCGGTGTTCTTTCTTTTCTACCTCTAGCAAGACGTGAATTTTCAACGTGTAGGTCACGTACTTGTGAAGCCGCTCCAACCGTTGGATGGTAAAAGTGCGGATGGCCTCTGTAGCTTCGATATTCCGGAAGGTGACTTCGATGTTGTCCATACAGTTAACTCCCAACTAAAAGACTTTTTTCCGCTTCGAGGATGGCAAAATCCCCAGCATTTCGCGATATTTTGCGACCGTTCTCCGGGCGATATCAATATTTTCCTTCAACAACATTTCGGCGATTTTTTGGTCGCTAAAAGGTCGCGCCGGATCTTCTTTGGAAATAATCGCCTTCACTTTCTCCTTAACAGACTCACTCGCTACCGCTGCACCTTGCACGCGGTTAATGCCGCTGTTGAAGAAAAACTTCAGTTCGAATATCCCGCGTGGGGTGTGAACGTACTTGGCTGTAGTCACGCGACTAATGGTTGATTCGTGCATCCCAATGTCATTCGCTACATCACGAAGCACCATCGGTTTTAAGAACGCGATGCCTTTTTCGAAGAAATCGTACTGCTGCTTCACGATGCTCTCAGTAACTTTGAATATAGTGCGCTGACGCTGGTGAATGCTACGGATTAACCACACGGCTGAACGGAGCTTACCTCGGATATACTCCTTCGTATCCGCCTTCGCCGAATTCTTGTCCAAAAGTGTCTTGTAAAAGTTGGACACTTTGAGCTTGGGCAGACCGTCTTCGTTCAGCATCACGACGTATTCGCCGTTTCGCTTAGCTACGTAAATGTCCGGAATAATGTAATGTGCATTCGAGGCTCCAAAAGCTCGCCCGGGCTTGGGTTCCAGTTCCTGGATTATCTTCACCCGCTCAACCACCTCTTCCATGGTGATACCGAGGGCTTTTGTGATGGCAGTGTAGTTTTTCTTTTCCAGATCAGTTAGATGATTCTCGACGATGCGTTCTAGAATCTCGTCTTTTTCCTTGAGATCGTAAATTTGAACCAGCAAACATTCTTTGAGATCTCTGGAGCCTACGCCGAGGGGATCCATTTCCTGAATCCGGTATAGCACGGCTTCGACTTCGTGCGGATCGAAGTTCTCCCGCTGCGCGATTTCTTCGATAGAATCCTGGAGGTAACCGTCATCGTTAATGTTACCCAAAATGGCCTGTCCAATAAGCTTTTGATTGTCATCCAAGTCGCTCAAATTGAGCTGCCAGAGGACGTGATCGTGCAAGGACGTGGCCTCAGAAAGTGTGTTCTCGTAGGTCGGCAGATCCTCATCGCCCCCACGATAAACCGGTAAGTTTGGCGTCGAGCGGAAATTCTCCAAATAGCTTGCCCAATCGAAATCTTCCGCATTCTGGGGGTTCTCCTCCGCCTTATTCTCCTGCGCAGCCAGCTCTTCCAAGCTTGCGGTGGTACCTTCCGAGTCCGGAGTTTCCTCTAGCATCGGGTTCTCAACCATTTCCGTATTGACCAAATTCTCAAGCTCCATGCGGGACAACTGCAAGAGCTTAATGGCCTGCTGCAGCTGCGGAGTCATCACCAGGCTCTGGCTGAGGTTCAAAACTTGTTTCATTCCAAGCGCCATAATTACAACCGAAATCCTTCTCCTAAATAAAACTGTCGCGCCGCCTCATTTTCAACTATTTCTTGCGGCTTCCCATGAATCCAAACTTCTCCGTCACGAATCAAGTAGGCCTCATCACAAGAGCTCAACGTTTCCCGCACATTGTGATCCGTGATCAAAATGCCAATCTCCCGCTTACGAAGATCCGCAATGATCTTCTGTATTTCGTTTACCGCCACCGGATCGATACCTGCATAGGGTTCGTCCAGAAGCAGAAAGCGCGGGTTTAAGACCAAAGCCCGAGCAATTTCCAGGCGCCGGCGCTCCCCCCCGCTGAGAGTTTGGGCTTTCTGATGCGCCAGGTGGCGGATTCCAAGCTCCCCAAGGAGGCGGTCCGCACGTTCTCTTTTTTCTGTTCGGCTAATATTCAAATTATCCAAAATAATCCGTAGATTTTCTTCCACGGTCAGCTTGCGAAACACCGAGGGCTCCTGGGGGAGATAGGAAAGTCCCATGCGCGCCCGCACGTAGATGGGGCGGCGGGCCAAATCCTCACCATCTAGCAGGACCCGTCCCCCATCGGGCGGGACTAGGCCTACAATCATGTAAAATGTGGTCGTCTTGCCCGCACCATTGGGACCGAGCAGGCCGATGGCGCGGCCACTCTGAACCTCGACAGAGACGCCGGATACAACCTTGCGTCCCTTGTAACTCTTCGACAAGCTGTCCGCTTTAAGAATCACCGTCGATCTTCCCTTTCGCACCCGTCACTTCCACACGGTCATCGTCCGTGTACAAAACTATTCGTTTCCCTTCAATTCGATCCTCTTTCGCATCTACTCTGGCATCGCCTTCTAGAACAAGCTGGTTTGACCCCAATCGAAGGGCTGCTCTTTTTGCGGAAGCCACGCGCCCCTTACTCCGTACTCGGACATGACCTTCCGCGAGCAGTGTTTCCTTTCCTTCACTTGCTGCCACTTCTAAGCGCTCACTATCAATTTCCAAGTCCTGAATGCTGGAACGGACTTTACCGTAAAACCGTGCACGATCGTAGTCGGGAAAAAATTCTCCACTGGCCGAGGAGATGTGAAGCCAGCGTTGATCGTTTAGACGCTTTCGCCCGCGGACGTTTTTTTTCACCTTGTAGTATT
>JAGQZV010000206.1 GCA_020435295.1 Bdellovibrionales bacterium | reverse complement strand
ATAGAACGAGATCTACTAAACGCCGGTCTAAGACCGGATCGGGCCGGTTCTGGGTCGATCGCCTCAAGAACAGCTCCCTCAATTCCTCCGTGCGATCTCCAAGTTCGTCGCCGTCAAATACTTCTTCGTCAGCGGTATGAGCCAGTTCAGGAGGTAGGAATGTCTTGGTAAAACGTCGCGCCGACACCGGCCTGTTTTTAACTTCTAGGTCTTTTTTTTTTCAAACTGCGTGGGATTTTGAATCAGTTCGTGAATCAGCTCGCGGGCATCGGTCCCGGAGCTAGAAACTTCAATCCGGCTAGGAAGAGCCATCAGGCAGGCCTCCTCGAAATCCAAACCTCCCTCAAGCAGCCTCCCGACGGCGATAGCGGCCCGAACGCTGGCTCCTCGCTTTATTGCTGCGTGTTCGCGAGTGGCCCGCACAATCCGAAGCGCACGTGCTAGTGTTTCGGACTTGCCGTTGCCCCCGATTTCCTGCTTCAGGATCTCAATCTCGTCTTTCTCATCCTGGTAATCCAGATGGATCATTTCGAAACGATCCAGAAGCGCTTCGGAAAGCGCGTGAGTCGCAGTAAACTCCTTGGGATTCTGAGTCGCAACGACACTGAAGCCCGCCTTGGCCTTGACCTCCCCAAGTTTGGGTAGAACAATCATTCGTTCATCCATCGCCGGAAGAAGTATATTCTGGACGGCTTCAGGCATGCGATTGAGCTCATTGATAAATAGCACCTGCCCTTCGCGCATAGCAGTCAGTAAAGGGCCTTCCACAAAGGCCTCTTTTACATAACCCTTTTTCAAAACAATCGGGGGGTCAAACCATCCAGTAAGCTTCTGCTCCGTATAGCGAGTGTCACCGTCAACCCGCACAAACTTTTTCTTAATTTCCTTCAGTAGGGTCTGGATCAAGAATGTTTTGCCCACTCCCACCGGACCTTCCACCAAGAGGTTTCGACCAAGTTTGAGTGCCTTTTTGGTTTGCTCCGACTCTTTATTGCGGCCGATGATTTTCATTTCTTTTTTCCGATGCGTTCCAGCATTTTCTCTAACAAAAAGTACGCCACATCACTGGGGTAGGAACCAATTGAAAAGCCGGCATCGTACCCCAATTCCAGCGCCAACTTGTGTGTCACGCGCGGCCCACCAACTACAAGAATAAAACGCTTTTCCAGTCCCCGTTTTCTCAAGTGTAATATGACATCTTTCATGTCGGCAATGTGGATATCCTTTTGAGTTACAATCTTGGAAATGAGAATCGCATCCGCCTTTTCTTTCAGAGCTCGCTCGATTAGCTCTGCCGGCAAAACTTGGCTGCCCATGTTGACGGTGTAAAAACCCCTGTAGCGTTCCAGTCCCACATCACCGTCAAAGCCCTTCATATTCAAGATGGCATCCAACCCTACGGTGTGAGCATCAAATCCGGTGTTAGCCCCGACGACGCGAATGGGACGCCCTATTTCTTCCAGAATCCGCTTGTCGATCTCTTTATAATTTAGCCGCTGACCGGTGAGCTCGGGTACCTCGACTTTATCGAAATTAACCCCTCTTTGAGCTCTACCAAAAATGACGAAATACGCAAACCCCACTCCCACAGAAGACATGTGCGCTACTTTCACGTCACTAAACCCCCACTCACGTACCATCTGGGCAGCGGCTTCCTGCGCTTTTGGGGAAGGTTCAACGGGGAAGGTAAAACTAAACTGCACAGCCCCATCGCCTGTTGTATCCCCGTACGGGACGAGGTTTTTGTAATCAATCTCGTTCATCTAAATCCGACTGTTCATCATTTCATAAAAGGGATTAAAATACTTCGGCCCAACCCTAAAAACTCCTTTGGCCCCTTTGCCCCCAGTAGCAGGTCGTCTGACGTCGGCAAAGTACCCCCGTTCAATCGCTTTCAGAAAGCCAATTTTCTCAATCCTCTCAAGAAGGCGCACGGCATCATCCAAAACCTTTTGAGCAAATTTTGCGATAAAGCCATCGGAGCGGTACCCTAGTTCCTCACCCATTCCGGCCGCACCATTCACAATATACCGCGCATTGCGGGCGCTCAAACTCCTGTCCGCAAGCCAGGGTGTGTGGACCGCCTCCGTCGGCATGCCAAGCAACAGAACCCCCTGGTTGGTACAAGCACCCAACAAATTAAAAACTGCATCTACTACGTGGCTCGTCATAATATCGCCAGTCTTGTACTTTGTATTGCACATGTACTTCAATGGACTGTCCGGAAAAATCTGACGTGTCATCTGCGCCCGCGCCAACTCCATCAGTATGACTTTTTCGTATTGCGGATTCATTTCCATCGCGTGGCCAAGCGCCATTTGCGAAGTTGGAAGACCGGCGTTCAGGGCGGTACGCTCATTGATAAACTCAGACGCGAGCACCGAGTCTCCACTTTTCACGGCGTCCGTCGTTTTCATATAGTTATCTTCACCTGTCATAATACAAATTCCACTTTGCGCACACAACAGGCGAGAGAAATGCTGATCCACTAGGGTACGAACGGGATTGATATCGCGGAAAAGGATGCCGTACATGGCGTCATTCAGGAGATAGTCGAGGCCTTCTATCGATGCCAGCAGGCTTATCTCCGCCATGCACAACCCTGATGCGTAGTTGGTCAGACGGATATACTTGTTTTGTTCCTGTCCGACTTCATCAAGCGCGGCCCGCATGATTCGAAAATTTTCCTGGGTGGCGTATGTGCCTCCAAAACCTTCAGTCGTAGCTCCCTGCGGAACGTAGTCTAGGAGACTTTGGGCAGTACTTCGAATCACGGCGACAATTTCAATGCCATCCATAACGGCGCTCTTAGCTTGGAGGACATCTTCATAAATGTTTCCCGTGGCAACAATTTGATACAGTAAGGGGCGCTTGAGCTTCGCCGGATCTTTTAACTTTCGTTTGATTTTCGATCGGTTCTTCACGCGCGAACGCAGACCGGCTACACCATCACGCGCCAGAAGCCTTCCCAACTTTAACACCGCCGACTCGGGCTGGGGCTTGACGGTTCCAACATCCAATTTTCCCGCCAGTACCGCCGCCTCCACATCACCCAGTGAACAATTCTCCGCCACCATGGCGTTGGCGACCCAATACAAGCTCCCTTCTACGAGGCGCCCCGTCCGTTCGACTTGGTCCACAATGAAGTTGGAGGTCGGGTACAGCAAACCTTCCTCTTGTTCGGTCGCGCTATTTAATCCGAGCAGGCGCAGAAATGTACGCTCCACCCCCACCGTGGAATGCTCCTGCACCAGTGTAGCCACCTCATCCCCAATGGAATGGGCCACGGCACGACAACGAGTTATTTTCGTCTTTGAAAGAGGGAGTGTAGCGCTAAAACCCATAACGAAGTTTTATACGGCAAAAACGTGTCAGTCTACTTTTTACCTAGTCACAGTTGTTTGCGTACAAATGCCTTTAAGGCGCGGCTCTGTTCTCTAGGAAGGTTATTGAACTGTACGCCCAATCCCATGCGCAGCGGATCCTTGGAGACCCAACGGATTTCCCCGTTAGCTTTGATAACAGGAACGTTCAGCGGTTCGGGTAACGGAACCTGAATCTCAAGGTGTTCACTCACCAGCATGCCATGTGGAATTTCCAAGAAACAACCGCCTTCTGAAACATTGCGCATGATGGGGTAGAACCACTCGCCCTGATGGCGCACAATTGTTGGGGTGTGGGTTTCAAAACGCTGTTTAGTCTTCCACCAGTGCATTCTCGGATCGAAATACAGGTGACGCACACGGGGGTTAATAAAGTAGCTCAAACTGACCAAGTAGATGAAGAGATGAACAACGATTGGGGCTAGATTTGCCCCCTGGCTACTGTAGTAAATGTAAAGATCTCGCGCCCCCCAAATGAAACCAAAAGCGATAAGCGTGTACCAACCGATCCGGGCGACCCGGAGTAGCCCGACCAAGAGAACGGACGGCAGAATGAGCGAAAAGAGGACATCGCCGAAATAGACGGAGTGGCCATGCCATATTTGGCTCCCCCAGGAGATCGGAAAATACAAAAAGACCAGCGCACAAAGGGTCAAGGCTATGGGACGGCGTCTCATAGCTTCTAATTATAACAGTGGGGATGCGCCTTGTACTTAGGCGGCTTCAGATTTGTTCTTGGCGGAAGATAGCGGACTGGGATTGAAGCGGTAGCCTTCGCCGTAGATGGACTCAATGTGATCCTTATACGCACCGAGTTTTTTTCGAATGCTACGAATGTGCGAGTCCACTACGCGATCCGTCACAAAGGTGTCCACCCCCCAAACATTGTTGAGGATTCGCTCGCGGCTGAGAACTCGATCGGGATTCCGCACGAAGTAGGACAGAAGCTTAAATTCCAATGCCGAGAACGGAACTTCTCGCTCTTCGATGAACACGCGGTGTCCCAGGAAGTCGATTCTAAGCCCCTGCACTTCGTAAGTTGAAACGTTTTCCCGGCGTGCCTGGTTCTGACGAATACGGGTACGCACGCGTGCTTTGAGTTCTTCCCCATTGAAGGGCTTCTCCACGTAATCGTCTGCGCCGAGATCAAACCCCATGACCTTGCTGTGAGCATCGTTGCGGGAGGAAAGGAAAATGATAGGCGTCTGGGAGGTTTCCTTCTGGCTACGGAACAAGTGACAAATTTCAAACCCGTCCACGTCCCCTAAGGTGATATCGAGCAAAATCAACGTGGGGTTGTGTTCTTTTGCCAGCTCTATCCCCTGCTTGCCGTTGTCCGCACAAATGACCTTAAACTCGGACGACAGCGTGGACTGAATCAAGAACTGGTAATCCTTGTTATCCTCAATGACCAGAATTTTTTCCATAGGAAGGTTCCTCTATGACCTTATCGGAAAACAGCAAAATCTCTTAACATTCTTCCGCTTTTGGGCTGCCGCCCCGCCCCAACCCAAGCTGCCCCGCCCCCGCATGTACGCGTCGCACCATCAAAATATGGATTTTTCTTAAGAATTCTTTTGATTCCCAGGACGTTTTTACTAACATGGGTCTGGGGGGGAAAACGACTTGAGCGAGAAACACAAAGGGGCAGGCGCCCCGAACGTGGTAGATCTGGCCGAGTTCCGCCGCCAGCGGATTCAAGGCCGACCAACGCTTTTCTACATCTCGGAAAAT
>JAGQZV010000205.1 GCA_020435295.1 Bdellovibrionales bacterium | reverse complement strand
TCCTGGCCACAGGAGTTCGAGACGATTTGGAAGGGGATGTTCTCCGAGCCAGAGCAAGCGAGGGCTGAGATAGCCAAGGTTTTGACCGATCCGGCTTTTCGCAAGCGCCTACTGGAAAACTTCTTCGACAAGGCCTTCTCCTTTCCTAATACAACAACACTTCAAGCATATGTAAGAGGCAGCGAGCAGCAGTTGGTCGCAGAACGCGCAATCCGAGCGGCTTTGATTGCTTCGATGAGTGAGAAAGAGGCCAAAGACTTTCTCAAGAAGTATTTTGTGGATCCAGCAGTGGCTATCCGCGACGGCTCCGATGAGACCGCTGGCGCCAAGGAAAAACTCTACGATCGGATGCTTCGCCTCGGAAGTCTGGCCGCAAACGACCTCTACAACCTTAAACAATCGCTTGCGCAACGGGCAACCTTCGCAGAATTTTTTGGGTTAAAAGAGACGGCCTGCTTCTTTTGAGCCAATTCAAATAAGCCCTCGCGTGCCGCGGGCCAAGCAGAAATTCAAGAGTTGTACGCCCAAGTCTTGGCCCAAACCGTGGTCGAGGTTCCCAAGAACGGAAGCGACTCTACGGGAACTCCGAGCGGGCGAGTAGCGAGTAAGGATTCAGAAGGGCCTTCGCAGACGGATCCGGTCGAGGGTAATCCGAATCAAGGCGGCCCAGTTAGTGGGAATGGCCCGGCAACGCACGGTGATAGCAGTACCTCCGGTCCTCCGGTAGGCGATCCCAGCGCTCATCAGCCCGGTGCAGGCAGTCCTCATGTCTCAGCACCTGTGAAAGATCCCAAGCTTCCTGGAAACCGGCCTCCGGTCCAAACACCGCCCGGACAAACGCCACCGGTTCAAACACCGCCGAGGCAAACACCACCGGATCAGTTTGTACCGCCTGGCGACCAGAATCCGTATCCGTACGATAGGAACCAGAATCGGAATAACAATAACAATAACAAGAAAAACGACAAGGAAAAGGACAACGCAAAGAAGAATAAGAAACCGGGCGCAAAAAAAGCGGGGAGCAAGACGCCTCCGCAACCGCCGCAGATTCCGCCGTTTCAGTTGCCTCCACCTCCGCCGCCGACCGAGATTCCGGAGTTCGCCGAAGTGCCGCTGCCGCCGGTGGTTCCCTTTCCACCGTACCTTCCGCTTTTGGAATTGCTTCGTAGGGATACGGATCAGGTTTTGGGCATTTTCGGAACCTTCTTTGCGGCCATGCAGCAGTCGACTCCGCAACTTACCAGTTCCGAAAACTTCTTAGGACAAATGGGGGCCATCGCCCGTCAAGGCCAAACCTTTAGGGAGCAAGCGCTGGCGTCGTTTAATGCCAGCCTTGGCGTTGCCGTGCGATCGGTACCGCGAGAAACGAGTAGTACCTTCAGCAGCGGCTCCGGTGCGCCTCCCTACAACCCGGTGACAAACTTCCAAGTTCCGCCGGCTTTCCCAGAGGGGGTCCCACGTACCACTCCCAACCTGGGCATTGGCGTGCCACACCGCAGTTCCGAAAGGCGCCCAAGTCCCCAGACTCATTAATATTATTGCAATTCAAGCTGTGACGCAGAGCAGCCGATACGGAGTGCGTAGAGGTTTGTCATCTCTACTTGGAGAGACCGAGGGGTACGCGTTTGAAGCAACGCCGTTACATTCTGATCGCCCTTGCATTTTGGGGAATGTACTCGTTTTCAGAGAGTCGCTATCTTGCGGCCGAGATTCTCAAGTACGCTAAATTGCCGTTGCGAGAACTCGAGGTGCAGCAAAACGTAAAGTTCTGCGAGTTCGGTGGCGCGGAGCTTTTTTTGGATTTTGTGCGCTTGAAACGAAAAGCCTACAAAGACATGGGCGCTGTGATTTTTGTTCACGGAGATCTCATTTCCGGAGATCGCAAGGGAGAGGCGCTGGCACTGGCCAAAGCCGCGGCTGCACGGGGGTATCTGGGAGTAACGATTGACTACCGCCTTTCCGGGGACATGCGCTCGGACAACAACCCCGACAACGATCGCCTCCAAGTGGGGGCGCGTTTCCCTGCACCTGTGCTTGACGTTCGCTGCGCCATTCGATGGGTGCGCGCCCAGCACGAAGCCTTGGGGCTTCACCCGGGAAAAATTGTAGTCGGGGGCGTGGGTACTGGCGGGTACCTTGCGCTCATGGCGGGGCTTAGCGGAGAAGGGAAGAAAATGCCGAACGTCGGCGATCTCAGCGCCGAGGCGAGACGCGCTACAAACGACGTACGCGCGGTGCTGAATCTTGGTGGGGCCACCGATACGACCGCGCAGTATTGGTTCGAACGCACAAAGCGTTTTAGAGGTACCCGGCAAATCGCCTCGTTGGTGGGCGATAGCCCAGCGGGCAACCAACGCCTCTACACAGTTTCCTCCCCCATCTCGTTTATCAACGATAAGTCGGCGCCCGTTTTTACCTTTCATGGCACGGCCGATTATGTTTTTCCCTATGACGCCGCAATAACATTAGATGAAGAGATGAAGAAAAAAGGTGTACCGCACACGCTGATGACTTTGCCGGCGGTCGGGTACGAATTCAAAGGTCGTGACGGAAAAGTGAACTCGCGCGCCCTCAAACAGGTACTTGATCGCGCTTTTCAGTTTTTAGAAGTTTCCATGCGTTATGATCCCGCGAGCATTATCGCCAAACGCCAAGAAGAGCTACAAAAGGAACTCAAGAAAGAACAGCCCAAGGATGACGACTGGTGGTAGTTAGTGCGCGTTGATGATGGCTGTGACTCCCACGCGGATCATCATGACCCCGATGGCTGCGAGAAACAGGGACGCAATTTTTGCGATCGCTTTGGCCCCACCGGGACCGATAAGCCCCAAGAGTTTCCCCGAATACCGAAACGTCAGCCATACGGCCACGAGGTTGGCGAGCAGCGAGGAGATCGTGATCACATAACCGTAGCTATCTAGCAATATGAGAATGGTTGTCATGGCGGCGGGCCCCATGATGAGAGGGATGCCGATAGGAACCACGCCGATGTGCCCCGATGGTGTACGCCGCTCCGCTTGAGAGAAAACCAGATCTACCACCGACAAGATTACGAGAACCAAACCGCCTGCGATGCGAAAATCGCTATCGGTGATTCCAAGAAACTTGAAAACCACATTGCCGATGGCCATAAAGCCAATAGCAATGAGCAACGCAGTCACTGTCGCTTGGGTTACTAGCTCGCGTCGGGTACGTTCGCTTAGTCCTTCGGTGAGCGCCACAAATACGGGCGCAATTCCGGGAGCGTCCATCGCCACAAAAAGTGGGATAAACGAAAGAAAAAACATATGCAGCCATTCGAGCAAGGGTCTCTCCTTAAGGGAGCGGCAATGTAGCAGTTTTAGGCAAAGCGATCAACCGTGGGCCGCGGGGCCGCATTCGGGGCTTGAGAAAGATCGCTGAATCCGTTACTTAGCTGGGCATGGAAGAAGTGAGACTGCAAAAGTGGGTGGCTGAGCTGGGGCTGGCCTCGCGCCGCGAGGCAGAGCGCTGGATTCGTGCAGGCCGCTTTTCTATTAACGGTAGGAAAATCCGCTCATTGGGCGCCAAGATCGACCCGGAAGGGGATAGCGTCACGCTGGACGGCAAACGCCTGCACCAGTCGGCCCCCCCGAGAGTGTACCTCGTCCTAAACAAGCCGGATCTTTGCCTGACAAGTCGGGTTTCCGAAGAGGGAAAGCCCACGATCTATGACATCCCCGGTGTCAAACGACAAAAAATGAAGCTCAACCCCGTGGGGAGGCTCGACTTTAGGACCGAGGGGTTATTGTTGCTTTCCAACGACGGGGCCTTAGCCCAGCGACTCATGCACCCGCGTAACCGGGTGCCCCGCCTGTACGCCGTGTTACTCAGCAAGCCACTTTCCGAAGAAAAAGAAGCACGCATCCGTCGCGGTCTCTATTTTGAGGACGGTCCGGTAAAGGGCGTCCAACTCGAACGCCGAAAGCGCGCACGGCTAGGCAATACGCGGGGCCAATGGTACCGGGTCACGGTCCAGGAAGGTCGCAACCGGCTCGTGCGCCGTATTTTTGCCGCGGTTGGGGGGCAAGTGGTCCGCCTCGTTCGGGTGGGGCTTGGGGACCTGGCTCTTCCCACCGGCATGAAACCCGGTGAAGTGCGCGAGCTGACTAGCCGGGACGTAACGCTTTTAAAAAGGGCTGCCGATGGCAAGTTCAAAAAACCGCGCCTTCAGAAAAAATTGACCAGCCCGCGTTCCGTGCAGTAGCCTCACCGCTAGAAATTGGTTTTAGGGCGCAACGCGCCTTTTAGGGGTTGGGGTATACATGGCTAGACTGTTTGGGGGGATTTTTTGTTCCCTTCTTTTCTTTGTTGTTCTTTCCTGTTCGAATTCGCAGACGGCAAATCCAGAACCAGCGAAATTTGAAAACCCAGGCGGGATGTGGATGCCTGTGCAGATGGGCGCCCATGCCGAGACGTTGAGAAAACTCGGGCTACGCTATGATCCCGCACAGCTGACCGATCCTTTAGCGCACCCGCTCGGGGCTATCGTTTGGTTGGGAGGGTGCTCGGCCTCGTTTGTTTCTAAGACCGGGCTCATCATAACCAATCACCACTGCATACAAAGTGCACTCCAATACAACAATGGGGACGAGGGCCTTATCGAGAATGGGTATTTGGCGAAGAATCAGTCTGAAGAGTTGTGGGCGGGGCCGGGGAGCCACGTGTTAGTGACAACGGCCTTCACCGATGTGACCAAAATAGTATTAAAGGACATCGAACAAATAGAGGGCGACGAAGCCCGTTACGAGGAAATCAAAAAACGCATCAATGAACTGACCGAAGCGTGCGAAGTGGGCAAGACCGACACGCGGTGCCAGGTCTCCAGTTTTTTTGAAGGGGCTCAGTTTTTTCAGATTGAGCAGCTAGAGATAAAGGATGTGCGTTTGGTGTACTCGCCCCACCAGGGCGTGGGCTTTTTTGGGGGCTTTGACGACAACTGGCGGTGGCCGCGCCAGGCCGGCGACTACGGTTTTCTCCGCGCGTACGTGGGCCCGGACGGAAAGCCAGCGAAGTACTCCCCGAATAACGTCCCCTATATCCCCACGCATACGCTTCGCCTGCCGAGCCAAGCTTTGAACGCGGGCGACTTGGTAATGGTTACGGGGTACCCAGGCACCACCGATCGGTTTAAGACTGCCGACGAGGTGGAAGATGATGTC
>JAGQZV010000204.1 GCA_020435295.1 Bdellovibrionales bacterium | reverse complement strand
GGTGCCAGGAGCGCGCTGTCTTCCGACACAACTCGTCCATCTGCTCGTGCAGCGTCTGAATGCGCTCTGGTGGCGTAAACGAAAGATTGAACAGATCCAAATCCCAAAATTTCCATCCGATTTCCAGCGCTCGAGGGTCCGAAGATCCCAAAACTACGCGTAAGTGTTGCCGATCGCTACATTTCGGTACTACCTGCAGCGCCTCGAAGGTCCAACGCGGTTTCACCTCAACAGGGAAGGTGTATTTCTCTCGTAGTTGTGCGGCCCTGTCTCCGTAGTGAACGAGATCCGCTGCGTGAATCTGATAACGGCTCACTTGATCCGAACTGAGCACCTCCCCTCGAAGCAAGCGCAAAAAGATCTCCAGCGCTTCCAAAAATGCTAGGCGCGTGAGAGACGGCCAAAAGTCCTTTTCCATTTGATCGCGAGGCACCAGTCCAAAAGGCGCGTTTTGATAAGGGAAACGTCCCGCCGCAACACCCCAGTGCAGCGTACGTTCCCAAAAGGCTTCATTTAGAAACGCGATAAAGTTCGCCCGATCGGCACTGGCAATTGGCCCACCTCCGCCCCCAACGATATTGTGAATACCAGTGCCAAAATTGATTTTCTTCGTATGCCCCACCAGCCACTGAATCAGTTGGTAGGAGTCGCTGTTGAGTCCAACCTCTCCAGAAAAATTGGGAATAGTAGCCAGAGAGGTTTGTTTCTGAATTTCGGAAGAAAAATGACTTTCCGCGAGCCAAAACGTATCAAACCCTAAGCCTTCCGCTAGTGCAGCCTGCGTTCGCGTGTTGTCAAAAACAGTTCGACTACCCAGCTGACGTCCATCGATTACCGGATCACTCACCGAATGAAACACGTCAAAGATCATCGCACACCAACAGAAAGCTTCTCGTATGGCCATTCACACTCGAGCCAGTCTCCCGACTCAAAGGGAACGCTCGCCGTGACACCACCGGTAAATATTAACTGCCCGGGCTCGAGCGGCACCTCCCACTCTGCTAGCTGACACACCAGCTGTCGCACCGACTGGAGCGGATCGCCAAGCACAGCCGCTGGGCAACCCGTTTGCACCAGTTTGCCGTTTTTTCGAAGTAATACCCCCTTGAGCCGCAAGCTTTCCCAATCTGCTTTCACAGGTGTCCTACCAACGACATAGGCGCCCGCAGACGTATTGTCAGCAATCACATCTGGCAACTTAAACTGAAATTTCTCATACCGACTGTCGAGTAGCTCCAAACCAATGCAGACGTAGTCCACCGCTGCCACCACTTCACGCAAACTCGGCCGCCCCATCACTCGCTTGCCCATCACAAAGACAAGCTCGGGTTCCGCTCTAGGGTGTATGTAGCGGCGCCGCTCGACCCCCTCGAATGGATCTTTTTCAAATTCCTTAAGTAAGTAACCACAAATGGCTTGATCGACGTTTACATCCACCTGCTTGGCGCGGCTGGTTAAGCCCATCTTGTACCCGGCCAGCGTTGCACCGCCATCCAAAGCCTGTTGCAAGCCCAAACGTTGAACGCGGTAGGCTTGTTCCACCGACAGGTCGGGGTTATCGACGGTAAAAGCTGTGATAGGGCTAGCGGACTCCCGGGCAACACACAATCTTTCTAGAATCTCTTTTTCACTGAGCATCGTTTCTCCCAAATCGGACGGTTACCGAACCCAAACCGTCAAACTCCGCCTTGAAAAAATCTCCGGGTTCAACGCTAAGCATTCCCGAGAGCGAACCCGACAGGATGAGCGAGCCGGCGGGTAACACCTGTCCGTGTTTTCCCAGTTCGTTGGCCAAAAAACTGACCGCGTGAAGAGGGTTTTCCAAAACTGCCGCGCCCGCACCGGTTAGCAGGACCTCACCGTTCTTGGAAAGCGCCATTCCCATTAGTGAAAGGTCCCACTCGCCTGAAAAACGCTGCGCCCTGCCCAACACGACCCGAGCGGAAGAGGCATTATCGGCAATGGTATCCGCCGCACTAATCTCCCAGTTACGGATACGGCTATCGATAATCTCTATGGCAGGCAACACCCACTGCACGGCGCGCACCACGTCTACAAGGGTTACGCCCGGGCCTTGCAAATCCTGCCCAGTGATAAAAGCAATTTCTCCCTCCACTTTGGGTTGGATGAGTGTGGCGAGATCGACCTGTTCGCCTTCTTCGATGAGCATGTTGAAAAAAAGGTGGCCAAAGTCCGGTTCGAATACAGAAAAGTGCTTTTGTGCTTCGTCGCTCGTAAGCCCCAGCTTAAAGCCAATAAGGCGTTCGCCCTGCTTCAAACGCCTCAAGACATTCTGCATCTGGATCGCATAGGCCTGCTCAACACTCAATCCACCTTCCTGTTTTGACGGCGGAAGAATGGTATTGCCTTCCTCTTCGGCGTGCGCCAGCGCCATTGCCAAGGTTTCGGTTCGGCTTTCCATCATTTAGCTTCCTCCCCGCTGAACTGAATGGAGACACTCTTCCACTCACTATAAAAATCCAGACTAAACGCCCCACCTTCTCGACCGAGTCCGCTCCGTTTTTGTCCACCGAACGGGACTCGCAAGTCGCGCAAAAACCACGCATTTACCCAGACCAAGCCACAGCGGAGCGCATTGGAAACACGGTGGGCACGGTCCCCATTGCGCGTCCACACCGATGCCGAAAGCCCGTAGGGCGTAGCGTTCACAGCTTCGATCACCTCGTTCTCCGTCTTAAACGGATAGACCGATACCACGGGCCCAAAAATTTCTTCACAGGAAATCGCATGATCCAGTGGGAGGCCCGAAACTACAGTAGGTTCCACGTAAAACCCAGGACTTCTCGTTTCTCCACCGGCCCAAACGCGCGCGGGTGCTTTCAAAAGGGAAAGATAACTTTTTACCTTCTCAAAATGGGTCGACCCAATGAGAGGCCCCATTTCCGTTTGATAGTTTAATGGATTACCCAACTTGATGTTGCGCGCTCGCGCAGCAAGTTTTTCAGTAAAAGCCTCAAAACAAGTGGCCTCCACAAAAACTCTTGGGCTTGCGAGACAGATCTGTCCCTGGTTTCTAAAAGCGGCGCGCGTACAAACTTCAGCTGCTTTGTCGAGATCCGCGTCGGCAAAAACCACCGACGCCCCTTTGCCGCCCAGTTCGAACGAGAGCCGTGTCGGCCCCACGGCAGCGGATCGCATGATCGCCCGTCCCGTTTGGGTTTCTCCAGTAAAAGAAATCGCCGAGACATGCGGGTGGGAAACCAAAAACTCTCCCGCCTCTCCATCGCCAAAACCGTGCACCACGTTCACCACACCACTTGGAATACCAACCTTGGGGAGCAAGAATTCCGCAAAATAGGCGGCAGTCAGCGGCGTCCACTCCGAAGGCTTGAGCACTATGCTGTTGCCCATTGCGAGCGCGGGTGCCAACTTCCAGCTTTCTAAATACAGGGGAAGGTTCCACGGTGTTACAAGCGCCACCACACCAAGGGGTTCACGCTGAGAGTAGTGCAGCGTATTTCCCTGCGGGTAACAAGCACTGCCCTCTTGGCGCGCAAACTCCGCAAAAAATTTGAAATTGCGCGCCACTCTGGGAATGTCGCCCTCAAAACTCTCACGCAAGGGCTTGCCTGTGTCCAGCGACTCCAGCAAAGCCAAAACAGGGAGGTGCTCCAAAATAAGAGCACCGAGCCGCTCCAATGCCGTACAACGCTCGTCCAAACTCCGGCAACGCCAATCCCCCCGCTCAAAGCTCTGCTTTGCGGCGGCCACAGCAGCGTCGATCTCCTCTTTTCCCCCGCGACTCACCGTCGCTAGAACACTTCCATCTCCTGGATAGATCGTCTCAAACGAGGTTGCTGAAGCGACAAACTTTCCGTCTATCACATGGTGCTTAGGAGCCGCTAGCCAATCCCGCACAAACGGCGGGATCACGACGTCAAGTCCGCTCTGAATGTCTTTTCTTAAGTTTTCCATCTAGCTGGGTCTCACCGCAATGGCTTTCATTTCTACCGATATGTTGCCGGGGAGAGAAGCCACCCCTAAGGTGGTGCGAACCGGGGCCTTTTCATCAAAGAACTCGGCGTACACCCGATTCATCTTGGAAAAATCATTCATGTTCGTCAGAAACACGTTCATCTCTACGACGTCCTTCAAATCCACGCCGGCTTCGTCGAGGACAGTCCGAAGATTCTGAAGCGTCGCCCTAGTTTCCGCTTCAATGTCGTAATCAAGGCGCAGACCTTTTTCGTCCAGCACCAGACCCGGCACCGCATCCGTTTCAAAGTCCCTCGGACCCATCCCACAAACAAAAACTAAATCCTTATAAATCACGGCGTGTGAATACTTTCCCAAGGGTCGGGGGGCTGTGCGGCTGATGAGATGTTCAAGCATTACTGGGGCTCCCCGCGAAATTCCAACACCGCGGCTCCAGTTCCCCACAAAGGACCGTAAGCGTGGATCTGGGCGCGCACCTTCCGATCTTCTAGAACCCCCGACAGCCAGTGAAATGCGTTCAGCTGCATGTCCGCCCCAACTGCACCCGCATATGCAGCCAAGTCAAAACCTGATAGTGAACCTGATTCGAGCACATTCAAAAATTTTTGGTTCCATTCGTCATCTTTTGGATCCACGCGGTCACATGCCGGATCGATCTCTGTCGGCGTATAGTGGCCTGAAAGCAGGGAGCACGCCACGTAAGCAGCGCGCACGCCACGCCTAGTACATTCATCGCGCACGAGTCTTCCAATGAGGCGAGACTTTTCCGCGTCCGCATAAACCCAAGACGACACGATACTTAGTGGGATCTTCCCGTCAGGGTTCAAAAACCGGCTAGCCACAATCGTTCCCGTATCGATAGGAAAATCCTCAAAGTCGACAGTTTTTGCCGGCAACCCACTAACTTTTAGCGCTGATGCGAAAAATTTGCCTAGCTCGGTATCCACCGGAAAATCAAACTCCATGTCACCCCACTCGTGCCAGTTAGGATCGACGTGAACGCCGCGGGGCCGGGCTTGCACCTGAAAAGAAGTTCCCAAAACCGACAACCACTGCGAGCTATACAGCACGACAACGTCCGGATTGAAGTCCTTCAGGTGGCTTCCTAATGTTTGCATTCCCAGAGCTAGTCTCTGCCAAGATTCACTTCTGTTCGGGTGTAAAAGATGCGGTAACCCTGGCAACCAGCCAGCAAAAAAATCGTTCACGCAAGCCCCCTCTCCAAATCCCACTCCATG
>JAGQZV010000203.1 GCA_020435295.1 Bdellovibrionales bacterium | reverse complement strand
AAAAAACCGCTACCGTTAAAACTGCACCAAGGAGGATTTTGATCATGTCCGTTTTGATCGAGATCAAAATTGTAATTCGCGCATGGGCCCGCCCCTGCGTAGACATGGATGTTCGTGCCATTGGCATCGAGCTTGCGGACGATCCCGCGTTCGGGTTCTGAAAAGTAGAGCGCGCCGTCGTCGTCTACGGCTCCGCCGCCCAGCGAGTTGAGATCCGCGTTCAACGCTGGCTCTACGAGTGGTGGAGTCCGCCACTCATACTCCCCTTCGCCCGTGTTGCCGCGGACGACAACGGAAACGGTGTCTGTTTCGATCTTGTATATTTTTAGCAAGCGATCGGGCACGGGACTTCCGTACGGATCGGCTCCCCTTTGGCGAACCATTGCGTAGAGAAGGCCGGGTTTGGCCGGGCTGCACGCTATGAAAAGATCGCCTGCTTCAAAGTGTACGCGCAGCCGGTGATCGGTTGCCGGGTGGTCAATGGAATTCAAAGAGTTTGCGGTGCCTGCAAAAATCTCCGCTCGGCCAGTAGCGGGATCGCGCTTGTAAATGAAACCTTCAGTAGCGATGTAGTGGTTACCGTCAAAGCACTGGGACTTGATTTCGTCCATGATAATGTTGTTTGCTACGAAGCTCGTCGTGGTAAATCCCATGTTGGATCGATCTTTTCCGCTCACGTTTAGCAAGTTTTTTGGACCTGGATTAAAGGCGATGGGGATTTGGGGGACGAGACCAAAGGACGACACCGAGTAGGCGAGTAGTACCACGGCCGGTAGCCGCTCAGTTTCTTGCGTGACGGTATCCGTCTTGTTCAAGCCCAGTTCGACTTCCGTCGTTCTCGGTTCGTCCAAAACCAAATCACAGTTGTGGCTTAGGTTTTTGTAACCGGACTGACAGGAGTGGCTCAGAAGATCGGCGCCTGATAGGCGTGTGGGATCGTCCCAGTGAAATTCCACCCCGGAAGCCTCTGTCGCAATCAGTTCTTGATTGTTTTCTACAACGACTACCGCACACTCGACCGAGAATTCCACTTCTCCAGTTTGACTAAAACTACAACGGGGCAAGCTGTTTGTGGCGGTTGCAATGACGGTCGCGTTTCTGCCTGTGCCAGAAGACGGGATGCTCGCCAGGTCTTCCGTGTCGCCGCCGGAGCTCGCGCCGCTATCGCTCAGCTTGAAACAGGCCGGTCCAGCCAAGACGAACAATAATAAGGAGAGTGCGTTGAGAATTTGTACGTATTTTCGCAACAAGCAACGTGCCTCAGGTTAGTCCCCTGAGTATGACACGCAATTGTAGGGGAAATGTGCAGGCGCCGGCACATTTGGATAGTCATGTATTTTCAATGGGTTATAAGGCATGGTTTGTGTGCTTCCCTTCGACCCGGCGATCCGGTATCCGAAATAGATAAGGTCAGGAGCGCATGATGGGGAAATCTAGACTGTTCTACGGCTTGGCAAGTGTGGGCCTAATTCTATTGGTAGCCTGCAGCAAGAAATCAGCGACAAACGGGACGGGGGCGAACGTGAACGTAGCACCTAAGGGCATTCTCACCCTTCCACATGAGACCACGACACTCGAAAACGGCTTGAAAGTCTTCTTGGTGAAGTACCCAAGCACGGGTGTTGTGGCTTACCAATTGGGCGTGCGCGTTGGATCCAGAAATGAAGTCGAGGCTGGCAAAAGTGGCTTCGCGCATTTTTTCGAACACCTTATGTTTCGCGGAACCAAAACGCTGAGCTCGCAGGAGTTCGGAGCGATCTACACAGAAAACGGAGTGAGTTACAACGCGTGGACCTGGTACGACATGACCAACTACCACGGCGAAGTGGCTTCCCGGTATCTGGACAAAATCCTGGCGGCAGAGGCCGATCGTTTTCAAAATTTGGATTTTACTGAAGCCGCATTAAAGGCCGAGGCCGGCGCAGTTTTGGGAGAATACTTGAAAAGCGCGTCGGATCCTGGGTTTTTGATGGAAGAGACGATGCAAGAGCTGGCTTATAAGTCGCATACTTATGGGCACACCACTATGGGTTATAAGGCGGACATTGAGCAGTACCCAAACCGCTATCAAGATGTATGGCCGTTCTTCAAGCGCTACTATAGGCCGTCTAATGTTCGGATCGTCCTTGTGGGTGACATAGAATTCGATAAGGCGTTGGAACTGGTCCGTGCAAAGTTTGGCGCATGGGAAAACCCTGCCGACCAGCCGCAGGCCGTAACACCGGAGCCCGAACAAACCTCAGAACGTTCTCGCGTGGTGGAATTCCCGTCGCCCACCCCCACCCGCATCGGGATCGCTTACAAAGTTCCCGCGTTTGGTACTCAAAACGTTGAGAGCGCCGCTTTGAAACTACTTGTGGACGTTTACTTCTCTGAAACATCTGAGTTTCAAAAGACCTACCGGTTTGAAAAAGGATGGTTAGATTCGGTTTCGGCCACACCGCTTGAGACCGTCGATCCCGGTCTATGGAAGGTGGAGCTGATACTCTCTGATTCTGGCAAAGACAAGGAAGCAGAGCTCAAGCAAGCTGTGTTCGATGTGATTGCGAAGATCCAAAGCTCTCCGGCTGATGCGGCCGAGCTGGCCGCGGCGAAAACCCGTTCGCGAAACGCCGCCTTGA
This sequence comes from Bdellovibrionales bacterium, assembly GCA_020435295.1. GTDB lineage: Bacteria > Bdellovibrionota > FAC87 > UBA2466 > JACKAF01 > JACKAF01. The sequence goes on along the minus strand of JAGQZV010000203.1, from coordinate 2,634 downwards.
CCAGATGGTTTAGCGCCCCGGATGCGCTGGCCGGCCAAATAAATTGGTACACCAACTTCGAGGCGGACTTTGCGGTGCTAGATCGTTTGTTTCAGCGAATTGATGAGGTGCAACCCTCTGACGTCGTCGCGTTTGCCAAGAAGTATCTGGTTGCAGCCAAGCGGACTACCGTAACGCTGAGGGGGAAAGTACAATGAAAAAGAAGCTAGTTGGTTTGGGCTTCGTGGTACTCGCACTGGCTGGGAGCTTTTTTTATAGCCCATCGTGCTTGGGGAAGGTGCTCTTGGAGAAGAACAACGATCTGCCGCTGACGGTGTTTAACGTTACGTTCCGCACGGGCTCAGCTGACGATCCGCAGGCACTGCGGGGGCTTGCCAACCTGACCGCTCGCTTGGTGCGCGAAGGCGGGGTAAAGGCGCTCGGCGATTTACCCGCATTGTCTCGCTCCGAATTGGAGAAGGTGCTTTTTCCTTTGGCTGCGGATATTTCGGTTTCGGTTAATAAGGAGCAAACCTCCTTTTCGGTTGTGGCGACAGCGGACAACGGGGAACGCGTGTTTGCGCTGCTGCGCCAGGTGCTGCAAGCACCCGCTTTGGATCCCGTTGAGTTCAAGCGCATCAAAGAGGAAACCAAGTTGTCGCTCACGCAGAAGTGGCCGCAACAAGATCAAGAGGAGCTCGGCAAAGCTGCACTCGATCGAGTGATTTATGGCGCGGATCATCCCTATTCGCACGTCGTGGAAGGTACGCTCGCTGGGGTGGAAGCGGCGACGATCGATGATGTCAAAGTCTTTGCTGCGAAGATGTACAGCCGGCGGCGGCTAACTGTCGGAGTAACGGGTGTTGTTGGCTCCAGTTTGGAAGCCGCCATAAAAAACTTTGATGACAGTTTGCCAGAAGGCGAATCCACCAACGCAAGCCTACCCGCTGTACCTCAGCACAAGAATCGTACTCTTACTATCGTGAAGGGCGAATTTGAGGGTACAGGTGTTCATTTGGGGCACCCCATAGCTTTGACCCGTGCGGGCGAAGACTTTCCGGCTATGTTTCTTGCCAACAATGCGTACGGGAAGCACCGTGATTTCATTGGCCGACTGATGCGAATCGTGCGCCAAATCCGCAGCATGAATTACGGAACCTATTCCTACATCGAGGATTTCCCAAATGGAGGTACGTACCTTTCTCCTCAGCCTCAGGTGGCGCGCAGTCAGCAGGCGTTTACAGTTTGGGGTAGACCTACGACGGCAGAAAACGGGTGTTTTTTGTTACGGCTAGTGGCGCGTGAAACCACCAAACTAGCAACTGAAGGTCTGACCGAGGAGGAATTTAAGCGCGTTCAGAAATACCTTATTGGAAACATTCCCATTACCGCCGCAGGGATCGAAATGCGCCTTGGGATTTCCATTGATTCAGAATTCTACGGGATTACAGCCGATTACTTGGCCAACCTTCAGGCCAAGGTCGCAGAACTCACTTACGATCAGGTGAATGCAGCCATCAAGAAATACATTCATCCGGATAGTTTCCAGATGGTTGTAGTTACGAAGGATCCGGATGCTTTTGCCAAAGAGATTTCCGGCGATACATGTGATATCACGTACAAAGAGGGCATAGAAATTCCGTCTGAAATTTTGGAAGAGGACAAGAAAATTGCCGTATACGATGTGGGTGTCGAGGCCGCGCAGATCCAGGTCGTTCCGGCGGCGTCGTTGTTTCAGTAGTTTATTTTTTTTCCACTTCTGGCCCACTGAATAGCGACGCATACTGGCCGTAGCCTTCTTTCTCCAGGTCTGCGACGGGAATAAACCGCAGCGAAGCGGAATTGATGCAATAGCGAAGGCCCGTCGGTTGCGGTCCATCCTCAAACACGTGGCCTAGGTGTGAGTCGCCGCCTTTGGAGCGTACCTCTGTCCGTCTCATGAAGAGAGTGTTGTCTGATTTCTCTACGACGTTCGTTTTTTCCAATGGCTGATAGAATGAAGGCCAGCCAGTCCCGGAATCGTATTTGTGTACGGAGCTGAACAAGGGCTCGCCCGACACGATGTCTACGTAGATTCCGGCTTGTTTGTTGTTCCAATATTCATTTTTGAACGGAGCTTCAGTCCCGTTTTCTTGCGTTACGTGGTACTGCAGTTTGCTTAGTTTCTCTTTCAATTTGGAAACCTCCGGTTTCTGGTATTTGGAGCTCTTTACTGGTTTTCTATGGGAGTAACGTTCTTCTCCCCACGTCTTATCTAAAAACTGATCCCGCCCTGACCGGTACCGGTAATACTTATACCTAATCGGATTCTTTTTGTAATAGTCTTGGTGATATTCTTCAGCCGGGTAAAATCTAACGGCCGGTACAATCTCCGTAACGATAGTTTTAGTGAATCTTTTGGATTTTTGCAGGGCCTTTTTGGAGTCTTCAGCGGCTTTTTGCTGTGCCTTATCGTGGTAGAAGATTTTCGTTACGTACTGATCGCCGCGGTCTACAAACTGCCCCCCTCCGTCAGTGGGATCGATATTGCGCCAAAAGACATGAAGCAAGTCCTCGTAACTCACCTTGGCGGGATCATAACTAATCTCAACCGATTCAATGTGGCCTGTCGTGCCGCTGGAAACTTGCGAATAGGTGGGATTTTCCACGTTCCCG
>JAGQZV010000202.1 GCA_020435295.1 Bdellovibrionales bacterium | reverse complement strand
GCTCTTACGTATCCACCCGGACATAAGCGCTATTAGAATTGCCACGGGCGCCGTGAGCAGTACGTCGTTTATCCGTGAGCTTGGGGGGCTCAGTTCCAAGGGGAGGGAGAAAAAGAATAGAGCGGCAAGTAGCGGAAAGGCTAGCATCTCCAAATGGACCGCATAGGGACTGTGTGCGGAGCCACCAAATTGATTCCACAGCAGATAGAAAAAACTCTGGGAAGTGGGAAGAAAACCCGCGGTAAACAGGAAGGCAATCCCCAAGGTAAGGGCGAGCAAGCGCCACCGGTCCGCTGACTTTAACAAGATACCATCGTCGGGAGTCATCTCTCATAGTGTTAGCACTGTGCGAAGTTGCTGGCACTCTCTTTCCCCCCAGCGGTTGTCGGGGTAGAGTGCTTTCGTGCAAAACCCGATGCGCATACTGGTCCGCGCGCCGAACTGGATCGGCGATCACGTCATGGCGTTGCCATTCTATCTGGGGCTGCGGGCTCATTACCCCGATGCTCACCTCACGCTGCTCCATACTTCCCAGATAACAGGGCTGCGGCTGGGTAATTTTGACGATCATTGGGAGTTGCCTTCAGGATGGCGACGTCCCCGCCATTTGCTGGCGTTCGCGCGTGAAGTGCGATCTCGAGAGTACCGGGTGGCCTTTTCGCTGCCAGCGTCCTGGTCTACCAACCTCCTTTTGGCCTTTTCGCGCATTCCGCACCGAATCGGATTCGATGAAGGCGGAAGCGGCAGTTTGTTGACTCATGCGATTCGGTGGCGGGGGGCGCGAGCGCAGCGCCACAAGAGCCGCCAGTACGCCGATTTGTTGGGTGCGGTCGGCGGAGCTGGTGTATTCCGCGTGCCGAGTCAGGATCTGACGACGCCACACCTAAAGCGCATTGTCCTTGCTCCGGGGGCGGCGCTAGGACTTAGAGAGTGGCCGTACGTCGAGCTGTTGGCGTTCGGGCTGTCTCGGCGGTTTCCAGAGTATGAGCTCTTACTTGTTGGGGGCGTGGGCGAAAAGAAGTGGCAGTCCCGGTTGGGGCGCTTGCGCCTACCAAACTTCGACGATCGAGTGGGTCAGACAAGTCTAGAAACTCTGCAGCAATTGCTCAGTACCGCAAGTGTGGTGATAGCCAACGATTCCGGCATTGCCCACGTGGCGGCTACCGTCGTCGGAAAGCCGACTCTCGTGCTCTACGGCCCGGGAAATCCGGATTACATTCGGCCAATGGGGGAACACGCGCGGGCCCTATATGTGGAGCGGCTTGGCTGCCGGCCTTGTGACTCTACCCACTGTTCGGGCGGATTCGGCTACCAGACGTGCTTGCGAGCGATACCGTTTGCGAGGGTGCTCGGCGCGGTGGAAAGCCTTCTTGCCACTCCCACCTGCTCAGCGAAATTCACGCGCTAGAACTCATTTTTGCGTTGCGTCTATCTATACTTTTCGAGGAAGCGTGTTTATACTGAGCTTTATGAAAAAATCGCTGGTTTTAACAGTTGTAACCCTACTTGGTTTATTCGTCCTGGTTTTCAGCGGCACTTCGGTATATGCAGACGAGTCCACTGACGGGGAAAGCCGCGATCCGGCCAAAGCGGAAAGTCCGAAGGCCGAGAGTCCCAAGGCGGAAACTTTTACGGGCGAGCAACTTACACTGAAGAAGTTCATGGAGGAACTCTTCGAAGACTCTAAGAAAGTAAACGAGTCAGGTGCCCCAGGGAAAAAGGCCAGAAACACGATTGAATCGGCGGTGAATTGGACCGAGGTGGCTAAGATTTGCTTGGGGGGGCCTAAGGCCTGGTCAGCCCAAAACTCCAAGCACCGTGGTGAATTTTCTACCCTTCTAAGAGATATCATTGCGTTAACCGCTTATTCTCGAATGGGGGATTTTTGGAACGGGACAAGCTACGCTATCAAGAAGATCGATGTGAAGGGGAGCGATGCTACGGTTACCACCACATTTAAGGCAACTGACGACGATTACTCCTTGGAATACTACCTCAGCAAGTCTGGCCGACATTGGAAAATCAACGATCTGTCTTTTGATGATATCAAGTACAGCGACAACATTCGGGAGCAGATTCAGTCTTTCTTGAAAGAAAAGAACTTTTCAGTCCTGTTGACCAAGTTGCGTAAGCGTCGGGCCGATTTGGAAGCGGACGACAAAGGCAAAAAGAAAGCCAATTCCGAGCAGCGTCCGTCTTAGATCAGGAGAGGCGGCACGCGGCTTCGACTTCCTCAACTTCCTTGGGCACTCCGGAAGTCAGAACCTTGCACCCCTTTGCGGTTACAACCACATCGTCTTCAATCCGTACCCCGATTCCCTTGTAGCGCGCAGGCCCGAGAGTGAAGTACAGACCGGGTTCGATGGTCAGAACCATACCGGGTTTGAGTGGGCGATACTCGTCATACTTGCCGACGTAATAGCGGCCGGCATCGTGCACATCCATTCCCAGCCAGTGGCCTATTCCGTGCGGGTAATACTTTTTCTGGGCGTTCTGCTGCAAAAGATTTTTTTTGGTTCCCTTGAGCACTTTTAGCCGCAGAAGGTGATCCAGGAGAAGTTCACTGGCCATTTCCTGAAGGGCGTGGACCGTAGTTCCGGGTTTAACGGCACCCACGCATTTTTTTTGCACGTCTAGAACAGCTTCATAGACTTCTCTCTGCGGTTTGCTGAATTGCCCATTCACCGGAAAGGTGCGCGTGATGTCAGCGCTATAATATTCGTATTCCGCACCAGCATCGATGAGAAGCAGATCCCCATTCTGGCACTGTTCGTTGTTGGAGGAGTAGTGCAAGACGCAGGCATTCGCACCGGTGGCGACGATGGAATTGTAACCTACCCGCTGCGCCCCATGCCCGCGAAACTCTTTGAAAAGTAGGGCTTCAATTTCGTATTCCCAAGTTCCAGGCTTGGTAAGTTTCATGGCAAGCTTGTGGGCGTCGGCAGATATTTGTGCTGCCTCGGCCATGAGTTCTACTTCTGCCGCCGACTTAATGCAGCGCATCTCTCCGAGGATTTCCAAGGGATCGTGGATGGGCCAGAATGGACGTCCGGTACGGCCAAGTTTTTTGCTCGCGCGTTGCAACAGTTCGAAAATGCGCTCGTCCATTTTGGAATCCTGCCCAACTCGGTAGTAGAGAGCGTCCGCTTCACACATGGCTTCGACAAAGGCCTCATCAAAGAAAGTGTCCGGGTGGGAGGCTTGCGCGCGATCGGCCCCAAAAAGCGTTCGGGCTTGTTCGGGGCCGTGAATGTAACCCTCCCAAAGTTCCTTGGTGGCGTCCTTGGGTTCCACAAACATTTGAAAAGGGTATTTGTTCGACGGAGCAAAGAGGCAGTAACTGTTAAGCTCGGTAAAACCCGTAAGATAATAAAAACTGCTGTCCTGGCGCTCTGGGAAAGCGACATCGTGGTTTCGCAGTACAGGCCGTGCGGAAGGTAGCACGGCAACCGCTTTTCCTAGTTGTTTCAGAAACTGGGTTCGACGGCTCTTGAATTCATTGGCTTGTTTTGACATGCGGACAATCTAAAAGCCGAAAACCAGGTTGTCCATCAAGATTTCGAGCGTGGTGCCGTAGTATAGTCCTAGCACGCTGAGCAGGAGAAAAAAGGCCGATCGCAGAAAGACTTGGCGGTTCCAAAAACTCAGAAGCCCCTGGACAAAGAGCGAGGCCAAAGCCGAAACAAATGCGCTAACATATAGCGAACGGAACACTCCAAATTGGGGGAAAAGAACAAGTAAAAAGAGCACGGCCCCCACCAAGGCGCCGGCATAGTCGTACCCGAACAGAAATCTTACGACTTGATCTTCGGCAGCGCGCTTTTTGAGAATGGCTGCGACCATGGGAAGTTGCCTTCCAGTCAAATACCCGAGGTAGGCTATGGGGAGAATCCCCCAGCACCACAGTAGGACTGAAGTCACTTCTTGGGGTAGAAGTGTATGAGTCCGGCGAAGATACTCTGTTGCCGCAATCAGCATGCAGGTGGCAGGCATTAATATCGCCGCTGTCCCCGATAGCCACATCTGAAACCTTGTCAGATTGTTCCGAGTTGCCGATATTTCCCTTTTTGTCGTTCGCTTTACTTGAGAGGACAAATAACTGCCCGTTCCCATTCCGAACAAAAAGGCCCCGAAATAAAGGGTGTACAGGGCGAGTCGTGCATTAAGGATGTAAGTGAGAACGCTCACCAGTGCAAATACCTGTACCATCGAAGCCGCCGCGACAAAAAAGAGCGCTAGCACCAGACTATAAAAGCGTAAACTGCTTTCACTCACAGGTGTCTCCCTTTCGCTCGTACGCTAGTTCTAGGAGGCGGCTTAGCAGCGCAGAATAAGAAACCCCAGACTCGTTCCACAATTTAGGAAACATGCTGATAGGCGTAAATCCGGGAATAGTGTTGATTTCGTTTAGAAGCAGTTTACCACTAGTTTTCTCGGCAAAAAAATCCACCCGCGCCATGCCGTCGCATTCCATGACTGAGAATACTTTCAGAGCGAGCTCTTGTACCTCTAGGGTTTGCTTTTTGCTGAGCGGAGCGGGAAGTAGGAGCTCGGTTTCAGACGCCAGATACTTTTCTTGATAGGAATAAAAGCCAACTTTGGACGACGGGACTATTTCTCCGATCGCAGAGGCCTGTGGGCTGGATCGTAACCCAAGAATGCCGCATTCTAGTTCGCGCCCCACTACCGCGGCCTCTATGAGTACCTTGTTGTCAAAGCAGAAAGCTTCCAAAATGGCATCTTCTAGAAACTTCGGTTCGCTAACTTTGTTGATACCGACAGAAGACCCCTGTCGGGCCGGTTTGACAAACAAGGGCCATCCCAGCGCGGTCAGCTCGTTTTCCTTTTCTTCCATTTCACTAGGAGAATGCAGCGTGACAAAGCGTGCACTTGGTATGCCAGCCTGCGCGCAGAGTATCTTCGTTCGCTCCTTGTCCATGCAATTCCACGAACTGCCGCAGTTCGCCCCGACATAGGGCACTCCGATAGTTTCAAAAAGTCCCTGTAGTGTGCCGTCTTCCCCGAAAGGGCCATGTAGGATGGGGAAGACGACGTCAAAGTGGAGTGTTTGGGCATCCGTCTGAATCGTCCCTCGGGCCTTTTCCAGAAAAGGCTGCAAGCTTACCTTGGGTCGGTTCGTGTTGAGCTTGATGGTGTCGGCGGCAAGCCCACCACTATAAAAAGTCTTTTCTTCCTCGTAGTACCACGTGCCATCTTTGGCGATCCCCACTACTAGCGGACAAAAGCGTTTTCGATCGATGGCGTCTAAGAC
>JAGQZV010000201.1 GCA_020435295.1 Bdellovibrionales bacterium | reverse complement strand
AGAAAAAAGGTGCCAAGCGCGATTGGCAAACATTGTCGCTAAAAGATCTCAGTGTAGGGGGCGATGGCGGGCTGACCTCTGCCACCGACGACTACTTGGAAGAAGTCATCGAAGGGGATCGCACCGTGCTTTCCACGCGCGAATTCCGTTACTTTTCTTACTACCACCGGATCAAGGAACTTTTGCGTCAGTATTGGAAACCAACCGTAGAACGTAAGCTCAGCATGCACTGGGCGAAGGGCGGTACCATTCGCTCGGAAGAAATGACCACTCAGCTGTTAATTCTCTTGAATCCCAACGGAGAGATCACAAAAATTTCCAGAGTCGGAAGCAGCGGAATTACTGACGTGGACAACGCTGCGGTGGAAGCCTTCCACAAGGCCGCCCCCTTCCCAAACCCCCCTCGAGGTATTATTGACTCAGACGGATTTGTTCGCATTCGGTGGGATTTTATTCTCAAAGCCCAGGCCTCACCAAAAATCCAATTTCAGCGCGATCCAGCTACCCCTCGCCCGCTTCGCTAGCGGGTCGAAGCGTAAACTCTATTCGTACTCTTATGGGTTCTTCCGAGTTCTCCCGCATGGTCGGGGGAGGCCGCCAGGTCTTAGCTGTTCGCACCGCTTCCTCATCCAGGACGGCGTATCCTGACGATTGCAGCAGCGCCACTTCCGCGTTTCCCTCAACAAAGCGAATGCCAATCTCAACCTCGCCTTCCCAACCACGGGTAGACGCCTCTGGCGGGTACTCAGGGCCTTGGTTCCCATTCCCAACCAAAAAGTCCTCCACGCGGAGCGCGCGTGCGGCGCTGCTGTCTGTCGGCGTCGCATCGCCTATCGGGCTCTTCTCGTGTCGGCCGATCGCCAGATCCCCCAAAATTTCGCTGCCCACCCCGGGTGGCTTGCGCTCCGGCCGCGCAAACCCACTTCCTTCCCACACCGGCTCTACGTACAAGACAACCGGCCTGGTGGGTAGAACGCAGTATACCCCGTACAGAACCCCGGCACACCCCAGGTGCAAAAGTATAGACAAAGCGGTCGATCGAAACACGACACTAAACTACCACATCAAGGGGCCAAAACCATATGGTAGGGAGCGAGCCCTACATCGAGGTAGCGTCCGGGAACGTACTTGAAATCTTCGACCGAAATAAAAGATAACTTTGGGTTCTCGGTATCACGCTCAGCGACCACAATGGCCCCGCAGTTTTCCACGTAAAGCACACTGTGCAGCCCCTCATAGAAATCACCAGAGCGTTCCGTAATCACAGTTGTTTTTCTTTCCGCGTCCAAGCTCACATGGAGAAGGCGTGTACGGACAGGAGGGAGCGTACGTACGATAGCGACGAGTTCGTTTTCCCGAATCCAAGCAAAATCAACGATGTCCCCGCCCAGTTCCTTCTCCGTAACCACAAACCCCTTTTTCCCGCCGACGCGCTCTATGCCGCCATCTAGTTTTGCGTACTCTCCCATCGTTCCCACGTACAATTCCCCGTGGGGATTAACCTTGAAATCAGTCACTGGGTTTGCACCGGCAAGCTCAATGGCTTGTGGAAGAAATTTGTCGGCCTGGACATCCAGTACGGCCACAGCTCCCGGATCTTTGGGCCGCAGTAGCAGCGACTTTGGGTCCCTGGTAAGACGCTGCAACTCCACATAAAGGCGTCCCTCGTGGTATTTCATCCACTGCGCCTCGGCAATCCCATCCGCGTCGGCAAAGCGGCTAAGATCGTATTCTCTTTCTAAAATGAGGGCAGGCAACTTATAGCGGCGAAGCGTTTTCTTTTCATATCGGCTTAGGAAAAGATTATCGCCCACCACTGCTACGTCACTAGGGTTACTAAGGTCCTCGTCGTGCTTATCCGCGAGCACCTCGAACGTGGTGCGATCCAAAACGCGTATCCCGTCCTGTCCGAAACGGTTAATGACGTAGATCCGACTTTGGTCCGCTCGAACGAAACTATCTCCCGATCCCAGACCGGGCTTTTGCTGGAGCTGCCCTTTCTCGAGATCCACATAGCGGATAAGACCTTGTTTGAAATTCTTATCGACGGTTGAAACGACTAGCCCAGCGGCCCTCGTCTGCTTTTCCCACGCAGACGAGGCGGCTCCCGGTGCCTGGCAAGAAATGCTCTCGCTAGACGCAAAGGCCGACTTTGGGTCTGCACACCCCGCCAGTCCCAACGCGAAACAGAAAAAAACTACACCTCTTAGATTGAATAGGTCCATGTTAAGTAGACTCTCCTTCCCGGTGCCGGGTAACCCGAGTACCCAGTCGTATAGTCAACGGTTTCAATAGTAGTATTTTGATACGTAGAAGCGGCCGTCGTGGCGTCGCCAAGATTGCGCCCCTCGAGTAGGAAAACGCCCCACCGTTTCGTTCGCCAAGCTACATTTGCAGAATGGTACAGAACACCTCCCAATTTCCGCGTGTTGGCGGTGTCTCCGTACGCTGGCCCCACCCACGAAAGCTGGTACCCAAACTCGAAGTCACCTAGCTTGTACGAAGTGCTCGTTTGAAGTCGCCAGTCAGGGCGGAGCGGGAGATCTTTGCCCGTTTCGTAGGACACGCGGGATAAATTATCGGAGTCCATCCACACTGCACTCGCCTGCAAACGCCACCCAAAACTAAATTCGGCCGTTCCCTGCAACTCCTGCGTCAGGATACGGCTCGCGCCGATGTTGGTCGCCACGCTCGAATTCTGGGCGTTGGCGATATAGGTGATGAGATCGCGTGCCTGCTGGAATGCAACAGTGTAGCTAACCTGAACGCGGCGCAAAGCCCCCTCAAGATCTACAGACCAGTCCAAGCCCGTTTCCGTCTTGAAGGCAGATTCGTATCGGAGGTTCGGCGCCGGCGACACTCCTACGGGACTGCCAAAAAGCTCAAAGAGCGAAGGCGCGCGGTAAAAGTGGCCCACGAGCGCGCGCCACCGGAGCGAAGGCAAAACCATCCACTCACTCCCCAGTCTAGGCGAAAATAAAAAGTAACGTGACTGCAAGCCAAATCCATTTTGCCCGGAATTTCCGATGAGTCGAGTCCCCGACGTTTGGTAGTCATACAAATGCGCCTGCAGGGCGGGCCGCAGCTCCCAGTCCGAACCGAGCTTCCAAACACCAGTAACACCAAAAGGAATTTGTAACCGATCCTGCGTACTCAGATCGGCAGTGGTGCGAGAATACAAAGAGTAACGTTCCCAGGCAGCGCCGGCAACGAAGTCCAGATTCCACGACCAAAGCCGCAATTGCGATCGTTCGCCAATCGCCAAGTGGCTCGCGCTATAGTCTTGCACGGCCGTACCCACTATCGGAGTCACCCCGTTGAGCTCCTCCAAATTGTGCCGGAGATATAAGTGCGACTCTATCGCCACGTCGGCGGGAGGAGTCCATTGGGATCGAAGGCCCGTCAGTTGAAAGGATTCCTGAACGTTCCCCCCCGTAGCCCCGCGAACGGCTCCAGGAATTTCGCGATACAGCCCCGAATGCCAACTGATGAGTTCTAGCTGGTGTACGCGGGAACTCTGCACCAAGTAACGAGGAAAAAATACATAGCGGTGCATTCTGTTGTTTTCGCGCCGCCGAAAATGATCATCGGAAAAATTTAGTGGCGTGCCGTTATCATCAAAATAAAGAAAATCTTCGTTGGATTGCGTGTACTCAACGCCCAGTCTAAGAGACTCCCCGCCCCTTACATCCGCGGTTGCGCTTAAAGCACCCAAGGATCCGCCTCGCGCGATAACTTGGGTACCGGCTTCCCACGGGGTCAGGCCAAATTCTACAGCGCCGCCCAAACCGTCCTCACCAAAGTGAACCGGCACCCCACCCGCATAGAGCTCTAAAGACGGAAAAAAGTGGGTCGACAGTAGTTCCAGATCGGGCTGGCTAAGCCGCGCATTACTCAGCGGGAAGCCGTAAAGAAAGTAGCGGTTTTCTACCGTATCTTGGCCGCGAATCAAGAACTGCGGCACGCCAGTGGAATCGGTTCCTGCAATAATTTGGAGCGCGGGTTCTTCCCCCAAGATTCGGCCGACGGCCCCGCCGTCGCCAAAGCCGACGCTCTTACCCGGAGTTTCAGTATTCTCCACTGAACTTAGTGAGCGATCGCGCTTGCCGTGAACAACAATCTTAGGGATCGCCCCAGCAAACGGGGCCACGAAACAACAGAAAAGCAAAATGAGAATAGAACCGCGCAAAACTCCCTCGAGTGCAGAAGGCAACGCCTTCGCCGGCAGGTCTTCGGACTCGTGGGCGGCTCCTACGGCCAAGCTTCCCGGTATGACCAGTGCTGGGGTTTCCCCATGGCTTTCGTTCCCACATACCGCTGCGGGGCAGTCCCGGATTCCCACCGGGTTCCCTTTTACTCGCTTGGCTGGACCAAGCGACCGGCTAGTGCGGTATAGTACAAGGCTGCGAACGGTGCAACAGGGCTTCCGTTAATCCATACAAAATGATACGGTATGGGCGTTTGAAACCCGGAGAAAGATCAAACGATGAGCACCGACGCCATTTACGTAAATCTGGAGTTCACGCCGAACCCCAACACCTTGAAATTCTCAGTAAACCGCAATTTGTTGCCCAGTGGGGCCGCAAATTTTACCGACGCCTCACAGTGCGAGGAAGCGCCGCTGGCGAAGCAGGTCTTCGAGGTACCCGGCATAGAGGCTGTAATGGTTGGGACCAACTTCGTAACCATCACAAAATCACCTACGGGAAGCTGGGACTCGATTGCTGAGAATGTGCCGCAACGCATGCAAAGTTTCTTAGAGCAAGAATCAGCTGCATTTACGCCGAAATGGTTCGAACAGGAACAACTGCGGAGAGAAAATCAGGGTTCCGGGGACGACGTTGAAGACCGAATCCGAGAAATCCTGGATCTGGAGATCCGCCCAGCTGTGGCGATGGACGGCGGCGACATTGTCTTTGATCGCTACGAAGATGGTGTTGTGTACTTGTACCTACAAGGCGCTTGTAGCTCTTGTCCGAGCTCCGCAATGACACTCAAGATGGGCGTTGAAACGCGGCTAAAGGATGCAATCCCCGAAGTAAAAGAAGTCGTCCAAGTCTAACTGGGATCAGTCACTTCATCTGCGCATTGGGGAAATCGCACGCCCTCGACGTTGATTTTGTATAACTGGAACTTAGGATCGGTACGACGCATCAATTCGCGCCCACGGCGGTAGAGCGAGTGATCGTTCCACAGCTCCCGATTGAGAAGGTATTGATTTCCGTCCTTCACCCACATTAGTTCTTCCACTACTTCCGGAAGTGTTCGCGAGGAAG
>JAGQZV010000200.1 GCA_020435295.1 Bdellovibrionales bacterium | reverse complement strand
CCGGATATTGGGCTACGCGAGGATCCGAATAGACAAACCAATTGTTTCGCACCCGCGGGATCCCGAGCGTCTCTGGCCCAAACAATCGCTGCATGGCCTCAATCTGTTTGCGGTATTTTTCCTTTAGCTCCCCCTCTTCGTCTTCATGCACATAAGCGTGTATCTGGCCCAGAGTCAGACCGAGATTCCCGCGAAGGCTCCAATTTGACGGAAAGGCAACAAAACCGCCGATCATTGTCGGCTGACGCTCCAACTCCACCAAAAGCACATCGTCAGGCAACACCCGGCCCAAAATGGCAAGAGGGTGCTCCCTCGGGTTGTCTAGAGAAAAGGATTTGCCTATCGGGTGGCACCTTAGACGGCGGTCTTCCCTGCTATATAGAGCGGCGACCTGCCCATCCGAATGCGAAGCCAACTTTGCGGTGACAAAGTTTAAGAGTTTGAGCGAAGCGTCCCAAGTTGCGTCCGCATCCCCGCGCCGACCGAACACTTTGTGTGGATCTTTCTCGTATAGAATATTTCCCATCACAAGGGTTTCAATGAATCGATCATCAAAGGGGAACAGCTCCTCATACGAAGTCTTTGAAGTGTTGAAGAACCCAAACTTGGCAGATCTCAAAAATTTTTGATCGTGGGTGACACCCGGCAGGTTTGGGTGTCGCAGCGAGGTCCCTTCGAGCACCAAAGGCCAGAGACACTCCACCCTTCTGGGCGTATTTCCAGCGGCCGAACAAAATGAAACCACTACCGTAAAAACTAAGGCGAGAAAAGCAGCTCGCTCCCCCATACAACCCCCATCCCAATAGATCGGGGATACAAGGATTGTTGCGGGCTGTCAACGCGGAGCGTTTTCGTCTAGCCCACAGCAGCGGCCGTGCTGGCGCTTATTGCCTTCTGGCGAGCCGCCATCCAGCGGGAATGCACGAGGTAGGTGAGCAAACTAGAGACGACAGCCAGGGTAGCGACGGGGACCCAATCATCCACGAAAAACTCCAAAGTCCACACCGCAACCCCAACACCCATCGACCATAAAGCCGAGGACTCAAACTTGTGCTTCATATAAAGCCCCGCACAAAGCGGCACGAAGAGCCCGACCAGTGAAATGGTGTAGGACTTCTCAAGCAGATCGTAGGCCTTTGCTCCTGAAAGCGCCAAAGCGAGGCTGCAGAGACTGACGGCGAGTACAGAATACTGACACAGCTTCAGTGATGAAATTCGCTCAGGAACATGCTTGCGCAAGAAATTCTCGGCGAGTGGGCACGCCGCTGCAAGTATCGCGCTATCAATAGTTGAAAGGACAACCGAAATCACCGCCAGTACGAATACGACGGACATTGCCGGCGACAACATCGCCTGGGCTAGCGCCGGAAGGACGGCCTGGGTAACAGACGCGGGGAGTAACTGGCGTGCGGCAAGTCCCATCAGTACCGGAATCGTGCCGAGCACTATATAGAGAGCCCCGGACATCAAACACGCGTTGCGGGCCGCCTGGGGCGACTTGGAAGAGAAGATCCGCTGGGCTAAATCCTGCCCCGGAATATTTCCGAGGGAGGCGATCACGAGCAAATTTCCCCACGCAAAGAATTCACGCAAGTCATGGTAGGGCACCATCGTGCGCATGTTGGGTGGAGTGACTTCCCAAATTCTGCGAATACCTTCATAGCCGTCGCCACCCCCTGCATGCGTCAGCGTCGTGTAACCGAGCATAACGACGCCGATCATAATGATGACCATTTGAATTGCATCGGTGAGCGTGACCGACCACATGCCCCCTAGCAAGGTGTAAAAGGTGGCCACCACCGCCACAGAAATGATCGCCGCCTGCATCGATATCCCAAACATCAGCGCGATAATTCCGGCACACGCCACAATCTGAACTGCAATCCACCCGACGTAACCAGGAACCGTAAAAAACACCGAAAGCACTTCAGCTTTTCTTCCGAAATGGTTCCGATAGAAGTCTGAAAGAGTCAGGATCTGCGCTTCCCACAACGGGCGCGCGAAGAACAGTCCCGCGAGGATGAGGCAGAGTCCAGCACCGTAGGGTTCGAGGGCCGCGGCGGGAAGTCCGGAGTAGCGTATCTCGTCGGTCGCCGTCAGTAGTGTGCCCGCCCCAAACCAAGTTGCTAGTAAGGTGGCGGTCGCAAGGCTGGCCGGAAGGCGCCTTCCTGCAACGATAAAATCTTTTTCGTCTTTAACTTTTTTGTGCGACCAGAGGGCCACACCGATCATCACCAGAAGGTAGTTCGCGATAGAAACACCGAGATAAACTGGCACACTCCCCTCCTGTAAAAGATCCTTAGCTACCATAGCCATGATTCCCGGCCAACGGATCTTTTCAACTGCGCAAACTTTGCAGTTGAACGTCTCGGCAGTCTCCACGAAGGGAAATCGTGAGAGTGGCGTCCAGATGTAAGAGGTCTAAGGATTGTGCTTTCTCCGGCCATTCGACAAACAAGAAATTCCCCGCTTCCGCCCGCGCAAGGGCCTCGTAGTAACCGATTTCAAGCAGATCTTTTTCCGAAGCGTTCTCTAGACGATACAAATCAAAATGATCTACCGTCGGCTTAAGCTCATATTGCTGGTGAATTACAAAACTGGGGCTCATTACCCGGGGGACCGCACAAGCGTTTCTACGAGCAAGCACTTCCACACAAGCCCTAACAAAGCTTGTTTTTCCGGCTCCCAGATCGCCACAAAGCCCAAAGGCTCCTCCCGAATGTTCGCCTACAAAGGCCTCTGCGAATTGGCGCATCTCTTCCATGTTGTGCCACTGGCTCACGGCTTGGTCCTTTCCAGTTCGGCCCAGACTGTAGTCAGTTGAGAAACAAAATCGCTGGCCAGTGCTGAGCGCTCCGTGCCGGCCTGCTCGCTCCAAAGCTCGGCGCACCTTCCATGCGCGTACACGGCCAATGCGGAAAGAGAGAGAGCGTCCGTACCTTGTCCCAGAAGTGAGCCCACGATACCACTTAGCAGATCCCCAGTACCGCCTTTCGAAAGCGCGCTGTTTCCCCGCTGCACGACCCATGTCGGGCCCTGCGGGCGACAAAGAAGCGTACCCCATCCCTTCAAGACAAAGATCGCATGGTAACGATCGGCCAACGTGCGCACGGCTCCGTAGCGATCGGCGTTCACCACGGCCGCGTCCACGCCAAGCAGGCGGGCGGCTTCCTTTGGGTGCGGCGTACAGACCGTCGGGCTAGTGCGTTCTCGAAGCAACTGGCAGGCTTCCTCAACATGCATCGCGATCCCGTTAAGCGCGTCGGCGTCCAGAACCAACCGCGCTTTGGAGAGCAGTGCTGCCCGCACCTTGCCCCAGCTTCCCTTCGCGGTACCGAGACCCGGGCCAATCACCAGCGTATCTGAAGCAGACAAAGTTGATAAAAAGTCTAACTCCACTTCTTTTGCCATTAGCTCAACCGGCAACCGTGACCGAAGGCTCGTAAGCGGGTGGTCCGCAATGAGGGTCACCAAACCACTCCCCGCGCGGTAGGCCGCAATGGCCGCCAGACCCGCAGCGCCTTCAGTCGCCTCGACCCCTACCCAAAGGTACACATGCCCGTAAGAACCTTTGTGCCCCGCAGAGGATCGAATTGGGAGTGCGTCCTTGGCGTCTTTCTTTTCAAAGAGGAAACAGTCTAGAGCGGCGCCTGGAACGCCAGGGACGATACCGATCGGGTGGCAAGAAAGCTCACCGACATAGTCGCCGGCTTCGCCCGTAACAAGGCCGCGTTTTAAAGATCCAAAAGTTACGGTGTGGGTGGCTCGGACAGCACAGCCCATCGCCGCCCCAGTATCGGCATTGAGCCCACTGGGGATATCAATCGCAAATACCTGGGGCACGTTCCGAGCGTTGATTCCTTCAATCCAGCGCGCCCATTCCCCCTCCACCCGCCGGTTCAAACCGGTTCCCAAGAGGCCATCCGCTACCCATTCCGCCCCGTCCAAGGCGTCCGCGTCAAAAGACACGCTTTCGTGCACCTGACCGCCCGCTTTTTTCCACAAGTCCAGCTGCTCGGCCGCATCCGCAGACAGCTTAGACCCCCCAATTAAATAGAGGCGAAACGAGCTGTAGCCAGCTGCTTTTAGGATTCGGGCAAGCGCAAAAGCGTCCCCCCCATTGTTGCCCGGCCCTGCGATCAGGACTCCGGGGGTCTTCGGATCGGGCACTTGTCGCTTCACGGTCTGAAAGACAGCCTCTGCCGCCGACTCCATGAGTTTGCGACTCGGTTGGTGCAGGTTTTCAATTGTATAGCGATCCGCGGCCTGACTTTGGGCCGCAGTCAGTAGCACTTTCATGAGGGGGTTTTACCCCAGTTTGGCTCGGATTTCTTGCGCAATATCTAGAGCAAATTCCCGGATGCGTTTGGCGTCCTCTCCCTCTACCATTACGCGCGCCAGAGGCTCTGTACCGGAGTAGCGGACCAAAACCCGTCCTTTGTCCGAAAGCTCTGTTTCTACCTTCTTAATCCGCTCCAAGATGCCGGGGTGTTTTTCAAAGGGCTCCTTCTTGCGAACATAGACGTTCTCAAGAACCTGCGGAAACTGGATCATCACGCGCTTGAGCTCCGACAAAGGCTTACCCGTCTCCTTCATCACTTGAAGAACCTTGAGTGCCGCCACCATGCCGTCACCGGTCGTATTGTGATCCAAAAACACGATGTGACCGGACTGCTCTCCACCGAGGTTTAGCCCTTCCTGAACCATCTTCTCGACGATGTACCGATCGCCCACTTTTGCGGTGATTACCTTGCCCCCAGCCGCTCTTACGGCTTGTTCGAGGCCGAGGTTACTCATAGGGGTGGCGCAGATCGTCTTATTTTTGAGTTGCCCCTTCTTCAGCATGTGGGTAGCGCAGATGGCAAGAATCTGATCCCCATCAACCGGTTCACCCTTTTCATCGGAGAGCACCACGCGATCCGCGTCACCGTCCAAAGCTATCCCAATCTCTGCACGGTGATCGTTTACCGCGCGGCACATGCTCTGCGGGCTGACCGCCCCGCATTGCTCATTGATATTGCGACCGTTCGGCCGGTTGTGGATAGCAAAAACCTCGGCACCGAGTTCGTCAAAGATAATAGGCGCCACCTTGTAAGCCGCACCGTTGGCGCAGTCGAGGACGACTCGAATACCTTCCAAGGTGTGGGCCGGGTGTATCGTGTCCTTGATATAAACAATGTAGCGGCCGATGGCGTCGTCAATGCGCATGGCCTTCCCAATAAACTCCATCGTGGGCCTGTAGTTGTTCAACTCTTCTGAGTCGAGAAGTTTCTCGATTTCG
>JAGQZV010000199.1 GCA_020435295.1 Bdellovibrionales bacterium | reverse complement strand
TTACTGCCCCGGATGCAAGGAGCCCGTTATCAAACGGCGAGGGTTTAACGTACTCGAAAACACCTTGGAGAACGGCGTCTGCAAAAAGTGCGGGACATCGATTCCAGGCGTTTGGACTCGCCCTAGCGCTTTTGCACGCTAGTCCTTTTTTCATCGGGTGTATCTTTTGCGACTACCGCTTTGCCGGGGGGACGCATGTCCTTCATTTGGTAGGGGGTATCACGAAAATTGCGCCGATCCCCTTGTTTTCTAAATCTGATCATCAAGACTACAAAAAAAGCCGTCACGATAAACCACCCACCAAAGAACAAATCCGTGTGTGAAAATTGGTTGATAAAATTTACAAGAAACTTGCCGCTCGAGTGTTCCATTATGACCTTCTAATCGATGCTAATCCGCAAGCCAGCGGGGTTGGTTTGGACTTGAGGACGTTGGGTCGCAAAGTACGCTACCAACACCCCCCCCAAGATTCCGCCCACCACCGCCCACACTTTCCAGTCATTATACCACCGGGGCCCGGCTTGCGTTTCTAGCTGGTTCGCAAATGCCCCGGCGGGCTGAAGAGGATCGCGCCTATCGAGCCACGCCACGCGGTGTGCCTCAACAAGCGAACTAAAACCGTCTGTGGCAATTGGAAGTTTGTCGACGTTGTTCGCCTCTTGAAAATCAGCTAACAGCAGAGGTTTGGAAGTGGGAACTTCATCCACCCTGAGACCAGGGGTGAGCAAAAAAATCTTAGCCTGCTCACCGGACGGCGTAATCACCAGCAAGCTCTTGACCGAGTTTTCGCTAGCGACCCGAGCCAAGCTCGGAGTGGGGCGATTAGCCTGAGCTAATGTAAGCCCGAGACCGCGCACCCCGAGCTTCTTACACGAAATTGTGCGTGTTTGCGGCTGATAGCCCGGGGCTTCCGCCCGGACGTAGAGGTTTTCTCTGGCGAGAAGACGAAGTGCTGAGCCGGACTCGACCGAAAAACCGTTTAACGACAACTGGGCGGTGGACGGCTGCGCACTCAAATGCAACCGGCACGGCCGCCGTGTCTGAGTGACAATCTTCGAAAGTTCCTGTTCCATCGAGGTCGAATCGGCGACCTCCCCGTCCCAACCCCACTCCGGAATTTGCGGCACCAAGCCCATTGGGTGCTCGTACACCGCCGCCTTGAGGTACGAGTTCGCGGAGTCTTTGCGCCCCATCCGCCACTCCAGCGCGGCACGGGCCAGAAAGGCTTGTTGCCGAAACGGACCGGCGAATTCGCCCTTCAAAAACGCGAGTACGTCGGGCTGCTCCAACGTACTCAGCATAGATGTGGCTTGCTCCGGCCTAGCTTCTACGGCCGAATAGAACCGCTCCCAGAGTTGGTTCAGCCTCAGGCGAACCAGTTCATCGTGTAGCTCCCGATCGCTTTGCGGCGCCACGAGCGGGTGGGCCGCTGCATCGATGGGTAACCGGTCCAGCCACTTTTCGATACTTCGCTCAATCCTTGATAGGGCTACACTATCGTCGCGCCCCTCAAGCTCGTTCAAGCTTAGGATTCCCACCGGAGTGGGATAACTCTCCAGGCTAAGAGAATAAGCCCAGGAGGGACTCCCCATCGTCACGAGTATCAATATCCAGGCGGTCACTTTCATGATTAGTCCTCAGCTAAAACTTCAATGGTTGGTCTGGGTTTTCGCTTTTTATGACGCTGCTCAGCCACGCGAATGTGATCCTGTGGGTTTCTAAGCGCTATGCTTAGTTTACCGCGTTGTTGGGCCATTTCCAGTTTTCCAATTTCGTTGCGGTGCACCGCTACGACGAGCACGCTCATTTCCCTTCCAGTGCGCACTTGCAGCACCTCGAGGGACTCCGCCACAATCTCAGGAGGGAGAAAGTCGGCCGGCGCGGAAACGACATCTACGAAATCGCCAGCGCCTACGAAAATTCGTTCTGACAGCATGATTTGGTACGCCCGGTAGCCGCGCGGAACACTTCGTGCCAGCCCCGTCACGCTCGCAGACAAGAGCAGATGGGCTTGGCGGAGCACCCGATTCGCGGAAAGCTGTGCCCGCAGGCGAGCTCCCTTAATTAGGTGCAACTCCTGATCGCTAATGGCGCCATGTTCATCCCGAATACCCGTAGCGAGTTTGAAGTCAGAAAGTTGGAGCAGATGCCCCTCGGCAAGATCATAGCGCGCTACCAAGTATCGTATTGGGGTCTCTAGCGGGGGGAATAACCATTGAGCCACGACCGGATACACGGCTGCAGTCATGCAAACGGCAATGAAGAAAGGTAAAAGAACTATTGGACGACTCACCTGTCGTTTCCACTGTCTACCCAATCGGGATAACGCTTCCCATCGTACCGAAGGCGCTGTTGCTGAAGCCAGTCGAACTTTTCTCTCCATCGAATCATTACCTCCGTATGAAACCAAGCGACTGAAACCGCAAGAATAAGCACCCAAAGTGTTTCGAGCAGAATGGCGCCTTTACTCTTCCAAACGAAAGGCGTACTGCCACGCATCGTCTTCCTGCTGAATTTCAATTTTCATTGACACCTTCGCTCCCTGTTGGGAGCAGACGCTAACCTTCGTATCTACGGTTGACGACTCCACGCGTACTTTCGTTGCCAAGCCACACACGCGACAGCGCTCCCACGTTACCGGTGCACTTGGTGATCGTATCAACTCGCACACACTCTCACCCAAAAGCACGCGACGCGCCTCTACTGGGGCGACGGCCCACTTCCATGCAACGCGTGATCTAAAGGCCAAAATCTTCGCCTCAATTGCCTTTTCCAACGCCAGATCAGCAGCGATGCATTTGGGCACCTTAGCCTGCGCACAAGTGTGCAAAGCATGGTGCGCCCGTTCAGTTCTGTCCAAGACATCGCGCATCTTCCGAACCTCGTTCAGCAAAGCCCGATCGGATTGGCCCACGCGAATCCCGAAGTTGTCTATAGATATGCGCAGACGCTCCGCTAGATAGGCACTTTCGAGTAGATTGTGGCTCCCAAGCGGTAACCAGAACAAAAGCACGCCGAAACTTAACAACACAAAATGCACTGTCGAGTCACCTCGAAGTGGTGCCGTCCCGGCCACTCCAAAAACATTCGGTACCGGTAGTGAAGAGTCCCTACCCACTGCCGTCGCGCATTTCTTCGGATTTTCCACTGCAAAGGGTGCGGTGCCACTCCCGGCCAGTACGCCTTCAAGAGAAAAGCTCCTACGCGCTTGCGGCTTTGAATTTCCGACAAACCGTAGATCCAACCACGCACCCATTCAAAGGTAGCGTAATGCAAACTCGCTTCCAATGTGGCCCGCCGTGCAAGTTCCAAGTTTAGGACAACGACAAAAACAGTGGGAAGTAAGCAAAAGCTCGCCTCCAGGACTAGACTGCCTCTCCGGCGCATCCTTAGTGCCCACCCTGTTTGCTAGCACTCTCCATAAAGTCATCAAAGCCGCGCAGCTCATAGGAATCCGCTTCCACAGATTCCATTTTCTCTCTGCCTTTTTTGCCTTGTAGTGCCGCCGATATATTTGCGTAGCGTGCCCGGATGTTTTGGCCAACTACGCTGACAACCGCAATCGTAGCGACAGCTAGCAAGCACACAAGTATGAGGTACTCAACGAGGCCCTGTCCGCGGTTTCGTTTTCCCATAAACTTTCCTCCACCCGCTGGAAGGTTGCGAAAACGATGCCATCAAAGTGTGCAGCGCGGTGAGGCCACGAGGTTGGGAAATCGGTCTGAAAGGATGGAAACAGACACCTTCAAAAACAATCCACAAGGATGTGACAAAAGGAACGTGGTACCTAGCGGCTGGCCTGAATGAATTCTGTCAGGTAGTGACGCGCTACCTGTTCGGCGCCCACCTTGGCCCCGAGAAAATACCATTCCACGTCATGAAAGGTACCGAACTCGGACTCTATTACCCCGGTAAACATGACGGTCGTTTTTGGGGGCATCGCCGCACCCTCCTCAACGATTTTCATACAGCCGAGTTGAATGCGCCCTGGGGAAGGTGCGGAAAGCGTCAACTTCATTCGATTACGAATTAACGAAAAGCCCGATCCAGAATCCGACCCGCGAACTAACTTGATTTGGAGACCGTCGGAGTCCACTCGCGAATTAAACAAACGCACAAGGTACTCAAACTGGTGCAGGAGGTCTTGTACGAAATTACCGGTTTCTACGGAAAGTACTTCCTCCTTAGTCGTAGAAATATCTATGGAAGACTTTTCCCCCGACTTGATCAGCAGTTCCTGCTCAGCGAGGTTCTCAATCCAGCGAATAGTTCGATCGCTTGTCATCATGGTGAGTAGTCACTCCCCCATCAATGGGCCGTGGTCGGATAATTCTTAACCCTATCCTCGATAGGGGGGCACCTTATTGCCGCTTTAGGCTTCCTGGCGAAGCAGGCATGCACACCGCGACAAGAGAAAGCGCCCGAATAAGAAAGCGTAGGTAAGAATTATTCTCACTCACGAACCCGATAGGGGAGCTTATCTTATTATCCCAAAAAATGAATTCCGCTCCAAGCCCTTCTATTGCCCGCAAGCTTGGAGCGGAAAAAGAAGGTGCTTAGACTTCTGCAGTCTTGGCAGCGTGGGCTTCCTTGCCAGGAACCATGCCCGCTTTCTGCTCAAGATCTGACAGCTTCACACTCAGGTCCTTGACCTGAGATTCCAAAGTCTGGATCAGGTCAAGCTGATTACCATCCCCGGACTTGGAAAGAAAAGAACTAAATGAACCATCACCCTGTTGGATGATGTGACGCAACGTCGAAATCGGAATCGGCGCTTCAGAACGTTTCTGCTTCTCAAAAATGATCTGCGTCAACGTTGCCGCCGTGATATCCTTTTGATTTCGATTATCTACGACTGTCACTTCTTCGCCTTGCTGAATCATTTCCGCAATTTCGTCGAGCGTGACATAGCAGCTTGCGTCTGTGTCGTATAGTTTACGATTTTGATATCTTTTAATGATTTTAGCCTTCTCCATGTTTTTACCCCCAACCTGTAAGGACTATTTGAGTTTCCCCATTGGAGCATGGAAGAGATTTTGCAACCGAATTGCCTTCTCCCAGATCCCCCATCAAAATGCCTTCACAAGCAAACATTTACACGTGAGACAACCTTCGATGAAGGCGTCAGACCTCCTGCAACCGCACCCCTAGAGCTGAACCCCGCTCCGCCTGTAAAGACATCTGGAACGAAGAACCGGTGAAGGAAATCACGGCCTTCTCTACCCAACCCCATGTTTAGCGCATTTGATTTCTTTGCAACCTGTTAGAGCCCAAGACAGTCAAACACACCGATGATCCAGTCCGTATTCTTGGGCGACTGACCCCCTCTGTCAAGGAAATTTTTTTG